>JBJKOY010000382.1:0-26407 GCA_046706945.1 Ignavibacteriaceae bacterium | reverse complement strand
TTACCCCGGAAAGTTCCAAAGCATGCCAAATGCTGGCAGACTCTGGCATTCCCGTGGGCAATCAGATGGTATTGATGAAAGGCGTTAACGACGAACCCGCAGTTGTGAAAGAACTAATGCAGAAATTATTGAAAATAAGAGTTCGCCCGTATTATATGTATATGGCAGACGAAACCAAGGGCGCCAATCATTTCCGTACTTCTATTGAAACAGGCTTGAATATTATTGAAAACCTCCGCGGCCATACAAGCGGCCTGGCGATTCCTCACTTTGTTATCGATGCTCCGGGCGGAGGCGGAAAGATACCGATTCTGCCGAATTACGTTCTGCACCAAGACGAAGACAAGATAATTCTCAGAAATTATCAGCATAAAATTTATGCTTATAAAAATTATCACGATAAGAATAATCCGGAAAAGGAAAACGTAAAAGGAAGGAATACCGGCAGAACTAAGAGAAACGGCAGAACGAAGGTAAAGGAACTGGAATTCACAAAATTCGAACTGCCTGTTCTTGAAGAAGTCGAACCCTGAAGGCTGCATGGAAGCATGCAGACATGATAATAGTAATTGCTTAACTGTTTAATTGTCTAATTGTTAAATTGTCCTAAAAAAATTTAACAATTAAGCCATATAACAATTAAACAGTTAAGCCGCATTTTTCATCCGTTTAAAATTTTCAGCATATCTTTTTCAAGGCTTACTTTCGGCGATTCAATGATCCGTCCGAGCTCTTTACCCCCCCGGTAAAAGATAAACGTAGGGACTAGATGAATATCCAAATTCTTTGTTTCGCCGTTAACTCCTAATTTATCCCTGCCCACGGTAAATATTTTAACGCTGTCCGACGGGTATTTTAAATAGTCCATTATTTTAAAGAATCTGGGTACCTCCCGTCTGCTGTCGCTGCACCATGTACCCATAACAATCTCTATATCGACGTTTTTTAATTTATCCGCAAGTTTTACAGCGGTAACGGTATCTACGTTGTAAATATCGTACATTGAATTGAACCACCAAGAAAAAGAAGTATCTTTAAAAGCTTCCCTGCTGCAATAACCCAGAAGCATAGGTTCCCCCGATAAATCGTCTTTTACAAGCTTATAATTTTCCGCCGTACGGGCCGAGTCGGTATTCTGCGCGAATACAATAATGGAAAAAGCCGAAACGAGGATAAAAAGCATTAGAGTTCTCATAAAATGTCCTTATTGTTTATAGAGTTTTTTCTGAGGTCTATCCCCCACAACAATTTTGTGCGCAAAGTTTCGAAATAGCTTGATAACGAGGTGTGAACCAGTTTAAGCGGGCGTTCGCACTTTTTAATATTTAATTTCAACGGGGGAGCGAAGGCAAAGACTCTCTGACCGTCGCAGTTAACGTGGACTTCCTTATGGAGTGATTCCGCCGTAATTGAAATATTCTGGTTCCCAGGTAATACTAAAGGACGTACGGTTAAGCTGTGAGGGGATATGGGAGACAGCGTTATTACGTCGGTTTTGGGGCTGACAATAGGTCCTCCGGTGGATATGGAGTAGCCTGTAGAGCCCGTCGGCGTCGCGATAATCAATCCGTCTGCCGAAAAAGTAGTAACATATTCGTCATCCACTCTTATTGTAAGCTCGATCATTTTGGGCCACCCGCCCTTATCGATTACAATATCGTTAATCGCATAAAGCTTTTCCACTTTATGTCCGAAGCATTCGCTTTCAATAACCATTCTTTTGTCTATCTTATATCTGCCTTTTCCGATCTCCTCGATAAATTCGTCCATCCGGCTTAAATTCGCCTCGGCAAGGAAACCCAGTTTCCCGAGATTCACCCCGAGAACCGGCTTGTCGTATTTGTGAGCTTTAAAAGCCGTCGCCAGCATTGTACCGTCCCCGCCGATGGATATGATCATATCCGATCTTCTGCAGAGCTTATCCACGTCTGCAAAGAGATTCTTTCGCATTTTCCCGGCAAGATTATCCTTTGTTGCCCAAAGGGAATCTCCCAGTAAAAAATCCAAGTTATGCTCTTTTAATTTTGAAATCAATGCAGATACTACTTCGTATATATTTTCCTTATTGATGTTTGCTATTATACCTACAGTCATAAATTAACCCCTAATGTTTAACGAGCTATGAATAACCATTCATAAGCAACCGTCATAATTATATAAAAATTTATAAAAACGCTTTAATTTAAAGCACTAATTCTATCGGCCGTTTTTTCCTGTACGGCCTGATCTTTTTAATTCCCATAGCTTACAGTATTTTGTAAAGACGTATAAGGATGAAAATACCGACAGGACAAATCCCCGGAACCCATCCATAAATCCTCTTTTTAGAATATACATTTTAAAGAACAAAAAGAACGGTCGAACCAGGATATCAGCAGTCGAAACATTTTTACCTTCATTAAACAATTCTTCCGCGGCCAGCGTAGTATAGTTATTGAATTTTTCAAAGTAATGACGGATGGTGGGATCGGTAAAGTGATCGAGATCGCCGCTTAATTTGCCTACCGGGCCGACGACCGTTAATCCTTCATGAACGGATTTATCGCTGAATCCTGCTTTATTCTTATCGAACAGCCTTATGACGCGGCCGGGATACCACCCGCAGTGCTTTACCCATTTGCCCAGGAAGTACGCTTTCCTCGGGACGGAATATGCCGCGTGCCGCGGTTTGGATTTCTTAAATGAGTTTAATTCATCGGAGAGCGCGGGTGTTATTGCCTCGTCCGCATCGATCCAGAAGATCCAATCGTTTGAAGTAAGAGAAAGGCCCGACTGTTTGGTCCGGCCGTATCCCTCCCATTCGGAAATTTCGAATTTAACCCCGGGAAAGGATTTAACTATATCAAGGGTGCCGTCCGAGGAATCCTTATCTATAAGCACAACTATCTCATCGATACAATTCAGCTGGCTCTCGAGGCAAAGCTCGATATTCCGTTCTTCATTCTTTGCTATTATTATGGAAGAGATATTTATCATTCGATTAATTATGATCCGTATTAATTTTGATAATTCCTTCAACCAATTTACAAACTTTTTCTGCTTTTATTACATTTATATCGGCTTTTGAGTTGTATCTTATATTTTCCGTATAGGCTGAATTGTTCAGATTTTCTGTTACAGTATCCGGATAAATGTAATAAGCCTCCTTGAAAATCTCTTTTGGATAAGGGTGAAATCTGCCGAAAAATATGCCGTTGGAAATACAAACAAACCGAGTTTTAACCGATGCGGCAATATGAACCGCAACACTGTCGTTTGAAATAAGCAAATCTGCGCCGGCAATTATTTTGATTAACTCCGGAAGCGTGTTCTTGCCCGTTAAGTCAATAACGCTTTCGGGACTTAATAAGGAAACTATTTCACCCGATATTTTTTGATCACCGGGGCCGCCGGGAATTATAAGTTTATAATTGTGTTCTTCAAATAATTTTTTACCTACGGCCGCAAAATTATAAGGAGCCCACCTTTTTGATATGTCCCTGGAGCCGGGAAACAAAACGACATATTTCTCGGGCAACTTTACAGCTACATTGATCTTCGGTACATTACACAAGAGTTTAACAAAATTTAGGTCCCTTCCTAATATTTCGCTAAAAAATTCTTTGTTCCTGTAAAACTCAAACATATTCCGGTCGCTTGAAGCGACTAATTGTGTATAATAATTATCGGAGAAGACCTTTCTTTTCCATTTTGAATGTTTGTCAAGAACGCCTTTACTGCCGATTTTTACGGGAGCATCGCTTGCCCATACAATTTCGTCTCCGTATAATATTTCACGCGTATAAGTCGGGTGTATAACTATTTCAAATCCTTTCTTATAAATTTCCCTCAGCACCGAGAACTTATAAAACAAATTTCCATAAAACTTTTTCCTGTCTATCCAGACAAATTCATCGACATATTTTTTATCTAAACTTTCGGCTATATCCTTCCATATAACGTTTCCGCAAAGAGTTATTTTATAATCGCGGTACTTATCTTCTTCTTTTATAATTCCTAGAAAATTTCTGAATAAAAGGTAATCCCCGATCGCGTCGATTCTTATTATCAGCATTTTTCCGGGTATATACGAATTTTTTTTCGATTTAATAAAAGGTGAGATAAGTAAAAACGACAGATAATTAAGTAAATTCTTTATTTTAATCGGCATAACGGGTCCGGAATCTATTGAATTTTTTTTCTCCGTAATATAAAATTATCCTCTACGGTTCTTGTTTTAATTGATGTTTTAATGAATTCGAATAATCCCTTTCTGCTTAAGAACATCAATAATTTAAATAACTTGTCATTAATCTTTTTCGGTGTAAAGAGATGAAAATTCCCGTAGTTAAGGTAATTCAGGCCAAGCATAATAGAAATGGTTTTCAGCGCATTACTCGAGTAAAAAGAAACATGTTGTCCGTGTTCAAACGCATAGTACTCCCATTCCGATGGCTTAGGTACGGGAATTGGCAGGAGTGTAGTCGTAAAAGCTATATTATCTGTTATACACCGCATCTTTTTTATTTCCGTTAAAGGATTAGAAAAATGTTCAAAGACTTCCAATGCCGTTATCATCTGAATATTGCCGTTTGATTCCGGATTATATTCAAAACCCCGGGCTACCAGATTCTCGCTGAAAGCGTCGCTCCAGTAAAAATCAAATCCTATATCCCGCATTAGCCTGGTAAAAATCCCGTACCCTCCCGCATAATCCAAAAATTCCGCGTCTTTATTAAAAAAGAAATAAATAAGTACCGAGATCAATTTTGAGTATAAAAGATTTCTATCCATGATCCCGGTATCGGAAATATTTATGGGGCTTCTGTAAGATTCCTCAAGCCAGTAAGGTTCTTCTGTGAATACAAAGCCGCAATCTTTACAGAAGAAATACCGAACTTGATACTTCCCGAGGATTAATTCATTAAAAACAGCTTCGGATCTTTGAGAGCATATTTTACAATTCATAATATTTATTCTATCTTGTCCAAATTCCCCTTGCCTTGCCGTTTATGATCTTGTGGTATTGGATCGGTCCCATTACCGAACCGAAAGCAACACAGATACATGTTGCCGAAATTACGCCCGTTATTCCCATATTTAAATACTTTGCCAAATAAACGGAAAGCGGAATATTTATTACGGCGGTTAATAGGGAACTGTAGAGCTGCAATCTTATCTTGCCTACGCCGTTAATAAAATAAGCGAAAACGTTGTTCCAGTTGCCCATTATTACGAACAGCGCCATAACAGCCGAAAGCGATACGGGCACTGTAATAGAACCGCCGATCCATATCTTGTAAACGAAACCGGATATTGCAAGCATTACCAGTACAAGCAGCGAGGTTAATAACCACAGTAATTTTATCCTTTTAACGGTCTTTTTTATCCAGTGAATATCTTTCTTAACGTATGCCTCGGTATAAGCAGACCAAAAGGGACTAAGAATTATATTAAAAATAATGTAAACATAATAGAAATATTTATATGCTATATTATACGTAGTAACCTCGGAAGGGCCGAATATTTGAGTTATTATCATATTGTCTGTCGCAAACAATATTAAGCCGGCAAGCTGAATTACAAAGAACTGCATCCCCAAACCGAACAGGTCTTTGGTATAGCCGAACCGGATATTTTTTAAAGAGGGGGCGATTTTTTTATACATTCCAGAGAAGAGTACGATCGAGGCCAGAATAAAAACCGCAATCGGGACAGCGCTGGAACCGGCTGCCAATAAATAAAGATTTCTATGCCCGTATTTCGATATTAAAAAGACAAACACAAGTATAAAAACATTTACGAATACGCTTAAAAGACCGTTTACCGCAGGGCGCTGATCGGCATTTATTATTGAATAAATCAGCTTAAAAAAAAGCTGTGCCGAAAAGAGGACAAACACGGTTAAAACGATAAAGGAAATTTGATTACTTAAATATGCCGGCACGTTGAATATTGCCGGCCAATCGACGAAACCGTAGAAACCCAAAAATAAAAGCCAAAGTAAAATTACACCGGCACCGAACACGGCGTAAGCCGTGCTGACGTAAGATTTGGCATCGGCGAACGAATCCTTCGCAAACGATTCGGCAAGTTTATTCCTCAATCCGTTCCCGATCCCGAAATCCATATATGTCAGCCATGTCAATACCGAACTTAAGGTTAACCAGATCCCGTATTCGACGGTTCCCAGGAAGTTGATTGTAAGCGGTACCAAAAGAAAGGTGGCTATAAAATTAATACCGTTAAGAAGAAATAAAATAATTACGTTCTTTTGAGCTTTAAGAGATCTCGAGCTGCCTTCGAACCGAAATAAATCTTTGACCGAATTAATTGCCATATTTAATTCTTCGCCAAATTTTTACTAAAAAGTTGAGATGCAATTTCGTAAAGTATTTTTTTATCAGTGTTCTCCTTTTTCTGGCAGTATAAAAGTTTTTCCCCGATCTGTTCCAGAATCCGTGCTCAATCATAGCTCTCTTTATCTCTTCGATGCTTTTAAGTTCGTTTTTCCACGAGGCTCCGCCCGCATACATCCTTACAACGGGTTCGCCTTTTAAGTAAAATACTTTCTTGTCGAGGTCTTTTATATTTTTAGCAAGCCGGCAGTAGTATTCGTAATCCATCGAAAAAAAGTACCCGTCGTTGTAAAGTCCCAGGTTTTTATAGACCTCTTTCCGGAAAAACATCGTGGGGTGAATGAACTGTATTCCTCCCGTGGCTTTATCGGCTGCCGGGAACCGCACATTGGACCCGTAAAGCGGATCGTAAAAATATACATCCCCGTGAACGATCAGCACCTTATCGTTTTCGAATGCAGATACGGCTTCCTCGAAAACGTTGTCCCTGTAATATTCGTCGTCGCTGTTGAGTATGGTAATAATTTCTCCGCCCGCCTTGTTTATTCCCTTGTTAAAAGCGTCCGCTATCCCGTTATCCCTGCCCGTAAGCACCTTTAATTTATCCGCAAGTTTGTTTTCGGCGTAAACTTTATTAATGATATTAATGGTGTTATCTTTACTGTCGTTGTCAACAATTATGTGTTCAAAATGCCTGTAGGTCTGTCCCGTTATAGAGCGCACGTTTCTCTCGATGGTTTTTTCGGAATTAAAAGTAGGGGTTATGACAGAGATCAACATTCCGTTGGCCCGGCTTATGCTTTTTTCATTAATTTTAAATCTAAATTTAGAATAAATACCTGATAAAACTAAATATCTTCCCGACATAAATGAATAATTTGATTAAAATTAAGCGAATGCCGTAAAATAATTATGAAAAAAATTGTTGTCGATGCACGGATGATCAAAAGCTCGGGAATCGGAACGTATCTTCAGAGTATGTTGCCGAATCTGCCCGGCAATTATAATCCCGTACTGCTGGGCAAAACTCGTGAAATTAAAGCATTGGGATTGGAGAGGGAAATCGAAATAATAAATTTTACCAGTCCCATATATTCCCTGTCGGAACAACTGATGTTTCCCGTTAAAATACCGGGATGCGATATTTTTTTGTCCCCGCATTATAACGTACCCGTTCTACCCGTAAAGGCCGGCAAAAAAATTGTTATCATTCACGATGTTTATCATCTGGCGTTTTACGGAAGATTAACCGGCCTTCAGAAACTCTACGCGAAATATATGATTCGCAAAGCAGTAAAAAATTCGGATTCCGTAATAACGGTGTCGAAATTCTCAAAATCGGAAATAGTAAAGTATACGGGAGTGGACGAAACAAAAATAAGCGTCGTATACTGCGGACTTAATAAGGATGTATTTAAAGATTTTTATAACGGGGATTATTCCGGCCTAATTCAAAAGTATAAGCTGCCGGACAAATTCTTTTTATTCGTAAGCAATATTAAACCTCATAAAAACCTTTACAATCTTCTCGCCGCATTTCTTGAAATACTTGAGAAAGACGAAAAATATAAAATAGTTGTGGTCGGCGAATATAAAAAACTGATAACCGCAGATAAAGACGTATTCAAGCTGCTGGATAAATCCCCAAAATTAAAACGCAATACGGTATTTACGGGTTATATTTCGAGGCAGGAACTCAACGCGCTTTACAGGATGGCATTCGCGCTGGTTTTCCCGTCGCTCTACGAGGGCTTCGGCCTTCCCCCTCTCGAAGCAATGATCTGCGGCTGCCCCGTCATTGCCGCAAGCACCGCATCGATACCCGAAGCTTGCGGTGATGCCGCTTTATATTTCGATCCTTATAATGTTCACGACATAAAGGAGAAACTGGAATTATTTATTAATGATGAATCCTACATGAAAGTGCTTACCGCCAAGGGACGTGAAAACATAAAGCGCTTCTCCCGTGAAAATTTCGCCGCAAACCTGAAGATGATTTTGGATCCGGATTAACGGTATTTCTGTTTTTATAAGTTTAATTTATTGTTAATTTTGAATTTAAATTTAAATCGAGACTAAAAATTTGAGAACGGCGATAGTTCACGAATGGCTGGCGGTTTACGGCGGTTCCGAAAAATGCGTGGAATCTTTCACGAATATCTGGCCGGATGCGGATATTTTCGTGCTGTTCGATTTTGTCGGCGAACGCGAGCGAAAAATAATCTTAAAAGACCGAATACCGCATACTTCCTTTCTGCAAAAGGTACCAGGCGTTAAAAAAAATTACAGAAAATTTCTGCCGTTGTTTCCGCTTGCTATAGAACAGTTCGACCTTTCCGGCTACGATCTTATAATTTCCAGTTCGCATGCGGTGGCGAAGGGAATAATGACGAACTCGAATCAGCTTCACATAAGTTACTGCCATACTCCTATGAGGTACGCCTGGGACCTTTATTATCAATATCTGGAAGGCAGCAATTTGAAAAAGGGCATAAGGGGGATGCTGGCAAAGCTGTTTCTGCATTACATAAGGATTTGGGATGTAGCGGCGTCGAACAGGGTGGATTATTTTATAGCGAACTCCAATTACATCTCCCGCAGGATACAAAAAATCTACGGAAGGAAATCGACCGTTATCCACCCGCCTGTCGACACGGAAAAATTCCCGTGCTGTTCCGAAAAAGAAAATTATTTTTTAACGGCTTCAAGGTTCGTTCCGTATAAAAAAATCGATATTATAGTTGAAGCATTCTCGCAAATGAAGGATAAAAGACTGCTCGTTATCGGCGAAGGCCCGGAAGAATTAAAAATAAAGGCTGCGGCTTCGGAAAATATAGAATTCCTCGGGTATCAAAGCGACGATAAACTAAGCCTATATATGCAGAAGGCCGCGGCGTTCGTATTTGCGGCGGAGGAAGATTTCGGAATAATGGCGGTAGAAGCTTTGTCGTGCGGTACGCCGGTTATAGCCTACGGCAGGGGAGGAATTGCGGATACTGTAACGGACGGTCTGACGGGAATACTTTTCAGCGAACAGACGCCATCATCGGTTAAAGACGCGGTATTAAGGTTCGAAAAGAACATGGATAAGTTTTCCCCGGCCGATTTACATATCCGTGCAAAGAAATTCGACAGAAAGAACTTTGAGATAAATATCAAGAACTTCGTGGATGACAAATGCGCCGAATTTTTTAATAAGAAAGCAATATCACCGGCAAGCAGTTTAAAATGATAGCTAACAAAAAATCGAACTATTATTTAAGATTATTCTCCGATCTCCTGCTGCTTGATCTTTCTTTCGTTTTGTCGGCCGTGCTGGCCCAATCCTTCAGCATACTCATCGACAGAAGCTACATGTTTGCCCTTATGATGGCGTTAAATTTCGTATGGTATTTCGTTTCGAACGTAATAGATTTTTACGAAGATTTTATAGTACGATCGTTTACATACCAGTTCTTAAAAATATTAAGGAATATTTTAGCGCAGGTAATAACGGCAGTACTGTTTATATTCGTGGTTAAGGAGAATCTCTTTACAAGGAATTTCATACTTTATTATGCTTTTTTAACTTTTGTTCTCGTCAGCCTGAGGATCCAAATATTCAAGACCGTTCAAATACGAGTTAAAGGCAGGGAAAGCAAGCTCAAGAATGCATTGATTATAGGGGCGGGGGAACTGGGAAAGAATTTTTATGAATTTTTATCGAAAAGACCCGAATTCGGTTATAACGTAATCGGATTTTTAGACAACCAGCCGGACCCCGAAAAAAGCGTTCTCGGAAATATAACAGACCTCGGCAATGTTATAACCCAAAGGCAGCTTGACGAAGTGATAGTTGCACTTCCGATGTCCGCTTCCGATCAGCTTGACGAGATAATAAAAGTATGTAACCGGCATGCCGTAAGAATGCATATAATACCGGATTATTTCCGCTTTATTTCACAGAAGTATCAGATCGGAATGATCGGCGATTATCCCGTTATTTCCGTGCGCAGCGAACCGTTGTCCGAAGCGCACTGGCGGCTAATAAAGCGATCTATCGATATTTTTGCTTCGCTGCTGGGAATAATACTGATACTGTCCTGGTTTATCCCGCTTATATATTTAATTAATAAAATGTTTTCCCCTGGACCGGTATTTTTTATACAGGACAGGGTGGGGGCAAAAGATATCCTATTTAAATGCTACAAATTCAGAACAATGCATACAAAAAATAACGGCTCGGAGTCATACCGCCCCACGGTAGAAGACGATCCGCGGGTTACCAGAATAGGAAAATTCCTGAGGAAGTCCAACATGGACGAACTGCCTCAATTTATTAATACTTTAAAAGGCGAAATGTCGCTGGTCGGTCCGCGGCCTCACCCCGTGGCGTTCAACGAAATCTATAAGGAAATGGTAGACGAACTTAAATTAAGGAGCTGGGTAAAACCCGGTATTACCGGCTGGGCACAGGTGCACGGACTAAGAGGCGACGTTCCCGATTACGAAGAGAATAGAAAAAGAACCGTTAAAAGAATTAACTACGACATATGGTATATAGAAAACTGGTCGATCGGCCTCGATATTCAAATAATATTAATGACGCTGTGGCAGATGATTAAAGGAGATACAAAAGCGGTATAATGTTATTTCCTTTTTTATTAAGAAGGATATTTATATTTTAATGTTTGAAATGAACGATATTTTATTAAATGTCCGTTTATAAATAATTTTTAGTTACTAATTTTTCGGGGTTCAAAATGGCATCAGACTTCTTAGCACATGCAGAGATTCCGTGTACCGACCTGGATAAAAGCAAAGACTTTTATGCCAAACTGTTCGGGTGGGAATTTAAACCGTTCGGGAACGGTTACCTTTTGTTTAATACTCACAAAGGTTTTACCTTAGGATTGAAGAAAGTGGATAAAATTATTTCCGGCGATACCACGATATTTCACGTAAGGGTAAATACCGTTGAAGATTATTTAAAAAAGGCCAAAGAATTGGGAGGCGATACTTTCCGCGGCAAAACAATAATACCTGCAATGGGCGCTTATGCATTGATTTATGATATAGATAAGAACATTATCGGACTATATCAAGGCGTTTAAGTAAAGCAGACCCCTAGTTTTAAAAACAAAGCCGGTTCATCCGGCTTTTTTTTACCACGTTAGAGCTCCCCTCAAATAGAAAAGAATTAGACCGATCATCGTAAAGTTCCTTCCATCATATATAACTTTTTCATCGGGTTTAAAGGATTAACTTTGTATCCGTGTTTATGATAAATACGCAAATCAAAAAGGAGTACAAAAATGAGAAAAAAAGTCGTAATTTTTGTTACTGCCTTACTGCTAACGGGTTTAACGATGACTTACGGACAAACCGTTAATTCCGGCAGGGAGCAATTAAATTCAAAAGATGCGGTTGCTAATTATTTGAACGGACTTAATTCCGAAAATGACGGATTAAGATTAAGTTGCGCTTATTTTGCAGGGGAATACGGAATCTCCGAGGCCGTAATTCCTTTAATGAAAATATTGAACAATGAAAAATCTGAGAGCGGAAGAATTATGGCGGCTCTTGCGCTTACAAAGATAGCTTCGGATAAATCAATATTTGCGGTGAAGCAGGCCGCGAAGCTGGATAAAAGCAAACGCGTAAGGGAACTCTGCAGCAGGTTTTACAATTACCATGTTTCCCTTCAAAACCAGTCCGATAACAATTTATAACGGAAGAATTATAATCCGAACATTTCGAGGGCCGGGTTGTACCCGGCCTATTTAATATAAATGCATTTCTTTGTTTCGGCATACCCGCCGGATTGCATGCGGTAGAAATATACGCCGCTCGTCAATTGTTCCCGGTTTATAGTCTTTCGCATATCGAAAACAACCGTATGATAACCCGCGCTTTCATTTTTATTCACAAGAGTTGCAGTTTCCCGGCCGAGTATATCGTATACTTTTATCGATACAAAACCTGATTTCGGCAGGCTGTATTTTATGATCGTAGACGGGTTGAAAGGGTTCGGATAATTCTGTTCCAAGACATAATTCCCGGCGACCTGGTGCGTATTTGCTGCGGCATTTTCAATCCGGCCGACGCCGTAAGCTTCTATACCGTACCACAATGTTTTATCCGTATTTTGATTTAGCTTTACATCGAACAAATTGTTGTCGCTCTTCAGAAGATAAAATTGCCCGGTTACTTTATTGCCTCTTTCATCCAGGGGAAAAACTTTCAGAGAATCCGCCGATACATTTAAAACCAGGTCAACCGAAAGCGGTGAAATAATTGTAGGCGCGCTTCCCCAGTTATCGTGTACCGTCGAAGTCCCGTCCCAAACCATACCCGTATTACTTTGAAACGAAGAGACCGTCAGCAGGGATTTTCTCGAGACATTCAGGGAATCGCCGGTTAATGAAAGCCAGGTCAGCGTACCGAAACCGTCTGCTCCGTTAAGCGTAAGGTTTTTTATCTGTTCCGGGGCGAACGAGTTTAAGAACCCGGACATGCCGATAAATCTTTTAGTACCGACCGAAAGCAGACCGTTTGTATTATATTCGATTTCTTTCGTATCCGTAATAAAGGGAGGATCGATCTGCGGGTTTAATTCGGAAAAATTCGAGCTTGAACTGCTGTTGAAGGATTCGTTTCTTACATCGTGTATAAGAGCAAGTTTTTGGGAAAAATAGGAAGGCGCGTAGCTGCTGTTTATTTTGGGAAGGATGAGAACGGTATCCCTGGTATAATCCAGATAAACGGTTTCTTTTGCTTCGGATATTAAACCGTTCCTGAATGCATAAGAACACGAAGGCATTAAAGCCATCATGGCGGAATTCCTGTCCAGGTCGAAATAGCCGCCGATATAATCGCTGCTCCATGAGTTTTCGGAACCTTCGTAATCGAAAAACATTATTCCGTCTACGCCGTGAAAAGACGAGTACGCCGAAAGGAAGAGCACGCCTTCCGTCTGGTAAATATTCGGATATGCATGGTTGTACTCGCTTATTGTAAACGGTTTTCCTTTCATGCCTACTCCGCCGAACAGTCCCGGGATAGTACCGCCCGAAGACGATTGAACCATGGGCAGGTTTTGTATGTACCAGTCCGTCGGCGACCACGGGATGCCGGGAAAAGAAGGATGGTCCCAGTATGAATGGTTGTCTATATAATCCATGACGGATTGGCTGATTAAATCGCCTGCTCCTATATTCCAGTTTGTCCCCACTACCGGGACTTTTACGCCGAGTGTATCATGAAGATAACTTTTCATATTGTTAAAAAAATCGGTTTGAAGTTTAATATAAAAATCCGACATGTCCTTTACCCTGTTTGCCGAATAGCGGGGGCAATCCGAGTAATCAATCCTTTTTACCGAATTACTGTCCGGATCTTCTCCGGGAAGGAGTCCTTTAATAATCGCTCTCTTCAGAGAAATATCGTCGAACCAGTAGCTGCCCTTGACGTAGAACGAGAAGGAAAGTCTACCGTACCCGGCATTATCTTCCGGAGATTTGAACGTAAAAGAGTATGTATTCCATTCCGTATCCAATGAAAAATCGCTTCCGCTGTAATAGGTATAGGGGGAATTATCTCTCATTAACGTAAGGTTGATATTTGAGGATGAATCGGCTTTTGCGGCAAACGTAACCATGTAAACGGAATCTTTCTTCAGGAAAAAACCGACATTTTTCCATTGTATATGCCATGCAGTTCCGGTTACGTTGGTCACCGTAATTTTTTCCGAATATTTTCCCCCGTATTTTGTTGAAGAATCTCTTTGCATGGATGCCTGAGCCGTTTCATGCAGTTCCATAATCCAGCCTGACGTGTTAAACGGATCCTCGAAATTTCCGTTATAAATTAAATTTGCGGTATCAGCATTAGTTATTCCCGTATCCCAGGAAGCGGCCAAAGCGGCCGCGGACGGATATTTTTTCTTTAAATAGCTGTTCCACATTGTATCCAGCATATGAGAATGCCTGTATAATAGCTGGCCTCCGAGGGTAATCGGTTTCAGTTCTCCGTCGCGCCACATCCTGTACAAAGAATTTTCGTTTATCACTTCAACCATAGCCATAACCGGGTCGTTCACCAATTCAAGGCCGGTATACGGATTGCGGTGAGTCAGCAGTTGCCTCGCATATTCTTTCTCCAAATAAATTAATTGGGGATCGAAAACAGTTACTCCCTTAAACATATTGGCAACCGAATCGGCGCCGGCCACGCCGTCTTTCGAGTTGAAAGCCCTGGAAACGTTCAGATTTATATTTGCGCGGATCCCGTTATTTTTGAGCTGATAGATCAAATACTCTAAATTATCCAGGGTTGTAGGATTTAAATGTCTCGTATCCTGTCCGTATTGAAAAAGGCTTTCGTTTCCCCAGGGGTTATCCAAATGATGAAATCTGATTAAATTGAATCCCATTTTTCTTAGCCTTCCCGCTATAAACCAAGCGTCGTTTTTCGAAGGGAAAGCTCCTCCCGCAACAAGGTTTGCTCCCCAGAAACGGATTCTTTTTCCGTTCACCGAGAAATGTCCCTCCTTATCAACGGTTACGAAATCATTTGTTCCGATTTTATAATCCGGAAGCAAAGAAATGAATTCGCTGTTTGCGGTGTCCGTCGGCGGCAGGTAGAAATTAAATCCGTCGTTTATACTTTGTGAAAACAAGGGGGGAAGGTAAAAAAACACGGAGACCAGGAACATAAAATAGATATTAAGTGATTTTTGCATATTACCGTATAAAATTATGTTATAAATTAATAATCCAAACCGTAAAGTGCATAAGAAAAATTGCTTTATGTAAGGAAAAGATGCTGCAATTTTTATAATTAAGAACAACAATCCCCAATTCGATAAATAATTTCTACTGTTCAATTTTGTACATGTCAGCTATTGTTGATCATTTTGAGACAAAGTAATAAAATTAAGCTTCTTATTTTTATAAAAATTTAAATATTGAAATGGTATGAATATTGTTCCCCTAAATACATAAAAATTGTTTTTATTGCAGGATTTCAAATAAAGGAGAACTGTGGACGATTTTGAAATAAATGTTATTAATGACGTTATTGTAGTTAGTGTAAATTTTTCGCGCGCTACATATAAGGAGGCAGGGGAGCTTAAGAAAATTTTAAACGAATACCATGAAAAACGGTTTAAGAAAATCGTAGTGGATATAAAGGAATGCGAGTTCATAGATTCCACATTTCTCGGCGTTCTGGTTTATTCTTTAAAAAACGCGTCTAAAATCGGGGGAGATATACGTCTTATTAAACCCGGATCGATAGTAAGGACTTTAATGGAGAAAGTCGGTACCTTGAAAGTATTCAACGTGTACGACGATGTTAATAAAGCCGCTGAAAGTTATAATTCGCCCGAAGTAACAAATCACTACACTTCCGGGAACAGCGAAGTTTTTATTTAATATAAGTTATTTATCAATACGATAAATTCTTATAAAAATATTTAACGGATTTAAGACGCTTAAAATACATTTAATTGTTTGTCCGCCTAAAAATTCGTAGGAAAATTCCGTTCCTATTTGATGAAAAATCAGTAAATTAATTTCCGACTTTAAAAGAAAGAAAATCGGCGAGTAGTTAACTGCATAAACAGACGGATTATAATCCGATTATCCGCGTTTTAGAATTACAGGCGAATAAATGGACAAACAAATAAAATGAGCAAAGAATTACAAGAATACCTGCGGATATTGTTCAGCCTGAACGATCCTATTATTTATTCAATCCTTATCATCTTTATTTTTATTATCATAATATATGTCTTCTATAAATATGTTTTCTTCCCCGCTCAAAAAAAATATCTGCTGGAAAAAAAAGAACTGGAGATGAAGGGAATTAAACTAATGGCCTTGTTTGCCGAACTCGATCCTGACCCGGTTATAAGAATAGACGAAAAGGGAACTATACTGCATAACAACTTAGCCGCGAAGATATTAGAGAACGGCAAAGACCTGGAAGGGGAAAATATCAGGTCTTATATTCCTTCTCTGCCGGAAAATATACCTGAGTTAATAAATAATAACAGTTCCTTTCCCGTTTCTTTTCGGTCCGAAGGTAAGTATTACGAAGTATGGTTTAAATCGCTCTCGAATCTAAATGTAGCCCAGCTTTATTTTAAAGATTTAACGGAAAGGAATCTTGTTGAGAAAGAATTGATAGAATCCCGGAAACAATTATTGTATTTGACGGACCACCTGCAGGAAAACGTAGAGAAAGAGAGGAAAAGAATTGCCAGGGAACTGCACGATTCCATCGGGCAGAATCTGATTTTCATCAAGCTGCTGCTTCAGAACAGCGAATCCGAACAGGATTTTAAAGTAAACGTTAAAAAAGTTTTACCTGCCCTGGATTCGACTATAAACGATCTGAAAAGGATTTCACGGCAATTAAGACCGGTTATTCTGGAAGAGGTCGATCTTCCTACGGCAATAATTTCTTTGACAAATTCGGTCAGCATAGAGAGCAGAATAAAAGGGGATGTAAGTTATAAAGGAAAAATGGAAAGGTTCGGTATTAAAACCGAGACGTCGATTTACCGGATCATTCAGGAAGCACTGACGAACATAGTCAAGCATTCCGGCGCCGGACATTTTGATATACTGATTATGAATAAAGAGGAATCTATCGTAGTAATTATTTCCGACGACGGAAAGGGAATAAAGACCAGGCATGACCCGAAGTTACATTTCGGACTTACTTATATGAAAGAAAGAGCCGAAAATCTTAACGGTACTTTCGAAATCGAATCCGCGGACGGTAAAGGCACCACAATAACGGTGTCCATCCCCAAAAACAGCGATCAGAAAAATTCAGATTAAATAACCCCATATCCGGCGCACAACGGCTCATTCCCCATATGTGATCTGGTTTGAAGACGTTAAGTCTTTGAATTAAAAAATTTTACAGAAATTCATTTTTTTAATAACTTTATATCAATCCGTATTCCTAATAACATTCTTAATCCGGAAATGGTTATCCCGTATATAATATACTATATCAGCATTATTGTTTGGCTTTTTCCTCCTTTAAGGCAATACCGTACAAAATATTTTCCTTTTTTCCTTATCCTTGCACTATCGGATCCGCTTATTTTTATTATTTATCATTTTATAAAAATCAATCCGATTAGAATTTATTTGATCACGACATTTTTTCTTATTATATCGGTTACATATAATAATAAAAGCGCTAAACAAAAAATATTGTTTACGTTAATTCTCGTCTTTCTGGCAATAACGGATTATTACGCCGACGTTAGCTACATATATATTTTCAAAATTTTCCTGAGCGGCATTCTGGTCTTTTTATTCGTAAAAGAAACAATCCTGTTCTTCAACAAAAACCTGACCATTAATTTATTTTATTTGATCCTAACATTATATGAAATAACGATCGTTCTTAAATTTCTGTTCAATGTTAACCAGACGCATAGAGGGGAAGTATATTTTTATATTACTTCGGCGTTCGAATTATTTATCGGTATATTTTTCATTATATACAACGCCCAAAATTCTCCTAAATTGAAATTGTTCGACGACACCACTTTTACAAACTAATAAAGATTAGATCATTTACGGAAACAGTTCAAGGTTTGCTTACCAGTTCATCCGGAGCTTCATTAGCGGAACGATTACGCCGGACATTATCTTCGCTCCGAAGATATTGGGATGCATATCGCAGCCCCAGTCTTTATCGTTCAACAAGCTGCGGGAAATTCCGATGAAGAATATGTCTTTATCCCGGCCTTCGTTCCGTTGCTGATATGCCACGACGTCTTTTATATACCCGGTGCACGGTTCACCGATCATGGGACCGCTTATGCAGAAAATCGTAACTCCCGGATAAAGCGAACGGACCCTGTCTATCAATTCCCCGTATGCAGCTTTAAAAACCAGGCTGTCAGGGAAAGGCTGCGTAGAAAAATCGTTCGTCCCGAGATTAATTACCACTGCTTGAGGGATCCATTCCCGGAAATTCCATTTTAACGCGGAATCGGTGCAGCACGTACGATTGTATAATGAGGGCATCGGGTCGGGAGATGTTTTGTTTTTGTCGCCGTAGTTGCGCACTGCGCCTTTTCCCGAATAAGATATCAAATGATAATCCGCGTTAAGCTCCCGCGAGACCATTCCGGCATATGACATACCTGCGTCTTCGGTCTGCTTGTTGAAATGACAGTCCGAAGAATCGCCCAGAACACCGTATCCGCAGGTTATTGAATTTCCGATAAATTCGATTCTCCGCGAAGGGCGTTTATCAGGGGGAAGAATTTTTGCGCCGTTATCCAGGATAAATCCGGAAAACACGCCCTTTCCTACAAAAGCCTCGGTCCGTTTCTGGATCATAACCGTATGAGAAACGGATCCCGAAAGTCCGGATGCGATCCTGTAGATATCTTCTTTATTTCCTTTAAGCAATTGGGGAGCATGGTCGTCTATTGTTACGGCGTATTCGTCGGTACTGTCTTTAAGCCGTATTGAGCAGCTTGTTCCTTCGAACTTAGCGCAGATGTAAACGCCCGGCCAATCGAAGACCACGTTCTTCGGGTCCGAGAAATCGAACCGCCCTACATATTGAATATAAGGATTGTCGGCATCTATTATGTTCGATCCGCCAGTTCCCTGTCTTTCGATCCCGGGTGAGCATGAATATAACTGCAGAAATAAAAACAGGCATAAGGCCGAATAAGCTATACGGATAAGAATATTCTTTTTCCCCTTTAATTCGAATCCTTTTAATACGGATGCAAAATAATTCATTTAACCCGCCAATCGCATTTTTATATAATAATCAGTTATCTATTTCCCTCTTCGATCGCCGGATAAGTTCCCGGGCAAAAAATAAGAGAAGCAAAAAGTAATTGTCTAAGATGTCATGCCAAAAATATCCCCGTCGAAACTAAAAGGCAAAGGAAATCTAATAACAATTAGGAGCTTGCTTTCCTCTGCATTTTCGGAAAAAAGGTCATATAATCCCGGACGTCATTACCGGTTATCTTCAACCGAACGAAAGGCTTTTGACATCAAATCCTTCGTACGGGCTTCTCTCCAGTTCAAATATAGCTTTTAAAATTACAGGTGTTTGCGCGCATCTGCCGCGATCGTCCGGTTCTTGAATAATTATAAGATCAACATCCGCTTTACATGCCGGCTGTCCGGGGAACTCAAATCCGTTAAATAATATTTCATATTCGCAGTCTTTCGTGCAGTAATAAATAAGCTTTCTCAATTCTTCTTTGAATTTATCGTTGGATACGGTGCGGCCGTTCAATATCAGATTGTTCTTGGATAGGAAAGAGTTTAATCTTTCATTGTCGTCGTTGAAAAAAGCGGAGAAGAACCACTCGATCGTATCCCTGGCGTCGAGCCTGTCGTTGGGATGGAATTCTTCATAAATGAAATTCAGCGTCATCCCGTCGATAGGTAAAAATTCCGTTTCGTGCCCGGGGAGTTCCTCGGTTAAAAATCTATAAAATTCTTCGTCCGTTACATCGTCTTTTTCCAGTACGCTAATATTAATGTTGTGCTCCTCGTACATATCAAGAATTAATTCAATCTCGGATTCCAACTCATCCGGCGCCAGATTTTCTATCTTCTTAAATTCGGTACATCCGATCAGCTCCGCTACTTTTTTATTCTCCGCGGATTCCCATGCTTCTTCGAACGCCTGAACGTTATTCAAGAATTGATTTATGATCTCCGGGTCGGCGTCGTCCGATGTTTCCATGAATTCCATCCCGAATTGTTCTTCCAGTTCTTTCCTTTTCTTTTTGTTCTCCTCCTCAAAGAAGAAACTTTTGGCGTCTTCCGAATAATTTTTGTTCTGATTCATTTTAGTCCCCTTTATTTTAGTTGGTATGTTGAAACGAATTAATTATATGTTTTATATCCCCCGTATGCATGCGGAGATTAAAAGATTACAGGATTGCATAATTTTAAGATTGCAAAATTCGGCGCATCCAATTTTTTAATTTTTATTCTTTTAGAGAATAAGGCGCAAACATTAATACCTGGTTGTTTGAATAATTCAGGGGGAATATTATTCAGATAATGAATAACATAGCGGTAAAGAAGTAATTTGAAGAAATGAAAACGTCCGAATACAATCCTCAATAAAATACATAACCTCATTATCCGAATCCTCCCCTGATTTGGACTTCAGAAATGATGTGTTTGTTAATACCGAATAACTTGAACTGCTTTAAATATAAAATTATTGTCAATAATATTAAAGAAAAATTTTAATTTAGCAAGGACATCATTAAATCCCTGTACAAGCTAAATACCGGCGAGATATTCATGGACGAGTTTAATTGCCATAGCTCCCTCGCCGACGGCGGAAGCCACCCTGTTCATGGCGCCTGCCCGAACGTCTCCTGCCGAAAATATTCCCGGGATACAGGTTTCCAGAGGAAGCGGGTCGCGCTTTAGTTTCCAGACTTTTTTAAGATCTTCAAATTTATTCAAATCTCTACCCGTCTCGATAAAACCTTTCGGGTCCTTAAAAATATTTAACTTGATCCAATCCGTCGCCGGCCTGGCGCCGATGAAAATAAACAGCGCTCCCGCCTCGGCGGTTTTACGTTCGCCGGTTTCAATATTCTCCATAACGACGCAACGGAGCCTGTTTTCTCCGATTGCTTCAACAACCATCGAAGAGGTTATTAAGGAGATGTTCTCCGTTTTATTAATCTGATCTATCAGGTAACGGGACATGGTGGAGTCAAGAGAATTTTTCCGGATAACTATAAAAACATTTTTTGCAAATCCCGAAAGATACACCGCCGCCTGACCTGCCGAGTTGCCTCCCCCGATTATGAAAACATTTTTATCTTTGCATGAATACGCTTCCGCCGTAGTGGAACCGTAATAAACGCCGGCGCCGGTCAATTCGTTTATCCCTTTTGCATCCAGCGTTCTGTAGTCCACGCCTGTCGATATTATTAAGGCACGGGTTTTTATCTCGGAACCGTCGGAAAGAGAGATTATTTTATAATTGTCCTTTATTTTAATATCGACGGTCTGGCAGGGTGAGAGGAGTTCGACTCCGAATCTGGACGCCTGGGTTAAAGCTCTCCTGGTCAGGTCGGCGCCGGAAAGTCCCGAGGGGAACCCGAGATAATTTTCGATCCTTGAGCTAGTACCTGCCTGACCGCCGGGAGCCTTCTTTTCTATCATAAGTGTTTTCAATCCCTCGGTTCCGCCGTAAACCGCCGCAGCCAGACCGGCGGGACCGGCGCCTATAATAACCACATCGTAAAGTTCTTCCGATGCGGTAGATTTCAATCCGATTTTTTTTGCAATTTCAAATTCGGCGGGGCATTTCATCAACTCGCCGTCCTCAAATAGAACGGATGGCAAATCGCCGGGCTCGATTTTATGCTCGGTCATTAAATCCGCCGATTCTTTATCCGACTCCACATCCAGCCATTTATAAGGGATTAAATTTCCAGTAAGAAAATCCTTTATTTTATGAGATAGGGGCGACCACTGGTAGCCGACGATTTTAATCCCGGTAAATTCGGGAATAAAGCTGTTCTGCCAATCTTCAAGAAGATCCGTAATAACGGGATAAAGTTTTTCTTCCGGCGGGTTCCACGGCTTAAGAAGGTAATAATCAAGTTTCAAAATGTTGATTGCTTTTATTGCGGCATCAATATCCGAGTAAGCCGTCAGCAGTACTTTTTTGGCTTCCGGAAATAAATCATGGGCTTTTTCTAAGAATGCCGTGCCGGTCATTTCGGGCATGCGCTGATCGGAAATAAAAAGTGCCACGGTCTCTTTTTTTAATTTAAGTTCTTTAAGAGCTTCAAGCGCCACCGTCGCCGATTCGGTTGCGAGAATCCTATAATCATCCCTGAACTTGTTCCGCACGTCCCGCTGTATAGCTCTCAGAACCTGAATATCGTCATCAATTATTATAATGAAGGGAAGTTTCATTTTATTTCTCTTCTTTTGATAAATTTTGAGAAACAGGGAGATAGATAATAAATTCGGTTTTACCTGGTACGGAATTTACTTTTACTTCACCGTTATGGTGGTTTATTACGTTCTTTACAATATCGAGCCCTATCCCGGTTCCTTCTCCCACTTTCTTTGTCGTAAAAAAAGGATCGAAAATCTGGGATAAAATCTCTCTCGGTATTCCCGGGCCGTTGTCGGCGATATGCACCGTTATATATTTTTTATCGCACTCGGTTTCGATCATAATTTCACCGCTGTTAGGTACGGCGTAAATCGCATTGTCGATAATATTGGTCCAAACCTGGTTTAATTCCCCGACATAAACTTCGACCCCGGCCAAGTCGTCGCAGAAAATTTTCTTAACCGTTATATTTTTATCCCGTATTTTATATCCGAGAAGTATAAGCGTATCTTCAATATCCTTATGAATATCCGTACGGTAAAGGTCGCCGGATTTGTCCATATGGACATGGGATTTAATAGCGCCTACCAGCATTGAAATACGGTTGGAGGCATCTTCAAGATCTTTAATTAATCGTTCGGAACTCAGTAAATTTTCAAGCCAATCCAGAATATTTTGAAAAGCCTCGCTGCCGCTGTTTTTATTTATCGTTTCAAGATCACCTGTCGAAAGCCCGGCTTCTATAAACGTTTCAGCCAATTCATCGATGCCTTTCAATCCTTTTTCGTACAGCCAGTCCTTTAATTCGTCTTCTTTTTGAATGCCTTGAAGCGGAGTGATTTTATTTTCGGGGGAAACATTACTTCTTTTTTTCAAAGCAGTTTCCCTGATATCGCGGATTGATTGAGGGGATATATTGTATTTTAACAGTTCTTCCGTAAGCTCAAAATTAAGTTTTAACCTTCTGTCCAGTTCTTCTGAAATCCTGTCTATGGCCGCCGCCGGATTGTTCATTTCATGCGCTATGCCGGCGGCAAGTTTGCCCAGCGCACTGACTTTTTCCTGCTGCATTTGTGTTGTAGCAAAAAAGCGGGCCCTTTCCGTCATATAGCCGATAAGGCGCTGGGTAAAATCGGGATTAAGCTGTTCAAGCTCGTGAAAATATTTTTTATGAAATCTCAGCATACGGACATTCCCGACCGCATACGAATTTCCGTGAGCATTACGCAGTCTTGAGTATGGCAGAAGCCCGCCGACTCCCCCGGAAAGTTCATTATTCTCAAATGTGAAGTAATAGACCAGCCGTCCTTTTATATTCATGTAATAATTGACTTTCCCTTGAAGCAATATCCACATTACTTCAATCAAATCACCCGTAGAATGGATTACCTCTCCGTCGGTGTATTCTTCAAATTCCGTACGGGCCAAAATCCATTCAAGATGTTCATCGGGCAGATTTTTAAAAGCAATTATTTTTTTCAATTCTTCTTTCGTTGCGTTTCCGTTCATAGCAGTTACCCGTACTAATTCTTAATGTAAATAATTAGATAATGGAATAAATTTTCTTTTAATTCGAACCATAGAAGATAAGCCGGCATTACCGCGTATGGGAGATATAACGGCTTTAATTTAGCTTATAAAAAAAGATATTACTGTGCCCGGGATAACAAAAACGAACGGTCCTTTGCATTTATGCATGATCAAATTATTAAAAGCTCCTTAGGATGGAAAGTAACTTTATTAGTTCATTGCCGGTGACAACTTATTGATCAATGCAGTACAAACGCGGATTTTACCTTAGGTTTATTTACGTGCACCCTTAGATTCAAGAAATATTATAACAGCAGGGATAATTTTAATAAAGTAAATATTAGAAATGTCCCGGATAATTGATAAATTCAACCTTAAGATTTTAACGGAGTTTGGATGACAGCAATAAATCCCTCGTTACAAACGGACAAGACGGAACCTGCGCCGTTTTACAGGTGGATGGTTCTTTTGTTTTTAAGTATTGCCATGTTCGGCAATTATTATGTCTTCGACTCTATCTCGCTGGTTGCCGATCAGCTGAAAGCAGGGCTTCATTTTACCGATCTTAATATCGGGCAGCTATACTCAGCTTACAGTTTTGCGGCTATTATAGTTCTCGTATTCGGCGGTATACTGGTAGATAAATGGGGGACAAAAAAATCGGCGCTCATTTTTGCTTCCATCTGCACTGTCTCTGGTTTCATGGTTGCTTTTTCATCCAACCTATATTTAATGCTTGCGGGGAGATTTCTATTAGGCGTCGGCTCCGAGCCTTTAATTGTGGCTATCACAGTGGCGATAGCGAAATGGTTTAACGGAAAAGTGCTGAGCTTTGCTATGGGATTAAATTTGTTCTTTGCCAGAAGCGGCACCGTTGCCGTTGATAATTCTCCGACAATTTTCCCGGGTCTCTACAGCGGCGGATATTCAAGTCCTTTATACGTTGCCGCACTGATAGGTATCCTGTCCCTTGCCGGAATTCTGGTTTATTATATAATTGAATCTGCCGGCGAAAAGAAATTCGTATTGGGAAGCGGCGTAGCGACTGATAAACTGAATCTTAAAACAGTCTTTAAATTCAACAAATCTTTCTGGTATATAACTTTATTATGCGTTACGTTTTATTCGGCGATATTTCCGTTCAGAACATTCGCGGTTAAATTCTTTATGGAAGCTCATCACCTGGATCGCGAAACGGCCGGCTGGATGATATCCAACTTGCCTTTGGCCGCAATGTTTGCTACTCCGCTTATAGGACTGCTCGTAGATTACATCGGCAGGCGGGCATTGTTAATGACGATAGGGTCCGTCCTGCTATTACCCGTATATTTAATGATGGCGTACAGCCATCTTACTCTTTACGTTCCCGTAGTCATGATGGGTGTTGCATTCTCCTTAATACCCGCGGTTATGTGGCCTTCCGTTGCATATATAGTGGAAGAAAAACGGCTCGGGTCCGCTTACGCGCTAATGACGCTGATCCAGCAGATAGGGATGATGATCTTCCCGCTGCTCGTCGGGGCCGCAAACGATTATGAGGGAGCAAGCGCCGCTAATCCGGGCGGATATGCTCTCGGTATGTGGATATTTTCAATACTAGGGGTACTGGGACTTATCTTCGCATATCTGCTGCGGAAATCGGAAACCGGTCCGGGAGGACACGGGCTTGAGCTGAGTAAAGCCGAAGCAGAGAAATTGAAACTGGCCGGGGAAACCGGGATTTAGGAGTAATATTAAAACACAAAGGCGCTCACATTCGTGACGGATCTTGCTTAGTAGGGAAGGATCCCGACAAAAGACGGGACACCGCTGATTTCATTGACTCTACTTGAACTCCTTCTTGTTATGCTCATTAATTAAAATGAAAAACCGGCCTAACAACCGGTCTTTTTATTTAAATAGCCGGACAGGAATCCAGTCTTTCTATTCTCAACTTATATTTTTATTACTACTTTTTTACATAATCTTGACGCCAATGTTATGTAATAGAGTTAAAATACCATCGATTTGAAAAAGGGTTATGGAGGAAAATATGCAAAAAAAGTTATTCAATCATAATATTAAAAAACCTAAAAAGGATGATCGTGAGAGGCTGCAAGATATGATAACTAGATTAAAACAGTATAACGAAAGGTCAAAGAAATACAAAATCGATTTTTTATCCATACCGGCGGCGATGCAAATGGTTTTAAAAATATTCCCTCACGAATATTTTAAAAACAATATACTTAAGGAAAAAATATTGAGGGCATTCGTTACGACTATTATACCGGGAGCAGACGAAGAGGATGTAAATCTTACAAAAATGTACAATGATGAATACTATCCATTCAGTATTTATTGCGGTTATTTCGTTTTCGATTTAAATAGAAGGAGTAAAAAACTTTTCAACAATAGGGACTTTTTTGCTCTCTCGCTTAGAGAAAAGACGGAAGTCGTTCAAAATGCTCTCTCCGGGAAAGAATTAGCAAGACGCCTTTACAAAGGAGCCGTTCTGATGGCCCAGGTTTCATATTATGGAGCAATTTACAATGAGGAAAGAGGCTGTCCGCTTATTTATTTCCCAGGAAATAACGAAGGCTATTCAAAAATAGAAGTCACATACTCATTTGCCGGAGATTATTTTGACAAAGAATTATCTATCGACGGACAACCATGGT
>JBJKOY010000381.1:0-19925 GCA_046706945.1 Ignavibacteriaceae bacterium | reverse complement strand
ACAGAACTTCGGATTAATATTTTATCAAATTAAAAGACATAGGGTTAAATATGGACTTTATCAAAGAAACTCATGGCGATATCATAATTGAAATTGTTAATCTGCCCCGGGCGACTCTGAAAGAAGCGGACGAGTTCAAGCAGGCGCTTATTCAGGACATTGAAGAAGGGGCGAGAAAGATTATCGTGGATTTAAGCGAATGCGAATTCATCGATTCTACTTTTCTGGGTTCCCTGGTGGTCTCTTTGAAAAAAATAACTACTTTAAACGGCGACTTGCGCCTGGTAGGTTTTCAACCCGCAGTCCATTCGATGTTCGAATTAACAAGGATGTACAGAGTATTCGAAGCATTTAAAACCAAAGAAGAGGCCATCCTCAGTTTTGAAAATTAAACGATGCCGATGTTTTTACTGGAAAAATACCGGCATGATGAAGTGCAACGAATTAAATTAAATAATAATATTTGATTAAATTCCCATTTATGGCTGTTCAAGATAAAAAATCAGTTCTTATTATCGACGATGATGTGACTATCCGTAAACTTCTTAGCCATCATCTAAAAAGCAATTCTTACGATGTAGTGGAAGCCGACGGCGCTACCAAAGCTTTTGAAGTCTTAAAAATAGAAAAAGTGGACCTGGTGCTCTGCGACGTAACAATGGATGAAATGGACGGCTTTTCATTCTGTAAGAAGGTGAGGGAAAACGAAAATTTCCGGGTTCTCCCGTTTGTCTTTGTAACCGCAAAAAATACGATCGAAGACAAATCCAAAGCAATGGAAGCCGGGGGTGACGATATTATAACCAAACCTTTCGATATCCAGGATCTTTTGATAAAAGTGCAGGCGCTGATCAGGCGTTCTGAGATTTATAAAATCTACGGAACTAAAAAAAACCTGGAGCAGTCATTCAAAGAGAGCACCGCAAAAATTTTACTTGTGGACGACGACCAGACTCTGGCAAAACTTTTCCAATATAATCTGAATAAAGCGGGATTTGAGTGTACCATAGCCGACGGGCCGGGGAACGGAATGAAAGCTGCGAAAAAGTCGATCCCGGATCTTATAATTTCAGATATAATGATGCCGGAAATAGACGGCTATCAATTTAGAAAGATGCTGCTGGCCGATCGGGATCTGAAATCCGTTCCCTTTGTTTTCCTTACTTCAAAGGGAGAGGAGGACGAAATCCTTGACGGTTATAATCTTGGAATTACGGATTACGTGCTTAAGACAGCCGGCCCCAGAGTGGTCGTAGCGAAAGTTTCCGCAATTGTGAAAAGCCTGGGGAAGGAGAGGCAGAAAGTAGTTACCGAGCTCCACCAGGCTGCCGATTCGCTCAGGGTAAAAGTAGTTCCCGATTCAGCTCCTGGGTTCGAAGGCTTCGAACTAAGCCACTGGCACCAGCCTTTTCACGGCATTCCGGGCGGAGACTTTATTGATTATTTTAAACTTGACAACGAAAATCTTGCCGTAGTTCTGGGCGACGTTATGGGAAAGAAGTGGGGGGCGTGGTACTTTGCCTTTGCGTATGCCGGCTACGTCAGAAGCGCGTTAAGAGTAGTATTGCAGACCGCGAAAGAATTCTCGCCGAGCGAAATTCTTCAACAGGTTAATAATTCGGTTTACCAGGACGCCAAGGTTTCCGAAGTTTTCGCGACGCTATCAATCGTCGTTTTAAACAACAGAACCAAGACCGCTAAATATACCGGTGCCGGAGACCTGCCGATTTTATACATGAATTCTATGAAAAACGAAGTGGAGACGATTAAATCAAAAGGGATGCTTCTCGGTTTTGCGGCTCAGGGAAATTACGAAGACGTTAAAATAAATATGTCGGAGAACGACGCCATCTATTTAATAACCGACGGCATTATCGAGTCGAGGGGATCCTCAGGAGACCAATTCGGTTCGGAGAGATTAAAGGACACTATAAAAAAGTACAGCGGTTCGGGTAACATAATTGAAAATATTAGAAAAGAGTTCAGCGAATTTACTTCCGGCAACTACGAAGACGATATCAGCATTATATCGGTAAAGATGATTTAAAACTCTTCGCTTGCCTGCAGCTTTTCCGTCCGGTCAGCAATTTTCAATTGCTCGATTAATTCCGTCAGATCGCCTTCCATAATATTTGAAAGATTATAAAGCGTAAGACCTATACGGTGGTCGGTAACCCGGTTCTGTGGGTAGTTGTAGGTTCTTATTTTATCGCTCCTGTCGCCGCTTCTGACCATAGTTTTTCGCTGGGCGGATATCTCATCGTTCTGTTCTTTTAATTTTATATCATAAAGTCTTGCCCTTAAAACTTTCATGGCTTTTTGCCTGTTTTTAAGCTGCGATCTTTCGTCCTGGCACTGAACGACCAGGCCCGTAGGGATATGCGTAATCCTTACGGCTGTTTCAACCTTATTTACGTTCTGACCGCCGGCGCCGCCGGAACGAAATATATCTATTCTCAGATCGTTCTGATTTATTTCGATCAGCACGTCTTCGGCTTCGGGAAGTACGGCTACCGATGCTGCGGAGGTATGGACTCTTCCGCTGGCTTCAGTTGCCGGAACTCTCTGAACCCTGTGGACGCCGCTTTCGAACTTCAATTCGCTGTAAATGTTATCGCCGCTGATCGAAAATACCGCTTCTTTGATTCCGCCTAGTCCCGTATCGTTGATATCTATTATTTCCAGTTTCCAATTTTTAATTTCGGCATAACGGCTGTACATCCTGAACAAATCGCCTGCGAACAGCGCGGCTTCCTCGCCCCCGGTACCCGCCCTGATTTCCATAATGATATCCTTATTGTCGTTCGGGTCTTTCGGCAACAGAAGGAGTTTTATTTGTTCCTCAAGCTTTTCCCGCTTTTCATTAAGCTCCGTCAGTTCCGCTTCGGCCATATCGATAAGCTCTTTGTCCCCCGTCGAACTTATTATTTCCTTGTTCCCGTTTATGTTATTCAGAATTTTATCGTATTCTTCGTAAGCCAGGATTATTTCAACCAGGTCGCTGCGCTCCCTGCTTAAATTAACGAGTTTATCCCTGTCGTTCAGATATTCGGGATCCGACAGCTGCTGGTTTATCTTATCGAACTTTTCCTTGATTCTCTTTAATCTATCTACTAATTCCATATAAATTCGTTTTTTTATAAACAATAAATATAATAAACAATATGAATAAAATCTAAGTAATCGGCGATTTGCGTTTCACTAATTTGCCTTTCTTAACCGCCTGAGGTTGTTACTCCCGCGCTGAATAGGGATTAAAAACAAGCAAATCGTATTTTTGCAATTCCCGCGCGTTTTTATTTTAATTCAAACAAGATTTTAAATCGATTTAAATTTATACCTGAAAGAATTTCTTTCGTTGTAAAAAACAAAATATATACAGATCAAAATCTCAAGCGCGGAGGTTATGTAGAAATAATATATCCCCGTTTTCAAGTCGATTAGCATTATAAAGTCTTTAATAAGTAACGTCAGCACGTAAAAATTCAGAACGAAATAAAAAATATTTATTTCGTAAGTCTTGATAATATCGATCAAGGTTCTTCCCAATATCAAGTAGAGGATTACGAAATCCTCAAAGAACAGGATAGCTCTCAGCAAAAATATGCCGGCATAAACCGCGAAGCCGAGATCCAGTAAGGTAACGATAATTAATAAAGCGATTCTCTTTTTTACGGTTTCAAAATTCATAACCGAGTATACCGAGAATAAAAATACTACTATATAAATTCTGAAGGGATGTACCGGGTATATCCAGTGATATATTAATACGACCGGATCCGACAGAGCCAGGATTAAAAAAAAGAAGAAGAATCTTCCCCCGTACTGGCGAAATGGAATCATTGCGCAGACTGTTAAAGATACTCCGAGTAATATATAAGGTATTATCATTTTACGGACAGATAGGCGGACAATTAGCTACTTGTTCCACGGTAAAATCCCCGTTGGTTATCGTTAAAACATTTTGTCTTTCTTCAAAATACGTTTCCGGGCTGTTTCCCGATTTCAGAAGTTTCAGCAATACCGATACGCTGCAGACTTTAAAAACTTCGGTGCTCGAAACTGCACTATCCGAAGGAGTCAAAGGCGATCTTTTATTGTCCAGTACAACCGCTTTTCCCTGCACGATATTAAACATGATATAATCCGATGTTTTTGAAGCATAAGATAACAAGTCAGCAGTATTCAGTTTAACGGACACGTCAACTTTTCCGTAAATGCTGTCTGCCGCATCCTTCGTATATATTTTCCCTATAGTTTGGGCGCCTATAACCGAAACAGAAATTACGGTTAAAATTATTGCATACAGAAGAGCGCATTTTATTGATTTCATCTTATCCCCTCGGCTAAATTTAATAAAAATAATATTTACCGCCAATCCGGAGCGTTTTTTAATTCCCTGAAGACATATTATACTGAATGGCATATTTTATCAATTCGGACAGAGACTTAAGGTTTAATTTATGAATTATATTCGATCTGTGGGCGTCTACCGTTCTGACGTCGATAAATAATTTATTTGATATTTCGGCGCTCGTACAGCCTTCTCCGATCAAACATAAAACTTCCAATTCCCGTTTGGTAAGGTCGGGTTTTTTTATGTTTACATTTTTCATATAAATGGAATCGTACTTCAGGATAAGCTCCGCCAGCGTATCTTCAGAATAATCCTTCCCGAAATACCTGTCGCCCGAGTACACCTTCCTTATAGCATCCACAAGCTCTTCTTCCATAATGTTCTTGTTTACCAGACCTGAGGCTCCCATTGTCAGCCCGGAATATATGTATTCTTCGGAATAATACATCGACAAAAAAAGAATCCTGGCGGCTTTATCCTTCTTCTTGATCTCCCTTGCGGCATCGGTGCCAGAAGACCGCGGCATTGATATATCGGTTAAGACGACATCGGGCTTCAGCTCAAAATATTTATCGATAAGTTCTTTACCGTTCTCCGCTTCACCGACAATTAAAATATCCGGATAAGCCCCGATCATTTTTATCAAACCGGCCCTGAAAAGTTTATGGTCGTCGGCTATTAAAACTTTTATTTTTGCTGATTCTAACATTTCTCAGATTCCAATGGAATATCTATCACCAGAAGGGTTCCGTTTTCTTTCGACGAATCGATTTTGAATATGCCGTTAAAATATTCAACTCTCTCGCGGATGTTGATTAAACCGAACCCGTTGCGGTTTTTACCGTCGGAAGGAATACCCGTACCGTTATCGGCGATTAATATTTTAATCCTGCCGTTCTTGCTTATAAACTGGATAGAGAATTCTTTCGCTTGCGAATACTTAATTATATTATTCAATGCTTCCTGGATGATCCTGTAAATGGTAATTTCCAGCTTGCCGTCCAGTCTTTCGTTCAGACCGACTATGTTTAAACTCCCCTTAATAAAACAAGAGGCGGAAATTTTATTGACCATAGCAGCGATCGAAGGACCGAGACCCATCTCTTTTAACGCGGCCGGCGTCAAATTGAACAAAATCATATTGAGTTCGGCGATTGTCTTCTGCAGGGAATCGATCGAATTTTTTAACTTTGCCGGATCGGCGTTATTCTGAATAATATCCTTATGTTCGTTCAGCAGGTCCATCTTCAATAAAAGAAGATCCTGTCCTATCCCGTCGTGCAGCTCCATTGCTATCCTTTGCCTTTCCTGTTCGATTTTATTTTGAAGGTTTTCCGAAAGGTCTATTAGTTTCTTTTCGTTCTCTACTTTATCAGTAATATCGTGAAAATAAAGCTGCGCTATCTTTAGAGAAGATATACCCCGGAAAACAATCAAGTATTCTTTCGAGTTTACCCTGAAGGAAAAAGACTTGGTCCCGTTTGAATTTATGTAATCGATTACCGGTATATCTATTTGAGGTATCAGTTCATTGATGAGTATCCCCTTAAGATTTCCTTCGCTGATTAATCCTTTTGCCGAATCGTTCGTATAAATAATTTTCCCGTTGATATCGGTCCTTATTACGGGGTCCGGGTCCAGCTCGGCAAAAAGAGCCATCAGTCTCGCATTCTTCAGCTCCAATTCATGAGTCTCAACGTAATGTTTCTTTTGAAGAGGGAAAATTACATTCTTAAAAATTATATAAATAAAAACAAATAATATTACGACGAAAATAATTGTGTAATAAACAGGATCATTTAAATTGCCGAGAAGATTTATATATTGATCAAGTTCCTGACTCATATAACAGGAAATCCCTGTTTAATTTCTATATTAAACAAATAAATATAACCCAGTTTGTTTTAATGTCAATATGCATGCATGCAGATTCTTATAATATTATCGCCGGGCTTAAACCCATAACCGGTGAAAGCATCGGCAATTAATATTTCCGAATTCCCTAAAGCAATTATAAAGCAGATATGCCGGGGTAAGGTAATTAATTTCAATGAACGAAAATCGCGGTGAAATATTGGTTAAATTTTAATACTTTTGTACAAATATTTTGCGAATAAAATGAAGAAATTTGAAATACCGGATATATACAAGAGTCCTATAATTTCCAGGATAAAAGAATACAGGCAATTCAACGACTCTAGGAAAAAGGATTTTAAACCCGCAATGCTGGATTTCGGGCCGGTGAGATTTCTAATCGCGCGTCATTTCGGGTTCTGTTACGGGGTTGAAAACGCAATCGAAATTTCCCATAGAATTATCAGGGAAAACCCGGATAAAAGGATATTCCTCCTCAGCGAAATGATTCATAATCCCAGCGTGAACGAAGAACTGCTTTCGCGCGGGGTAAAATTTATAACGGATACATCCGGCAATCAACTTATAGAATGGAACGAACTGAACGGCGACGACATAGTAATTATCCCTGCATTCGGCACCACCCTGGAAATCGAAACTAAATTGAAAAATATCGGCATCGATATTAGAAAATACGACACTACATGTCCCTTCGTAGAAAAAGTATGGAACAGATCGGCCCAGCTTGGGAATGATAATTTTACCATTATAATACACGGTAAATACTATCATGAGGAAACAAGGGCTACCTTCTCCCATAGCAGGAAGAATGCGCCCTCTTTGATTGTGCGTAACCTGGAAGAGACAAAAATTCTGGGGAAAAAAATAACGGGCGAGATCGGCGACGAAGAATTTTACGAATATTTCCAAAATAAATACTCGGAAGGTTTCAATGCGGGAAATGACCTGGAGAAGATAGGAGTTGTAAACCAGACAACGATGCTTGCAACCGAGACTCGCGAAATCGCGGGGTATTTAAGAAATATTATGATCAAAAAATACGGCAGAGAAAATATCGGCCTTCATTTTGCGGATACAAGGGATACTCTGTGTTACGCCACTTACGACAACCAGGAATCGACATACGGACTGCTGAAAGAGAAAGCGGATTTTGCGGTTGTAGTCGGGGGTTATAACAGCAGCAATACAAGTCACATTGCGGAACTGTGCGGCGCCGAACTGCCTACATATTTCATTTCGGGTCCGGAGAAAATTTTATCCGGGAACAGCATATCGCATTTTGATTTAAATGAAAAGAGAGAGAAAATTACCCCAGGATTTTTACCATCGAAAATACCTGTTGATATCATGCTGACGAGCGGTGCCTCGTGCCCGGATGCCCTGGTGGACGGTGTCGTGGTAAAAATACTTTCCTTTTTCGAAGACGTAAAAGATATCGAAGACGTAGTCAACCAGTATTCTGCGGAAAAATAAACCGCGAAGCTGACCGGTGTTGGAGTGAATAATAAACCGCTAAGCGCGCAAAGAGCCGCAAAGTTTTAAAATGTCTTTAAGTGATCAAATAATTATATCTGTAAAACGGACATCATTCCTTACGATCACGCACAGATATCATTTTAAATTTTTTATATTGACAGTAAAATCTTTTTTTACGGGGAACAGGCACGTCTGGTTGTTGCACGGCTGGTAGCCTACTTCACCCTTCAATATACCGCCGCGGATCTTTGACGGATTAATTATTTTTAGGGTAAATTCAACCGCCGCGCGGTCTTCATAGAGCGCCAGAAGCTTGTCCGAAAAATCCAATTTTTTAAACTGCGGTGCCGGATACTTAACATTCAATATCTTGAAGTACTTGCTTGTATCGAATGCTACGGTGGTCGGAGTTAAATAGTCGTCCAGCGGTTTGTTCGCATTTATATGCCATCCGTCCTTAATATTTAAAATTACCTTTACGTAAAGCAGGTCCTTGGTATTCAGCGAGTCGCGGACAATTTCCGTCCGGATGTCTACAACATCCTTCGGCTGAATATTCTGGCTGTAACCCGTTCCTATTGAAGGAATAATTAACGATAGGGCTAAAAGCAGTACATTTTGTATTTCCAAAAGTTTATTAGGATTTCTCATAACAGCGATCCGGTTAATTATTTTACAACGTTAATATAACATGCCTGAAGTATTTTCTTAGTTGTGTTATTCTGCAGCCATGCCACTACGGCCAGATTTCCCATGTTGATCTTATCCGTTTTTTCACGCCAGCCGGTAAATCGGGTATTAGCCCTCCACGAAGGATCTTTTGTCGGGTCGTCCAGATATGCCGTAAGATTATTCTCTATTTTTCCGACATTGAAAGTATCTTTCACAGTAAAGTTGTTTTTTCCGCGGTTAAGATCCAAACCGTCGGCGCCTCCGGACAATGCTCTGACCACAAAAATATTATTTGTAACGCCGTTTCCCCCCGGATAATTAACGGACTTTTCGACCAGGGCGATATGCAGTTTTACGTCGCCGTTCAACTCTTTCTTATGCTTTAAACTCAGCGAAACATCTACGTCGTCTTTTACCAGCGAGGCGGAACCTTTGATAACCGCTTCCGGTTTTTCGTCAAGGAATTTATCTATCGCATATTGATAGACGTGGAACCTGTTCGGCGTAAGGAACTTTGGTCCGCCGCCCGTGATTTGTTCGGTGCCGTCTATAAAAACCGTGGGAGTTCCGAAGTTGCCGCCGTAAAAAAGATACCGCTGGAATGTCTGGGGATTCGTCATCGGATCCGGCGCGGGTATATGGACATGGTATACCAGAATGTCTACCGCGGTTCTGGGATAGTATTCTGATAACGCATCGAAGGCAAAGTCTGCGCCGGCGCAGGGCGGGCATTCCGCTCCGGTGAATAATTCGGCGAGCACGGTCTTCCCGTCGTAAGAACCGGGTTTTTTAAAATGTCCCGGTTCGAATTTCTCAAGGCGTTTTACCTGCATTTCTATCCGTTTCATTATTTCGCCTTCGTTATAACCGAGAAGCTTCAGCGAGTTTGTAAGTTTAGGAGTAGGATTTGCGATCATCCCGGACAGATAGGCATTTGCGGCTTTATTATTTTCTTTCTGCTTCTCATAAATTTTCCCCAGCGTATACCAGAAGTCCGTGTCCCACGGATCAACAAGGTTTTCTATAGAGTTCAATTCTTTTAACGCTTCGACGTTTTTACCGGCAGAGGCAAGCACCATTGCGTAATTTTTCGTATATAATATTTTATTTTCCAGGGAAGATTTATTTGTAAGAGAATTGAGGGCTTCCAGCGCATACTTTTCGGCTTCCTTAACATTCACATCCGTCTTGGCAAGAAATACCGCGGCATTTGATTTGGCGGCAATTGTTTTTCCGTTTTTCGAGCTTTTAAAAAATTCGGCGAGCAAATTATTTACCGTTTTATCCCTTAATGCCGTGTTCTCTTTTTCCTCCGGTTCTACCTCTTTCAGCCACTTATTAAAATTAACCACCGCTTCGTCGTAATTACCCATTAATATTGCTTTCGCAGAAGTTTTAACGGCTGCTAATTTCTTGCCGGCGCCTGCTTCGAATATCGAAAGGTTATTCAGATAGTCGGCATTATTGCTGTCGGCAGCGACGGCTTTTTCCTCCAAGTCCATCGCGTCGGCGGGTTTGCCTGTTAGGTTCAGGACTCTTGCTCTAATATCTATTACGGCGGCTAAATCCCTAACGCCCCTGCTTTCGGCCATATTAAGGGCTCTGTCCGAATAAACGTCCGCCGAATCCAGTCCCATCTTTTTTTCGGCGAGTACTTCGGATACGTCCACGTACGCCCCGAGCTTTGCGTTTTCAGGGTAGGAATTTATAAACTTGTCCGCATAAAAAAGTGCGGAATCGGGTTTACCCAGTTCGGCATACGCATCGAATAAGTAATACCTCGTCCCGACGAGGTAATAACTGTTGGGAAAGTCTCTCATAAATCCTTTTAATGCGCTAATTCTTTGAACAGGATCGGTCACGTTTACGGCGTTTCTGTAAACGACTGCTTCCTGAGCGCGTGAAATGGGCATGAAAAGAATGAACATAATAAAAGAACCTATTAAGAATGATTTGGCCGACATGCTGATCTCCTTATTTGATAACCCGTAAAACTATAAAAAAAAATAATAAACCCCTACCTTATTAACGGTTTTTTTGAAAATTCCGGGAAACGGCATGAAATGAACGTCATCAGCAGGGTAAGGAGAATATTATATTTGTTGTTATTCTTTTTAAGATTAGGTAACTTTATAAATTAAATTTTTAAATTCGAGCTCAGCATGCAAGCGATAATACCGGTAGCCGGATTCGGCAGCAGATTAAAACCCCATACTTATTCTATTCCGAAAGTTCTTCTTAACGTTGGGGGAAAACCGATACTGGCGCATATACTTGATAAACTGCTGGAAGAAAAAATAAAAAAAGCAACCTTTGTTATAGGCCATTTGGGTGAAATGATCAGGGAATACGTGCTCAAGGAATACCCGGCAATCGAGTCGGAATTTGTCGAGCAGGAATCGATGGAGGGCCTGGGACATGCGATATACACCGCGGTGCCTACGTTTAACGACGACGAGATCTTTATAATACTTGGGGATACGATCTTCGACGTAAATCTTAAAGAAGTTTTTAAAAACAGAAAAAGCGCGCTCGGGGTTAAGGAAGTGGGAGACCCGAGGAGGTTCGGGGTTGCGATAGTGGACAACGGTTATATTAAGAAACTCGTTGAAAAGCCTCAAATACCAGTTTCGAATCTGGCCTTGGTCGGTTTATATTATATTGCAAACTCGGAATCTCTGGTGAAGAGCTTGCAAACGCTTGTCGAAAAAGACGTAAGGACGAAAGGAGAGCTTCAATTAACCGATGCTCTGCAGATGATGATAGAGTCCGGCGAAAGGATAGCCACTTTCCCGGTTGACGGATGGTACGACTGCGGAAAGCCCGAGACGCTGCTTGCGACAAACAAATACCTGCTTGATTTGAAAAGCGTTAGTAAAAAATTTGAGAATGTAGTAATAAACCGTCCCGTTTTTATAGCCGATAACGCCGAAATATCCAATTCGGTTATAGGTCCTTATGCCACTATAGATTCGGGATGCCGTATTGAGGATTGCATCGTGAAAAATTCTATTATAGGGGCAAACGCTTCGGTTTCGAAAACTTTGCTCGACAACTCCATAATAGGCAACAACTCGGTTATCAGAGGATCTTTTAAAAGGCTGAATTCCGGTGATTCATCTGAAATAGATTTTTATTAATTATTAATTGTGAAATATATATAGGATTATAACAAATGTCTTATCTCTTTACTTCTGAATCGGTATCCGAAGGACATCCGGATAAAATATGCGACGCCATCTCCGACGGAATACTCGATGCCATTTATACTCAGGACCCGAACGCCAGGGTAGCTTGCGAAACGTTTGTTACTACGGGCCTTGTCCTTGTCGGCGGTGAAATAACTACAAACGCCTACATCGAGGTGCCCGATATAGTACGACAGATTGTTAAAAAAATCGGATATACCAGTGCCGATTACAAGTTTGATTCCGAGTCGTGTTCGGTACTTAACGCCATCCACTCTCAGTCTCCAGATATAGCAATGGGCGTAGATAAAGGCGGCGCCGGAGACCAGGGACTCATGTTCGGATACGCGTGCAGCCAGACCCCGGAGCTTATGCCGATGCCGATTATGTACGCTCATAAACTTGTGAAAAAACTGGCTGAAATTAGGAAAAGAAGCAACGGGCTGATGCCTTATTTAAGGCCGGATTCAAAATCCCAGGTAACAATTGAATACGACGACAATAATAAGCCTGTCCGGGTGGACTCGGTTGTTATATCCACGCAGCACGATGCGGATGCGAAGCAGAAGACAATTAGAGAAGACGTAATAGAGAACGTCATTACCAAGGTAATTCCCGAGAAATATCTGGATAAAAAAACGAAATATTTTGTTAACCCGACCGGGAGATTTGAGATCGGAGGACCGCACGGAGACAGCGGACTGACCGGACGCAAAATCATCGTAGATACGTACGGCGGCTGGGCGCCTCACGGAGGCGGCGCGTTCTCCGGTAAAGACCCCTCCAAGGTGGACAGAAGCGCGGCTTACGCGGCAAGGCATATCGCAAAGAATATTGTTGCGGCAAAGCTGGCAGGAGAATGTCTGGTTCAGGTAGCATATGCAATAGGGGTTGCCAAACCCGTCTCCGTTTACATTGATACCAAAGGAACCGGGAAGATCCCCGACAAAGAAATCTCGAAAATTATAATGAAGGAAGTAGATCTTACTCCAAAAGGCATTATAGACAGGCTGCAGCTTAGAAAACCTATTTATCATAATACTTCCGCGTACGGCCATTTCGGAAGGAACGAAAAAGAATTTACATGGGAAAAATTGGATTTGGTGCCTGTCCTTAAGAGTTACGCTTAATGTTTTATCAATAAATTAGAGGATTAAAAATGGGTCAAGTATTGGATAAAAAAGAGACGAAAAAATTACCTTACAAAGTAAAAGATATATCCTTAGCCGAATGGGGAAGGAAGGAAATTAAACTTGCGGAAGACGAGATGCCCGGGCTGATGGCTTTAAGAGAAGAATACGGAAAGAAAAAACCGCTTAAGGGCGCGCGAATCGCCGGCTGCCTTCATATGACCATACAGACGGCCGTTTTGATAGAGACGCTGGTTGAGCTCGGAGCGGAAGTACAATGGTCGTCGTGCAATATCTTCTCCACTCAGGATCATGCGGCTGCGGCAATTGCGGCGGCAGGAATTCCGGTTTACGCATGGAAGGGCGAGACGCTGGAAGAATATGATTGGTGCATCGAACAAACGCTTTATTTCGGAGAAGACAACCTGCCGCTGACCATGATACTCGACGACGGCGGGGATTTAACTAATACCGTACTCGATAAATTTCCCGAACTTGTTCCGGGAATTAAAGGAATATCCGAAGAAACCACAACCGGGGTTCACAGGCTGTACGAAAGGATGGAAAAGGGCACTCTTTCAGTACCGGCATTCAACGTAAACGATTCGGTGACCAAATCCAAATTCGACAATAAATACGGATGCCGCGAATCGCTGGTGGACGGAATTAGAAGAGCCACCGATCTAATGCTTGCGGGTAAAGTTGCCGTAGTCTGCGGATTCGGCGACGTCGGCAAAGGCTCCGCGGAATCGCTGTCGCATGCCGGGGTAAGGGTAATCGTTACGGAGATCGATCCTATCTGCGCTCTTCAGGCCGCCATGAGCGGCTACCAGGTTAAGAAATTGGAAAATGCAGTTAAAGAAGCCGACATTATCGTCACCGCAACGGGAAATAAGGATATCGTAACCGAAAAGCACTTCCGTAAAATGAAGCACAATGCCGTCCTCTGCAACATAGGTCATTTTGATCATGAAATAGACATGGCATGGCTTAATAAAAATTACGGTAATACCAAGGATGTTATTAAACCCCAGGTGGATAAATATACTATTGACGGAAAAGATATTATTGTCCTGGCGGAAGGCAGGCTTGTAAACCTGGGATGCGCAACGGGGCATCCTTCGTTCGTAATGTCGAATTCGTTCACCAACCAGACCCTGGCCCAAATAGAACTCTGGACCAGCCGCGGAAAATACGAGAATAAAGTCTATGTTCTGCCGAAACAACTCGACGAGAAAGTAGCGAAGCTGCATCTGGGAAAATTGGGATGCGAACTGGAAACGTTAACTCCAGAACAAGCCGAATATATAAACGTACCGGTTAACGGACCTTTCAAGCCGGATTATTACAGGTACTGATCCACGTTAATTTTAAGGGCTCTTCACGAGCCCTTTTTTATTATAAGGTCCCTTAAAGCCGGATCAAGAAATTCGAATTTAAACCTAAAGCCCTCCCCGATAAGCTTGGAAGGTACGGCTCTCATACTAGCGGTGACGGCCTCCGCGCTTTCGCCGATAACAAGTCTTAAAAGAAATACCGGTATTCTGAAGAAGGACGGCCTCTTCAATATTTTACCTAGGGTACCGGCAAATTCGTTCATCGTAACGGGATGAGGCGCAGTTGCGTTAACCGCATTATTTACACTTCCATTATTAAGGGCAAACAAATAAATATTTACAAGATCGTCGATGTGAATCCAAGGGAACCATTGCCTGCCGTTTCCTATGGGACCGCCGGCGAACATTTTAAACGGAAGCATTAATTCCGGCAGCGCGCCGCCCTCTCCGGATAAAACAACCCCCGTCCTTATGCTGACCGTCCTTACCCCGTACCCGGATGCTTTTCCGGTTTCTTCTTCCCAGGCCGCGCAAACGCCGGCAAGAAAATCGTTACCGACGGCTGCATTCTCATCCAAAATATTGTCTCCTGATTCGCCGTAGTAATTGACGCCCGACGAACATATAAAACAACCGGGCTTCTTTTTTAATCCGCTTATAACCTTAACAATGTTCTGCGTACTTATTTTTCTGCTTTCGAATATTTCCAGTTTATATTCTTTGCTCCATCTTTTTCCTGAGATATTTGCTCCCGCCAAGTGAATTACCGCGTCCACTCCTTCCAATGCATGGCCCCACTCATCCGGGTTACGGTAATTCCAAGAGAAATACTCCGAAGCCTTCGGAATAATTTTTTTTGCGCGGGCAGTGTTCCCGGAAAAAATAGCCAGACTATTTCCGGCTTTTATCAACTCTCCGCAGAGCTTAGTACCAATCAAACCCGTAGCGCCGGTAACCGCAATTTTCATTATGACCTATTATTTATATAAATAATTTTTATAATATGTTTAATACAATAAATAATCCTCAAAAATCCAAAATAATTTATCGGGGCTTAAATTATTTTTTAATTGCATTTTTTAGTAAGGGATATTATTTTGTTATACCGGTTCTTACAACCGGCGGTGTAAGGGGAAAAGGGGAAACATTCAAGCAGTTATATAAACGCAGAATTAATTTTTAATAAAACCCGGTGAGGAAAATTCGTTTTTCAATCCGTCCGATACTTGCTGAGGCATGTTTCGAAATTCAATCTGCCCGGTAGTCGCGGAAGTTAAAAGTTTTTTTATTATCGCTTCCGGAATCTTCTTTCCGCTTATAAATAATTAAACAAACCATCATTAATAATTTGCACGGAGGGGAAATGCAATATTTTAAAGTAATTTTTCTGTCTTTTATTTTTTTATTTCTGAATCCGGCTTATTCGCAGGTGGCCGACCACCCTGTAATAGCCGAGATTTACGGAGGAGGGGGCAACACCGGGTCCTATTATAAATACGATTATATAATCCTTTATAATCCTACTGCTCAAAATATCGATATTTCGAACTGGTCGGTGCAATATGCGTCGGCTACCAGTGCAAGCTGGAGCGCTACTAATCTTGAAGGCATAATCTATCCCGGAGCTTACTATATAATCCAGCAAAAAGGAGGTACTAAAGGCGGGGAAGAACTGCCGTCGGTCCCGAATGTCGTAGGCAGTATCTCATTAGCCACAACAAGCGGAAAGGTGGCGCTGGTTTCCGCGCAGACAGAATTAACTTTGAACAATCCGACGGCAGATGGGAATGTGGTCGATTTTGTGGGATACGGAAGTGCGGACGCTTTTGAAGGAACCGGCGCGGCCCCGTCTCCGAGCAACACGGAAAGCATTAGGCGTCTGGATAACAGCGGGGGACAGACAATGGGAACTGCGGGCAGCGGTTACGATACGGATGACAATGCCGCCGACTTTTTCGCCGCACCCGCAGATGCGGAAAATCCTCCGCTTCCCGTGGAGTTAAGTTCCTTCAATGTATTGACGGAAGGGAGTAAAATTTTACTGAAGTGGGAAACCGCTACGGAGGTAAATAATTACGGCTTCGAGGTGCAGCGCCGAGACCCGCCCCTTCGCTTCCCCTCCCGGGAGGGGAATTTTGAATGGTTGAAAATCGGTTTCGTTAAGGGAGCAGGGAACAGCAATAATTTAAAACAATATAAATACACCGATAATAGCATAATAGCCGGGGAAGAATATCTTTACAGATTAAAACAAATTGACAACGACGGGAATTATAAGTTTTCCCGTGAAGTTTCCGCTTCCGCAATTTTACCCGGGAATTGCGAATTATTCCAGAATTATCCCAATCCCTTTAATCCGGTTACAATTATAAAGTATAATATATCCGAGCAGAGCCGTGTTGAATTGAAAATTTATAATATACTCGGTAAGGAAATCAGATCGCTTGTTAACGAAGTTCAGCAGGCCGGAAGCTACAGTATTGAATTTAACGGGAGCGGACTGGGAAGCGGAGTTTATTTCTATCGTATAGCGATATATCCGCAAAGCGGTGAATTTTCATCGGACAGGTTGAAAGCGGGAAATTTTACGGTCACTAAAATGATGTCGCTAATAAAATGATATTGTGAAAAAGGATGAACGTGTATTTAAAGAACGTATTTTGTAACCGTTGCAACGGTTAATAAAATAGAAGTTAACTATAGCTAAATCGATTGTTACTTATATTTTAATTTCGGGATAGATGCCGGTTCCGGGCGGCTTTTAAGCCGCCCTTCCGGATAAGATTTGAGATTTTCACTCGAACCGCAGGGCGTCGATCGGGTTTAATAGCGCCGCTTTACGCGCGGGATAAAAACCGAAAAATATTCCCACAGCGCCTGCGAACCCGAATGACAGTATTATTGACTGCGCGGAAATAAGCGTAGCCCATCCGGCAAGCGTCGAGATCAGATCGGAAGAGACCACGCCCAATATTACGCCGGCTATTCCGCCGAGCAGACTGAGAACAATCGCCTCGATTAAAAATTGGTAAAGTATGTCTCTGCCTCTTGCGCCGATCGACATCCTGATACCGATCTCGCGGGTTCTTTCCGTTACCGACACGAGCATTATATTCATTATGCCAATACCGCCGACAAAAAGAGAAACTGACGCAATACTAGCCAGCAGTATGGTTAAGACCCTCGAAGTCGATTCCGCGGTGGTGGCGATATCCGTCTGCGTTCTTACAGTAAAATCATTCTGCTGCCAGGGCTGAAGCTGGTGCCGCGCCCTCAGTACTTCCGTTATCTGCTGTTCGGCATCGTTAATAGAGCCGCTCGAACGGGCGGAAGCCAGTATGACGTTAACCCACGTCCATCCCAGAATTTTTTTCTGAACCGTGGTAAAGGGAGCGATTATTATGTCGTCCTGGTCGTTTCCCATGGCGGTCTGGCCTTTCGGCTGGAGAGTTCCGATTATTTTAAACGGCAGATTATTAACGCGGATTAATTTCCCGATGGGATTGATATTATTGCCGAATAAATTCTGCACCACCGTTTGCCCGATCACGCAGACATTGGCCGAACTTTTTATATCGTTCTCCGAGAAATAATTCCCCTGTTTCAGCGACCAGTTCCTTATATAAAAATACGAAGTATTGCCTCCCTGTATTTGGGTTCGCCAGTTCGAATTCTTATAAATAACCTGTGCCGAAGTTCTGATTGTCGGCGAGACGTATTCAACCGACGGACACTCGGCCGATATAGCATCGGCGTCCGCCGCGGTTAATTTTACGCTGGTTCCCGCGCCGGTACTAACCCCGCTTTGAAATATGGAAGAGGGGAATATTATTATCATGTTGGTACCTAGTTTCTGTATCTGTGTCTGGATAGCTTCCCTTGCTCCCTGGCCGACGGCGAGCATTGCGATAACCGCGGCGACTCCGATTACAATGCCGAGCATCGTAAGAAAAGACCGCATCTTATTTTTACCGAGAGAAAACATCGCTACCTTAATTATATTCATTATTTTCATGATCATTAACTCCTGCAGGTAATCTCAAATTTTATTAATGGTTATTCATCGGAATTATAAGGTATTTATCTGCCCCCGTTTCTTCTCCGGAACTTTCTTTGCGGAGCGAAAGGATTAACACCGCTGCCGGTGCTGGATTTTGAGCTCAGCGTTCCGATGACTACTTGTTCGCCCGCGCCCACCCGGTTTCCGACTATCTGAGTGTCCGTGCCGTCGTCCAGCCCGGTCTTAACTCTAACAGGGTAAATTTTATCGTTTTTATCCAGCATATAAAGCGTACGGATATCTGGATTAGACATCATGGCGTACTGCAAATTCCGGTGCGGCCTGAAACCGGAAGAAGATCGAGTACTCCTGCCGCCCGCTTTTTCCCCGCCGTTAAAACGTCCCTTCCCGTATTCATTCTTCAGATAGGATCGGTCGATCATATTCGATGCCGGCTGGAAATAAAAAGCTATGTCCGGTACTTCCAGTACGCTGTCTGCGTGAGCTATTTTTATTGATACCGTAGCTGTCATGCCTGGCATAAGTTTAAGCTGACCGTTGTTTACGTTTATTATAACAGTGTAATTAACGACGTTCTGAACTTCCTGGGGCGACAAACGTACCTGCGAGACAATACCGTGAAAAATTTCGTCCGGATAAGCGTCCACGTTAAATGAAACCTTTTGTCCGACTTTGATGCTGCCGATATCCGCTTCGTCGACGTCTGCCTGCACTTCCATCTTTCTAAGATCGTTGGCAATCGTAAACAGGGTAGGGGCGGCCAGACTTGCGGCAACTGTTTGTCCTACATCAACGTTCCTTGAGATAACGATGCCGTTTATGGGAGCTCTGATAGTCGCATAATTCAGATTGATTACAGCCTTTCGCAGATCGGCAGATGCCTGCTGTTCCTGGGCGATGAGCGATTTATAATTAGACAGGGCAGTATAGTAGTCGATTTTTGAAACCAGGTTTTTACCGAACAGCGTCTTTTCCTGGTCGTAATTGGTTTTTGCTTCGATCAATTGAGCCTTCAGGTGGTTTAAATTTGCTTCGGCGTCGCCGACAGTGGCGGAAAGCATATTTGTGTCGAGCACGGCGATTATTTCGCCTTTTCTAACCTTGGAATTAAAATCGGCATTTAATTTCATTATTGTACCGGATACCTGCGTGCCCACCTCAACGGTTTTTACGGCGCTTAGCTGGCCGGTTGCCGTAACTACTTTATTAATATTTCCCCTTGCTATTGAAATTGTCCTGAAGTTGAATTTAGTACTTTTATTAGTCGCAAAGGTAATTACAGCGGCGGCAACGATTATAATCAAGCCGGCCGAATAAATGATTTTTTTATTTTTCATATGGCAGTCTCGTCCTTTTATTTATTCCTTTGTAATCCGCTCAGAGTTGCAGAACCCGGGCAAAAATTCATTTTTTATCAATATTTTGACAAGTACATAATTAGAAGAGTTTATTAATAAAATTAAGATGTAATCTGCTACACATCGTTTGGGAATACGGAAAAAACAGCCTAAACGGAGGCGGCAGGAATATGTAAAAATCCGGATTTTTATCGGGAAATATTTAATTTTTTAATTATTATAGCGGTTATCGCGTAAAAATAATTAGTCGCAGTCTTGACTAATAATTGATTACTGTTTATTTTTGAACTCCATTTTAGGGGAAAACATTCCGCGATAGCTCAATGGTGGAGCATTCGGCTGTTAACCGAAGGGTTGCAGGTTCGAGTCCTGCTCGCGGAGCATTAGAGCCCTGAAGCATCAGGGCTTTTGCATTTTAAAAAGGTTGAATTGAGAAGGAAGCAATAGGCAATTATCCCGACTCGATCGGGATGCAGGTTCTGCCGCAGGCATCCCTTCGGGAGAGTCCTGC
>JBJKOY010000380.1:0-9892 GCA_046706945.1 Ignavibacteriaceae bacterium | reverse complement strand
ACCCGGCAAGCTTCGGCAAGGTATTCAACCGACTTAACGTTAAGTTTCCAGGCCGCTTCCCTTTCGGTTTCGCTCTTATCTACGTTTGTAAAAGCGGCCGCGTTGATTATATAATCGGGATAGAATTCGAAAATTAATTTTTTAACCTGGTCCCTTTTAGTAATATCGCAGCATACGTAATCGGCATTATCATAAACGGGCGCTTCTTCAACCGAACTGCCCAGTAATTCTATATTCTCCTTGCGCGAGTAAAACCTGACGGTCCTCTGCCCCAGCATCCCGTTGGCGCCTAAAATCAGAATTCTTTTTTTAATAATATCGTGAGAAAACATCCTGCCTCAAAAGATCATAATTTTCAAAATTGTTATAAGCTGCCGAACATCCTGCTGCAATGTTGGCAATCTCAAGCGAAACCCTTGCATCGCCCGTTTTAATATAATTATAAAAAAATACAGCACCAAAAACATCTCCGCAGCCTATTTTATTCGTTGCTTCGATGCGGACGGACGGTTTGAAGATCGAGAAAAATTCCCCGTCCTCCTTGTAGTACAGTCTGGCGCCGTTTTCGCCTTTTGTTACAATAAGAATTTTTACTCCTTTACCGAGGACATCTTCAGCCATGCTTAATTCGTTTTCTTCGGCGCTGATAGTTTTAATCTCGTTCTCGTTTACCTGGATTATATCCACCGCGGATGCCCATTCGCCGAATCCCGGAACGGGCCTGAAGTTTCTCTTAAGGTTCTCATCGAGCCCCCTGGACAATGTATGAACGTCCAAAAATATATTCCCTTTATAGTTCTTCCTTATTTCTTTTAATTGCTCAATTCCTACGTCGAAGCCGGTTATCATATTTATCAGGATTCCGTCGAATTGCTTCAGGTTTTCGGTCTTAACCACCAGGCCCTGAGAGATACTCTCGTATGTTTCCCCGCGTTCCTTAAAATCGTGCAGCGTAAGATATACCTTGGGGATCTTATCGACTTTCGAAATGTAATCGTGCGGAATCGCATCGTATAAATTTTCGAAAAGATTATAATTTTCGTCCGCTACCGAAGTATTGAGATAAATCGTATCTTCAAACGATTTAAATTTTTGCAAGGCAAGCACAGTGTAAAAAATACCCCCCGGCTTAACTACGCTTCCGCCTTTTTCGGTAAAATGATCCTCGACGGAATGACCTATTACCAATAATTTCATAATAAATTATTATTTTTTTTAATTCCGGTTCGAATTATATACTCAATAATAATAAATTTCTTTCGCTTATAATAGGAACGAATATATTTATTCGGTAAAAGATACAACAAACCGTAACGGATTCAGCCCAATTTTCCTTCTCGGCCGCCATCGAGTAAACAAAATAAAGTCAGCGCTTCATGCATTAACCCCGGCGTTTTTAATCAGCCGCGTTTTCTGCTTAATCTAAACGTGACGGATATTTTCAATCCGCTTTGTATCACATAATATAGATGTAGTTTTTAATGCATGGATATAAATTTCATCAAATTAAATTATATTGCAATGTTAAAATTATGATTTAATGAATACCTAACATTTTATCTGAACATTATTATTGAAAACAGCGGACAGTATGAAAATCGGAATTACTTGTTATCCAACATACGGCGGAAGCGGCGTTATCGCCACGGAGCTCGGAAAAGCTCTTGCTAAAAGAGGCCACGATATACATTTTATCAGCTACGCACTGCCTTTCAGGCTGACAAATTTCATAGAGAACGTCGTCTTCCATGAAGTTGAAATGAGCAATTACCCTCTCTTCGAATTTCCCCTATACAGCCTGGCACTCGCGAGTAAAATGGTTGAGGTCGCCGAATTCGAAAAGCTGGATCTTCTGCACGTGCATTATGCCATCCCGCATGCGACCAGCGCATATCTTGCCAAACAGATGCTGAAGAATAAAAGAGATATTAAAATTATTACTACGCTGCACGGTACGGATATTACCCTGGTCGGCCTCGAACCTTCGTTCCTTCCGCTGGTAAAATTCAGCACTGAAGAAAGCGACGGCGTAACCGCCGTTTCCCGTTTCTTAAAAGAAAAAACAATTACCAATTATTCGATTAACAAAAACATCGAAGTCATTCCTAATTTTATCGACACAGAATTGTATAAACCTAGTCCTGACGGTTCTTTCAGGGAGCATCTTGCCCCGCAGGGAGAAAAAATTCTCGTTCATACTTCTAATTTCAGGCAGGTGAAAAGGGTAACGGATGCCATCAGAATATTCGAAAAGGTTGTGAGTGAAATTCCGTCAAAACTCATACTTGTAGGAGACGGGCCCGACAGGTCGGAGTGCGAGAGACTATGCAGGCAGCTGAACTTATGCAACAGTATTAAATTCCTGGGTAAGCAAGACGGGCTGGTTGAAATATTAAATGCCGCCGATGTTTTTTTAATCCCTTCCCAGTCGGAAAGCTTCGGACTGGCCGCGCTTGAAGCTATGTCCTGCGGGATACCGGTTGTAAGCTCAAGTGTGGGAGGTTTACCCGAGCTGATCCGACATAACGAAACAGGATTTATCGCGGAAATCGGCGATATAAGCAGGATGGCAAAATACGTTATCGATCTGTTGACAAACGAAAGAAAGTATAAAATTTTTTCCGAGAATTCCAGGAGAAGGGCCGTTGAGGTTTTCGATAAATCCAAAGTAATTCCGATGTACGAAGATCTCTATAATAAAATTTTAGGCAGATAAAATGATTCTATACTGCGCGGGGGCAATCAGAGGAAATACCAAATTCCAGAAATACTACAAAGAAATAATTGATATCATCGACTCTTTGGGGCATACCCCCTTATCGGAGCTGAATAAAAATTTCATGTCCAGCGTGCCTCTGACCGACAATGAAATTTTCAAAAGGGATATGAAATGGCTGAGCAAAAGCAGGGCGCTGATTGCCGAAATTTCGGGACCTTCCACCGGCGTCGGATTTGAAATTGCTTATGCTTTATACAAGATGAAAATCCCAGTCCTGGCGCTGGCAAATACCAAGACCGAAAATCTGTCTGCTCTGCTCAACGGCTGTAACTCAAACCTGCTGCAGGTGAAAAACTACGGCGATGAGGAAGATATGAGAGAAATTATTACCGGATTCATTGAAAAATTAGACAAATAATTTTGACCGAAAAAGAATTTATATCGGACAGGATATCCGGGCTTTCTTCTAAAGGTGTAAAAAATTTTCCGGACGATTTCTCGGACATCAAAGATTACAAAGAAATTACCCTGCCGGGAAGGACTTTGCTTCTGGGACAGGAATTTTTCGGGAAATTCGAAATTTTATCTGTCAACGGCAGTCTAGTTTATCAAGCCGATAATTACGATGAAGCTAAATACATAATCTATGCAAACCGTCTCAGGCCCAAATCAATTATAATACCGGTATCCCAAACTGAAATTCGAAATATCAATTCGAAATACGAAAAATACATCGATTCGGTTATGAGGGAAATTGAGTCGGACTTCAAACTGCGTTTCCCGGCGAGTAAAAATCTTAACAGCGCCGTTAACGAAATTCTCAGAGTATTAAATTTAGTAAGATATTAAGTTGATAGAAGTCAGTGATAAAATTATTACCTACCTCGGTTCATTGTACGGAGAAGAAGCCGCAAAAAAATATGCCGGGTTTATCAAATCGGATCCGTCGACGTACATAAGGGTCAATCCTTTCAAATCAACGCCGCTGCCACTGGAAAAAAGGTTAGCAGAGGAGTACGGCATTACCGTTGAGCCGGCGGGAAATGTTCCCGGTATGTTTAAAGTACTCGAAGGCAAGGATAAGATCGGAAAAACGGTTGAACATATAACAGGAGAATATTACATCCAGGGATTGTCATCCGCACTTCCGCCGTTAGTGCTTTCGCCTTCGCCGCAAGATAGGGTACTTGACCTTTGTGCCGCGCCCGGTTCCAAGACTACACAGCTCGGCGAACTGATGTCCAACGGCGGAACGCTTATAGCGAACGAGATAGCGCTGGATAGGGTGAAGATGCTGGTCTATAACCTGGACAGAATGAACACAATGAATGCAGGTGTTCTGCATTATAAGGGCGAAGTTCTCAGCAAAATTTACAATAATTATTTCGACAAAATCCTTGTTGACGCTCCCTGCAGCGGACTGGGAATTATACAGAAAAAAGGAGAAGTCAGCAACTGGTGGTCTCTGGAAAGAGCGGAAAAACTGGGCGACATGCAGCTCAGGTTATTAATTGCCGCCTTAAAAATGCTGAAGACCGGAGGAGAGATAGTCTACTCTACCTGCACGCTTACGCCGGAAGAAAACGAGTTTATAATCGATAAGTTCCTTGAGAAATACCCGGCGGAACTTGTCGATATGGAAATTTCTGTAAAATCCGTACCGGCATTTACCGGATACGGCGGACGAAACCTGAATCCGAGTATTATAAAAGCAAAACGGATTATTCCATGGGAGGCGGATACCGACGGGTTCTTTATCGCAAAATTAAAAAAAACGGATTCGCTGCCGTCCCCGGAAAAAATAAAATTAAAAACAGGCCGGCTCAAGCTCATATCTTTCGACGGCAGGGAGATCAGATCTCTTTTGGAAGATTTGTCCGTTTATTTCGGGATATATACGGAGGCGCTTTCCGGCTATTCTTACCTGATAAAAAATACGGACATATTTTTTATAAACAGTAACTGGCGAGACGACAACCTTTCCGAATTCGAAAGGATCGGAACCCGCTTCGGAATGATCGACAGGAACGGGCAGATAACACTTCATACCCAGGCAGCGCAGGTTCTTTCGGAAAAAATCAGCCGCCGCGTGTACGAACTCGAAGGAACGGACGAGGTAAAAAAATATCTTGAAGGAGGTATCATTAAGAATCCCGGATTTGAGCTTGGGCAGTGCGCGGTAAAGTACAGGGGCTCGGTAATAGGTACGGGCATAGTAACTTCAAACGGATTAAAAAGCAGGTTCCCCAGGGCCCGGAGAACGCAGGAGATTATCTATTGAGGATTGATGATTTACGATTGATGATTGTCGATCATGGAATTTTATTTTTCCGATTAAACGTTTTTGCGGCACTTGGCGTTCTCGGCGGTTTATTTTTTTAACCACATTAGGAACATAAGTAACCATATGGAAAACAAAACTGTGTAGTATAATGCGGTTTAAATATTTGTTCAAATAATTTTTAATTTTTAATTCTGAATTTTTAATTTAGGAAAGCATACGTTTGAATATACAAATTATGGGAACAAGGAAGAACAGCGATACCAGAAAAGCTGAAAGGTTTTTTAAGGAAAGGAACATCCCTTACCAGTTCAGGGATCTGAGCGAGAAGGGGATCTCCAAAGGAGAACTTAACAACATAAAACGAAGCATACCCGTCGAAGACCTGATTGATACCGAAGGGGCCGAATATAAAAAAAGAAATATGCGCTATATGGTTTTCAACCAGGAAGAGGAACTGTTGAACGATCCTCTTTTATTCAAAATGCCGGTTGTAAGAAACGGGCCCGAAGCAACCGCGGGCTATACCCCCGAAATCTGGAAAAATTGGATACGCTAAATTTTTTTCTTGACAAAAACAAAAAAAGTTTTTATTTTCACTTTGAAAAACAAAGTGCTTTAATAAGGAGTATTTGTATGGACGAAATGACGGCACAGCAGGAAATAGCTTTCATAAAAAAAGTTATGCAGGACAGTCGTAAGATAGTTTATTACGACGGAAAAGATTTCATTTACTGGGGAATTATTGTGGTGGTATGCCTGCTATTTACATACTTTTCCGTATTATTTCGCACGGAAAAATATATTTTCGACTTTTGGTTAGTTCTGATTTTTTTGGGTTTCCTCGGAAACTCCCTATTTTTGAAAAAGCGGTACAAGAGGTTAAAAGTAAGGTCACTTGCTGGGAAACTGCTCGGCTTAATATGGACGGCAACCGGCATTGCTATGCTCATTGTCGGATTTGTAGGCCCGTTTTCGGGCGCATTCAACGGTGTTTTTGTTTCCCCTTTAATTAGTACGTTTCTCGGTCCCGCTTACCTGCTCAGCGGATATTTATACGGCAAGAAATGGGTTAGTTATTTATCGGTATTCTGGTGGGCGGGCGCCGTAGTTATGTTCTTCTGGCCGGGCCTGTATACCCTATTGCTTATGGCGGGAATGATGGTCGTACTGCAGATTATTCCCGGAATTATTCTATATAAAGATTCCAAACTTGAATTCGCAGAAAATATATAATGAACGAATTTGACTATCAACAACTCGACGAAATTATTCATTCGCGCATCAGACTGGCAGTAATGGCCGTACTGGTTTCCGTGGACGAAGCGGAGTTCACGTTTCTAAGAGAAAAAGTAAATGCGACGGACGGCAACTTGAGCACCCATTTAAAAAAATTGGAAGATGCCGGCTATGTCGCCGTAAACAAAAGCTTCGAAGACAGAAAACCCGTTTCAAGGTATTTGTTAACTCAAAAAGGCAGGAAAGCATTCGACGTCTATGTTGAAAGGCTCGAAAAACTGATTAAGAAATAAAATTTTTTGCACATATACTTTGTAAAACAAAGTTCTTTATAAATGAAGGAGATATAAAATGAAAACATTTACTTTAATAGCCTTAATAATATTATCGGTATCAGGTTACTCGGTTTCTCAGACGGAAAATTTTAAGCAGCTGTACTTCGAGGGGAAACAGCTTGTCGAACAGGGCAATATAGAATTTAACGCTAACTCGGTTTTAAAAGGCAGGGGCATTTTGGAAAGGGCTTTATTCGTAAGACCGTCGGATGAATTTACTCTTTACTACCTCGCGTACGCGGATTATTCAATATCTATAATGGTAATGAATAAAAACAAGGCCCAGGCGGCGCAATACATCGACGAAGCGATTAATTATGCCGATAAAGCGCTTCAAATAAATAAAAAATCGGCCGAGACGCTGGCTCTCCTCGGCACAATCTACGGAATAAAAATAAGCCTGGACAACCAGGATATGATGGTGTACGGGCCCAAAAGCAACCGGGTGATTGCTGAAGCCCTTTCTCTTGAACCCGATAATCCGCGGGTGCTTCTGCAGGCGGGTATTAATAAAATGTATACCCCGGAGTTTTACGGCGGCAGCAAAACGGAAGCTATGCGGCTTTTTGAGAAAGCCGTGAGCATATTCGACTCGTCGTCCGCGGTTGATTCGTTAAAACCGGACTGGGGAAGGTTAGAGTCGCTCGCATGGCTCGGCAGGTGCTTCGAAGGTCAAAAAGATTTTTCTAAGGCGGTGGATGTTTATAAAAAAGCATTGTCGGAAAACCCCGACTATGCATGGATTAAATACCAGCTTCTTCCGGAAGCCGAAGGCAAATTGGGAACCGATAAATGAAGGCGTCAAATATAAATGCCCCTGAATTATTTTTGATAATTTGCCTTATATTTTTTCAAGGACTTACGATGGGGCAAAATACCAAATCTTTACCCGCTGCTAAGTCCGTAATAAGAGGATCGGTATTGGACGCAGATAACAATCCGCTCCCCTACGTCAACGTATATATTAAGGATTCCTTTGACGGCGCCATGACGGATACATCGGGAAAGTTTGTTTTTAATACGGCCGTCAAAGGAAAAGTCGAGCTGATCGCAAGCTTAATAGGATATAAAACTTTCGACGAGGTATACGAAATCATTGAATTAAAAAACAAGCACTTAACCATTCATTTAAAAAACGAGGCTGTTAAAACAAAAGAAGTCGTAGTTACCGCAAGCTCTTTCGGGACCGAAAAAGGCAAAGGAATTGTTATGTCTCCCCTTGAAGTTTATATGACTCCCGGCGGTGCGGCAGATATATTCCAGACGTTAAAAACCCTTCCGGGCCTGACCCAGGTTTCCGAAAGTGCGGAGCTTTACGTGCGCGGCGGCTCGCCCGACGAAACTCTAATTATGGTTGACCAAGCGCCCGTAGAACACCCGTATACTTTTGAATCTGCGTACGGAGGAATTTTCTCCAACATAAGTACTTCGGCTGTAAAAGATATGTTCTTCTCCAGCGGGGGATTTTCGGCAAAGTACGGAAATGCGATGTCAGGCGTACTGGATCTTCAGACTAAAGATGAGCCGCTTGCAAATCAACTGTCTTTAGGGCTTTCTCTTGCTAATCTCGATATTACGGGAATAAGACAGTTGATTAACGATAAACTCGGGGTCCGCTTCAATTTCAGGAAGAGCTTTACCGGGCCTATTTTCTTGTTAAACGGCAGCTCCAGAGAGTTCACGCTCATCCCGGAGTCCGATGATTATTACGGTTCTGTGATTTATAAATTTTCGCCGGAAGGACAGTTAAAATTTTTCACTTCCGGCGAGAATGATAAAGAAGGGGTAAACGTATCCCTTCCCGGCTATGTCGACCAGTTTAACGGCAAATCAGGAAACAATTTTTATAATTTGCAATACAAAGGCTTTCCATCCTCGGACTTGTCCCTAAAATCGTCTTTGTCTTTTTCACGCTTTACAGACAATTGGAAACTCGGCGTACTGGATTTTACGCAGACCGATAAAGTGTTCGATTCACGCACAGACATTGATTATTTCCCTACTCAGGGCAGCACTTTTTCTTTCGGGTTCGAGTTCGAAAAACGGATCACGGATTATGCGGGCATTGTTCCGGAGTATGATTATAACCTGAAAGCAGACGCGCCGCAAACGGTTATCAATGCGGCGCCGGCGGTCAACCGTTTCGGCGTTTATTTTGAGTACGAGAGGAGTAATCTATTCGGCATAAATAATACTTTTATAAAAGCAGGCGGAAGGGTCGATGTGATAGATCCTTTAAAGCTTTACTGGTTCGACCCGAGGGTAAGCGCAGGCTACAAATTCTCAAAATCCTCCGCGCTTAGCTTCAGCACCGGAATCTTCCACGAAGCACCCGATCCAAGGTATTATGCGCCCCAAGACGGAAACCCCGGCCTTAAATCAATGCATGCGGTTCATTATATAATATCATACGATTATAAACCGGACGAGGATAATAATTTCAGGATGGAGGCATATTATAAAAGATATTACGGACTGCCCCTCGACGACGAAAAGACAAATTATTCCAACAACGGCTACGGCTACGCGCGGGGAATAGATCTCATGTATAAAGCAAGTTTTACAAACGGCTTCTCCGGGTGGATTTCTTACGGGTTTATAGATACCAAGAGGAAATGGCTGGATTACCCGTCCCTGCTTCCGAGCGACTACGACGTAACGCATAATCTTGCGCTGGTATTAAAATATAATTTCTCCCAAGATTTCCAGGCCGGAATTAACTATAAATACGCTACCGGCAAGCCCTTTACGCCGGTAACCGGGGCCGAATTACAAAAAGTCCAGGATGTCTACGAACCCTTGTACGGATTGAAAAACTCTTCCAGGCTGCCGGATTATCAAAGACTCGATCTGCGGCTGACGTATCTTACAAATCTATTTAATAATTTTACCGTGTTCTACATCGAAGCTTTAAATGTTCTTAACATCAGCAATATCTTCGACTATAGTTATAATTATAACTATAGCCGAAAAGCGGCGGTAAAAAGCTATTTCGGAAGGAGGACCGTGGTATTCGGAGCGCAGATGAATCTGTAAAATTAAAATTCATAACCGAAAAAATCCGACTAATAACCTTTCGTTCTTTTTTATATTTTTAAGCTGTCAGATTTTAAATTTTAATTAGCGGGAGATCTTTTAATCTTGTTCAAATTCCGTTATTAACTAACGAACCGCTATTACGTAATTACTATCTTAAGGCAGCTTGATGAACGATTCCGAAATAATGCGCATGGAGAAAATGCTGGATAATTTTAAAAAGCCAGGGTTCGGTCCGGATAAAAAATTATCGAATAGTATTTTAAAATCAGCCGAAGAATT
>JBJKOY010000379.1:0-11747 GCA_046706945.1 Ignavibacteriaceae bacterium | reverse complement strand
TATTTTGAGAATCGGAAGTCGAAAATAATTGGGAATAATGTGTACCGATAAGATCCGCCCAAGTACACCTGAACAAAACGGCCGCGGCAGAGTTTGCATCTTTCACTATTCGAAGTCTTTGATCTATTAGAATAACCGCATCGGGCGAACCTTCAAAGAGATTCCTGTAGCGTTCTTCGCTTTCCAAAACGGCGCGCTCGGCCGCCTTTCTTTCGGTTACGTCTTGAATCATAACGCTGTGAGCTTCGGTTCCTTCGTATATGAAGGGATGCGCAATAATTTCGACGTCCATTAAGTCGCCGTTTTTCTTCCTTTGTTTTATGTTCGGGATCCTGTTCCCGTCCGACTGATTCGGGTGCTTAATCGTCCGGTCCATATCCTGCTTGGAATACAATTCTTTAACCGTCATCGCTCGAAATTCTTCCTCGGTATATCCGTAGTGGGCTACAGAAGCGCCGTTAACCGCGAGTATTTTTCCCGTCCTATCCTCCAATATCATCATCGGCATCGGATTTTTCCCGAATAAATTGCGGTAGGTCGCTTCCGATATTTTTAAAGCTTCGTTTAATTCGTTTACTTCCGCCAGCATGTCCGTGATGCTTTCGTTCTTCTCGACCAGCATACTGTTCGACTTAGACTTTATTTTGTACCTGCTCAATAAAACCAGCAGTACCACCAGCGAAAGGATAGTTATAATTACGATGGAAAACAGTACGATTTTTTCATCTTCCGTTTTCAATCCTTCGATTTCTTTTGCCTTATTTTCCTTCTCGTAAATATTTTTATACTGCGCAATTTTATTCCTGTTTGACGATGCATCGATCGAATCTTTTAGGTCGGAGAATTTATTAAAATAAATCAGCGCATCCCGGTAATTTTTCATCTTCTCATACAATTTTGAAAGAGATGAATAGCTGCCGAGAAGCGAATGCTGGTTGCCTATTGCCTGAGCGGTACCGATGCTCTTTTTTAGATAGTAAATGCTCTCGGGATAATTGCCCAGCAGAGAATATATCACTCCCAGGTTTCCCTGGGTTCTCGAAAGCAATACCAGGTTTTTAAGTCTTCGTGTTGAATTAAGAGCTTTAAGATAGTAATCTAACGAGTTCCGGTAGTCTCCTGCTTTTCTATATACATCTCCGAGGCTGTTGTAATTATTTATTATCCTTTCAACCGGTTCGTTTCCCGCTTTTCTTAGGTTTAAACCTTTCTTCAAAAATCCGATTGCTTTGTCGTAGCGGCCGATAACGGTATAGTAATTACCGAGACTTTGGTACAAAGAAGATACGGCGGTACTGTCATTGTCTAATCTCGCCGATTTGACGGCTTCGGTAAGCATATCCAGGCTTTTCTTGTAATCGCCCGTCGACAGGTAAATTTCACCGATATGCCTCAATGCCTTATAATAACCGTCCGGATCTTTTATTTCGCCGTAATTATCCGCGGCTTTTTTTTCCAGTATTAAAGCATTCGCTTCGTTTCCGAAGAACAGGAATAGCTTGCTTACGGCCTGATATGCCTCCGCGGTTCCTTTTTTATTATTGACTTTCTTAAAAAGATCTTCGGCTTTTCTGAAATAATCAAGCGCGGTGGAATTATCGTCTATATGCGAAAGGACATACCCGATATTTAAATCGGCTTCAGCTTCCGAATTCAGGTCGTTATAATTGTCGCTGAGGTAAGCCACCTCCTTGTAATAATATAATGAACTGTCCGTATTTACATCAATAAAACCGGAAGCTATGCGTGAGAACAGCGCAATTTTTTCTTTTCCGTTTGCTTCGGCCAAAAGATGTTTGTTAACCGAGATTGCTTCCTTTTCCAGTGCTGGAATTTTATCCGTCGTTCCGTCTTCTCTGTAAATAGATATCAGTTCGGTTAAAATTTTCGATTGTTCGCCGAAGTCGTTAATCTTCCGGGCAAAATTAAGCGACAAGTTCAAATATTTTATACACGAATCTTTATCGGTTTTCCGGAATGATGCCGCGGTTTTTCCGTAAAACTCAAGGCTATCTTTTTCAAGTCCGGTAGTCCCCGTAGCGCCGGGGTAAGGGTAAGATCTGCCCGAAATCCGGCATATGCTGTACGGGTTAAACAACAACAATAATATTATAATCTTGAGTTTCATTACGTTACTTTTATTCCGAAGAATATATTTAGTAATTATATCTAAATGCTTGAGTACGCCGCCAGCAGCGAATTTTCTGTTTCCGACGGAAATACGATCTTAATAACGGTCCCGGCATTTTTTTTACTTTCTATGCCGATCTCCGCTCTGTTAAGATCGCAATATTTTTTTACCAAACTTAAACCCAAACCTGTGCCTTCGAATCTCCGTGTATATCCCCCGTCCTCCTGGCTGAAGGGATCAAAAACGCGGGGTATATATTGGGACGATATACCTATTCCCGTATCTTTCACGAGCACGGTTACATTTGCTTTGCTGCTCGATAAAAGTACGGTTATTTCGCCTGCCCGGGTGAATTTTATTGCATTGTCTATAAGATTTGAAAATATCTGTCCTACCGTGTACCTGTCTGCAAATATATACCTGTTGTCCGATTCGTTTTTGAAAATCAACTTCAAGTCTTTTTTTTCGGCTGCCGGTCCGTATTCGTTTATTATTTTTTCAAGTATATCTTTTTCCAAATTAGTGTGTTCCATTACCGGCTCGTATTTTCCCGACTGGATGTCCGCCATGTTCAGTATTAAATCAATCGTTCTGATCAGTCTTTTGCCGCCGTTGTCGATCGCGTTAAAGCAAGTTTTGATTTCCTCGTTCGCCCCGCTGTTTAATTCGTCCTTTATCAAGGAGGCGTAGCTCATAATAATATTTACGGGGCTTCTTATTTCGTGGGACATTTGCGCGAGGAAATCGGATTTCAACCTGTCGGATCTTTCCGCAGCTTCCTTAGCTTTTATTAGTTGTTCCTGGTAGTCTGTGAGTTCGGTGATGTCTCTTATAGCGCCGATTACTTTTACGGGACGGCCATTTTCATCCCTTACCAGTTCCGCTTTCGATTCCAAAACCCTTGTTTCCCCGGTATCCTTTTTTCCGATTTTGAATTTTATATCGTACCGGTCGTTTTTCGTAATCAGATTAGTTAAAGCGGATTTAACGCTGTCGCTGTTTTCGGGATGTACGATCTTTTGAACTTCCGCAAGAGGCAGAGACGAAACGTTTTTATCCAGTCCGTATATCGATAATGATTCTTCGCTGCCGGACACCATCCCGGTTTCCAGATCAAGTTCCCAGTTGCCTACGCTGGCAATTTTCTGCGCCTTTCTAAGTCCTTGTTCGTTCTTAATCAGGGCTTTCTCCGCAATTTTACTCGAAGTTATATCCCTGAATATATATTGAATAACCGGAATTCCGGATATTGAGGCGGAATTTAGGGAAATCTCCACCGGGACCTCGGTACCGTCGGATCGTTCGATCACAAATTCTACCGTCCGCATATACTTATTATTGCTGCCTGTGAGAGTTGATCCGTTTATAAAATCTACCGCCCTTTCCCGTTTGTGCTCCGGGAAAATATCACCTAGGGTCAGTCTCAATAATTGTTTCGCCGGTCTTGCAAACAGCCTCGAAGCCGCGGGATTGGCATCTATTATATTATCGTTCCCCGAGTCGACTAACAGAATTGCGTCGGGCGCGCCTTCGAAAAGCCTTTTAAACCTTTCTTCGCTTTCCAGTATGATTTGTTCGATCAGCTTTCTCTCGGTTTCGTCCGAGGACATTATATACAAGGAGTCTTTCCCTTCATAGATCAAAGGGCGCCCCACCAATTCTACGGAAATCAAAGTACCGTCTTTCTTCCTGTGAGAAGCGACCATCGTTTGACCGGGTGAGTTTTTTAAGAAGGATTTAATATTCGAAAAGTTGTTGGCGTCTTTTTTTTCCCATAAATTATCGAATGCGACTCCCAGGAATTCCTTTTCGGAAAAACCGTATTGTTCCGCGGCAGATTTGTTGACGGCCAAAATTCCGAAAGTCTCTTCATCTATGATAAACATGGCAGCGGAATTCTGTTCAAAAAGATACCGGTACATGTATTCGGACTCGGACAGGTTTTTATTTAAATCTTTTAGTTTTTGAAGCAGGTCCGCCACTTCTTTGTTTTTATCTAGCAATTCCGAATTTGTTCTTGTTTTAATGCGGTAACGGTTTAAAATTACGATGAGCAGCAGAACAATAAGAACGAAAGCCAGGATCAGCAGGATCAAAAGCGATCTTTGCCTGTCGGATTTTAATTGCTGGATCTCTTTTTCCCTTACAGCCGCTTCGTACCGGTTAAAATATTTGTTCAGCTTAATGTTAAGATTCTTATTGAAAATAGAATCGTTTGCCGCCTGGTATTTTTTATAGTATAAAAGAGATAATTTATAGTTGCCGCTTTTTTTATAAAAGCCGGCAAGCTTTTTCATATCGTTCAGGATAATCCCGGAAAAATTAATTTCGCTGGCGAGAATTATGCTTTTGTTATAGTAACGGTAAGCCAGGTCTTTGGGGCCGGATAGTTCGTACAGCTGACCCATATTGTTGAAAAGCAATGCCATTTGGTTTTTATTGCCTGTTTTCTCGGTAATATTCAGTGCGTTTTTAAACTGTTCGGAGGAAGCGGCGTATTGTTTCAATTCCCTGAATAAGATTCCCAGACTTATATATGAACGAACAAGATCTTCCGGGCCGGCGCGATTCGATATTTTTAATTTTAATGAATTCAAATTGTACTTTAACGCGTCGGCTAAATCATTCCCGGCGGCATAGAGATCCCCGATATAGTTATATGTTTCGGCCAGCAGAGCGTTGTCGTTATTCTTACTAAGAATTTGAATCGCCCTGTCGTAATAATTTTTAGATTTTGCATAATCGTTAAGATTGAAGTAAAAACGGCCCAGATAATCGGAAGTTAGGACAATGCCCTTATAATCTGCTAGTTCATTATATATACCGAGAGCTTGAAGGTGGAATCTTAACGCGTCCTCGTAATTGCCGAATATTCCGTAAACAAGTCCTATTAAATTTAAAGTTTTGGCTATTCCTTTTCTATTGTTCTTGAATTTAAACAAGGATAAAGCATGCGCGCAGAATTCCAAAGATTTCTGGTTATCTCCGGTTAAATAAGATATCCGGCCCAATTTAAAAAGAGATTCGGCTTCCAGCAGGATATTTTCGGAAATCCGGCTTTTCTTCAAGGCCAGGGAATCGTAATAGACGAGAGAATCTATATTCAGATTTTTAAATGAATCAACCTTCATCGAATACATCCCGGACGCATCCGATGCTCTTTTGTTTAAATCGTTTATCCTGTTAAGGCTTGTCCCCCCGGAACTGGCGCTGGAAAAATAAACTGAAAGTAATAAAAACGGTAATATTTTAAAATAACGCATAATATACATTCGCGATTTACGTGGTGAAGTGAATATATATCATGGAATATTTCTTTCCTTTTTAATAAATGAGACTATAAAATTGAATCCGGTTTAAAATTCAATGCTGTTTTCTCATATTCATTATCGGAAAAAAAGCGGAAATGTTGACAAAAATCGCACTATTTTTACACAGCAGCTTAAAATTATTAAGAGATGAAATACCCGATTTTGCTTAGACTTCGGGAGGCCGGCCGGCTTGTTTCAAAGCCTGAAAGAATTGGTTATGCTGTCCGGGGCATCGCGATGGTAAATATATGTTTTAAAGTTCACCGTTTTAACATTAAAGACCTTTTCCGCCCTGGACAAAAATTCGGAATCTTCGCTGTAGGGTATATTCTTAAAACCTTTAAGATCAATAAATACTTTCCTTTTGCCGAAAAATGTACCGCCTACGACGCAGTCGGATAAATGAACGAATTTTGATGGATTGTATTTGTCCCTTACGTATTCGCTGCCTATAATCTCTATTCCGCCGTGTATCAGATCTATATCCGGATGCGAATTCATAAAATTTATGCGTTCTTCGAGATGTGCCGGCTTATAACGGTCGTCGCTGTCAATAAAAGTAACGAACATTCCTTTTGATTCCCTGATCCCCCTGTTCCTGCTTAAAGGTAGTTTCATGTTTTGCTGCGAGAAAACCCTAATGTTATTATATGTCTTTTCGAATTTTTTTAAGACTTCCAGCGAGTCGTCCGTACTCCCGTCGTTAATTGCTATAATTTCCCAGTCGCCGTATGTTTGTCCGATTACCGATTGGATGCAGCGGTTTAAATATTCGGCCCTGTTGTAGACGGGCAATATAACCGAAATTGCCGGCGCGGCAGTTTGTTTTTCCACCTGAAAAACCTTTTAATGATAAAAATATCCGCGAATTTAATCCTTAAATTTATTTAAATATAAGAGAGTTACAAGTTTTCCGGATATACCGATCTTTCCCTTTTAAGTTTAATTTAAGTTGTTTATTTTAACGTTAGTATTGAGAGGTTTTAATTTATAAAAGTCTTTCATTCTATTAAAGTGCGAGGTATATATGTCGTTTAGAGATCAGCAAAAATATATGGAAGCCTTGAGAAGATTTGAACGAAAATTTGATCTGAAAGAAGCGGAGGAATTCAAAATGTTCATCAAACGCCATAAGGACGAAGAAGAATTCGATACGGTATCCCTCGGGCGGCTTAAGGAATTGTACGAGAAGTATAACGTTCCAGTTGATAGAAGCAAATACGATTCTTTTTTTAAAAAGAAGGACTGAAAAATTTTTTACAAAATAGGGTTATTCGGTCTTGATTCTTCCCGGATCAGACCGATTCGGCAGGTCTCTAATTGAATATTGAGCTTCGATTATATAAATTTCCGCCTCAATTTTTTACCGAATGATGAAAATTTTAGTAATAGCTCTTTCCGGAATCGGCGATGCCCTGATGTTTACGCCGGCGCTGCACCTGATCCGCAAATCTAATCCGTCCGCAAAAATAGACGCGCTTGTAATGTTCCGGGGTGTAAAAGACCTGTACGAAAGGAATGAGAACATAGACAGCGTAATTCATTTTGACTTCCTGGACAAAGGAATTTTATCCGCTTTGAAGTTCGTTCTCGGCCTGAGGGGAAAATACGACGCCTCGATAAACGTGTATCCGTCGAACAGAAAAGAATACAACATAATTAATTTTTTAATAGGCGCAAAGAAAAGAGCGGGAGTAAAATATCTCCGCAGGAATTTTAGAGAGCTCGGGTTTTTAAATAACGTAAGCGTTGGCGAGAACGACAAAGTTCACAACGTCATGTCAAACATTAAGCTTTCCTCGGCGCTGATGAACCTGGAGTTTAAAGAAGAGCCGCCGCTTTATTTCCCCTTAACGGAAACGGACGAAAAATTCGTAGCCGATTTTTTAAGCTTGAATAAAATTTATAACGGCGATACCCTAGTCGGATTCCACCCCGGCTCGGCTACATTGAAAAACCATATTAAAAGAAGGTGGGAGCCCGAAAAGTTTGCTGAGCTCGGCAGACTCTTAATTGAAAGGAACAATGCCAAAATACTTGTTTTCGGCGGACCGGAAGAGAAAGAGCTGAAGGAGAAAATCGTTGAAGATATACATTCAGATAAAGCTGTTTTCGTAACCGCCGGCAACCTGGGCGAGAGCGGCGCGCTGATTAAAAGGTGCGGCGTTTTTGTTTCCAATGATTCCAGTTTAATGCACGTTGCCGCCGCAATGGAAAGAAAAGTCGTCGCTATTATTGGTCCCACTAACACGCATTACATACACCCCTGGAAAACCCGGTACAAAATCGCGACTTTGAACCTCGATTGTTCTCCCTGCTTCATATACTCGCCGAGGCCGCTGATTTGTTTTAGAAATGACGTTAAATTCAAATGTATTAAAGAGTTAAATACGGAAACGGTTTACGAGGCAGTACTTAATTTTTTAAACTGATAGGATTTTTATAATATAGCCTGCTGCGTCTTCAATACTTTGAAAGGTTTTTATCAATCCCGTTTCCCTTCCTTCACGTGCAATTTGAATGTCCATAATTCTTACGATATCTTCCCACATTTTCGAAAGACAGGCCGCAGGTTTAACGGAAATGATCCCCTTGTTCATTAATTCCCATATCGCGGAGAGTTCCAGCATTGTGCCGGTGCCGCCCCCGAGCACAATATAACCGTCGCCCGTTTCGATTAATTTGGCCAGTCTCTCAAACAGGGTGTCGCACACGATTTCTTTTGTCACGTAATTGCTTTTGAAAGCATCCCGGTTTTTAATTGTAACGCCGATAGCTTCGGACCCGTTCTCCCGGGCTCCTTTGGAAACCGCGTCCATTATGCCCCGGTAGCCGCCCGAACAGATATTAAATCCTTTCGATGCCAGGATAGAGGCAAGTTTAAACGCGTCTTCGTATTCCGGGCTTCCCACGCGGGGAACCGAACTGCCGAATACGGTAACTGTTTTTCTCATTGTCCGCCCCCTCGGATTTTTGATTTGCGTTTTCGTGTTTTTTATTCGTAAAAGTTTTTCTCCCAGCGGTGCACCTTTAATTCTTCAAGCAGCTTATGCGACAATTTCCCTTTCTTCTCGCTGGCGATATTTGCTCTCAGATTTTTTTCCTTCCTCATCCCTGGGATAACCGACGTTACGGCATCGAAGCTGATTACAAAGCGCAGTGCCGCCTCGGCTAAGGAGCCGGCCTCGACGCTTACGTCCTTCCAGATCTCGTCCACTCTTAATTTAACGTCTACTTTTCTTTTTCCTTTGAAATAATCGTTCCGGAAATCGCCGACGGGAAATTCCGTTGAAGGGTCAACATTGCCTGTGAGAGCGCCTTCATCGAAGGGGACCCTGGCAATAACGGCGATGTTGTTCTCTTTACAAAACGGGAACAAGCGGTCCGCCGGCTTCTGATCGAAGATATTAAAGATGACCTGAAAGCTGTCGATTAATCCGGTCTTTCCGGTTTCGATCCCGTTTGTCGGCTGATGATCGTTTAAGGAGATGCCCCAGTATTTTACCTTTCCTTCCTCCTTTAGTTTTTGCACCGCTTCCTTCCAATCGTCGTGGTTTGCCCACCTGTCGTTCCAGACATGGAACTGCATAAGATCCACGTAGTCTCTTTTCAGATTCTTGAGGCTTTTTTCGGTCATTTTTATTATATGGTTTTTGGGAAAAGATTCTTCAAGGGTCGAGCTTTTTGAAGCCGGCCACTCGTATTTCATGGAAGGTATTTTAGAAGCAATGAATAATTTATTCCCGCATTCTTTTTCAACTTCCCCGACGAGTTTTTCGCTGTGTCCGTTTCCGTATACAAGGGCAGTGTCGAAAAAATTTATGTCTTCCTCAACCGCCAGGCGCAGAGCCTTTTTAGATTCCGCATCGTCTGCCCCGATCCACATTGCCTTGCCGATTCCCCAGCATCCGAAGCCCAGGCGCGAGATCCTGTCGCCGGATTTTGCAAAATTTCTTTTTTCCATAATTTACTCTCTTCCGATTTAGCATCATTACCGTCGGTACCCGCAATACGACAATCATTGTTAAAGCTTATGAATAAAATAATATTTTATTAATTATTTACAAATCACTTATCGGGAATATTGATATATTTCCGAATATCGGTTTTTAACTTTTTCGAGAAACAATCCCCAACTTTTAACTAATACCCGGGTCTAACAAAACAGACGGAAGAAAAATTTATGACGACGGAAGAAAATAATTTAATTTTGGCGGCTCAGAAAGGTGATACCGGTGCCTTTGAACGGTTGATATACAAATACGACCGGAATGTCCTCGGCATTGCTTATACGTTCATCAACAGCAGCGAGGATGCCAAAGACATATACCAGGAAGTTTTTTTAAGAGTATTTAAAGGAATAAAAAAATTCGAATTCAGGAGCGAATTTTCTACCTGGTTGTACAGGATCACGGCAAACGTCTGCCTGACATACCGCGCCCAAAAAAGGAAATATGCGGTCGCCTCACTCGACGAGGAAACTCTTTCCGAAGACGGGGAGACGCAAACTCTTGCCGATACCCTGGCTGATGAATCGAATACCGACGGCAAGGCCCTTAATTCGGAAGTATCCGAACATATTCAAACGGGGCTTGATAAATTATCCCCGCAGCAGCGGCTCGTTTTCACGATGAAACATTATCAGGGGTACAAAATAAGGGAGATCGCCTCTATAATGAACTGTGCCGAAGGGACAATTAAAAATTATCTCTTTACAGGTACTCAAAGAATGAGGACTTACTTGAAAGATATTCTGAATAATGATTAGGAGATGTTATGGAACACGAAAAAATTAAAGAAATGATTCAGCTTGCGTTGCTCAACGAGCTGAACGACGATGAAATGAAAATCCTGCACAATCATCTGATCGAATGCGCCGAATGCCAGGCAGAATACGACAGGCTTAACGAATATTTTTCTCTTATAAATAAGAATAAATTGGAAGAACCCGACGATCAAATGCTCGGCGAGGCAAGAGCCGGGTTTCGCAATTCGTTTAATTACGAATTATCTAAACAGTCGGTGATTGAAAAATTATTCAACTCCGCGAGGAAGTTTTTATGGTTTAATAAAGGCCCGGTATTCGCGGGCGCCTTCTCCCTTTGCATCGGGCTGGTCGCGGGGTATATCCTGTTCGGTCAAAATTCTTCGAATTTGAATTCTTATTTAGGAAACGGTAAAAATACGTTAATAACCAATGTTCAATTTTCGGATAAAAAATCTAACAACGGCGAAATTATTTTTTCCTTCGATGCCGTTAAAAGAATAGAAATGAAAGGTTTTCCTTCGGACCCGGTTATACAGAAGATACTGGCCGAGGCGCTGATAAACGAAAAAAACCCGGGCGCCAGAATAGAGACAGCAAACGCCATTGCTAATTTCGTAAAAGATAAAACCAAACCCGACCCGAAGGTTAAAACGGCATTAATAACTGCTTTAAAATCCGATCCCAACCCGAGGGTCAGGATGGAAGCGCTTACGGCTTTATTAAACTATCCGTACGATAATTCAATAAACGAAAGCCTGCTGTACGTGCTTCAGCATGATAAAAACTCGGGGATGAGAATTGCGGCAATAAACCAGCTCGGCGAAGCCGCAACTAAAGGCAAGGGTATCGATTCCCGAACCTTAAACGTATTAAATCAAAAAGTAAAAGACGACGAAAACGAATATGTTAGAATTCGTGCGGCTTCTCTTATCAAGGAGGGACAAATTCAATGACTCGCGTACTTACATATATGGCGGTAATATTCTTCATCTTTTCGGCCGGTTCCGTAACTGCCGGCGAGACTCAACAATCTTCAAAATCATTTAAAGTGTCGAAGGGAGGACTGATAAAAATATCATTGACAACCGGAGATATTCGAATTAACACATGGGATAAAAACGAAGTAAACGTTAGGATGGAAGACATGGGCGACTCCGACGAAATGAATGCCGATCAGATTAAAATATACCAGTCAGGAAATACGGTTACAGTGGAAAACCGCGGCGGCGGGTGGCCGAACAGAAACGATGTATCCGTTTCGGTGCCTGCAGAATTTAATGCCGATCTTAAAACAAACCAGGGCGATATCGATATAAGATCGGACTTAAACGGAACGGTTTCAGTCATTACGGGCGGCGGCGATATAACGGTTAAAAATATTACGGGGAAAATAAATTTCAAATCTTTCGGCGGCGACATTAATACGAACAATATCGGCGGCGATGCGGATATTTCGACAAACGGCGGCGATATCGAATGCGGAAATTTCTCCGCCGGCGCCGAACTTAAAACTCTCGGCGGAAGCATTTCCATCGGC
>JBJKOY010000378.1:0-15920 GCA_046706945.1 Ignavibacteriaceae bacterium | reverse complement strand
CTTTTGCGATCTGGTCCGCAGTAACGGCAGCGCGGGGCAGTTCGATCATTGTCCCGACCATGTAATTGATTTTTTTGCCTTTTTCTTTCATTACATCGGCGGCAACTCTTCTTACTATTTCTTCCTGGAGTTTGAATTCATTCAAGTCGCCCACGAGAGGTATCATGATTTCCGGTTTTACTTTTATCCCTTTGCTGGCTACGTCGCAGGCCGCTTCCATAATTGCGCGGGCCTGCATTTCGGTAATCTCGGGGTAAAGCACGCCGAGCCGGCATCCTCTGAACCCGAGCATCGGGTTGAATTCGTGCAGATTGTCTATCTTTGACTTTAATGTTTCAACGGAGATGTTCAAAGCGGCGGCCAGTTCGCCGATTTCTTTGTCCTCGTGGGGAAGGAACTCGTGAAGCGGGGGATCGAGCGTGCGTATCGTAGCGGGCAGCCCGTTCATTTCCTCGAATATGCCGGTAAAGTCCTCCCTTTGAAGAGGCAGAAGTTCCGCAAGAGCGGCCTTTCTTTCTTCAACGGTATCGGAAACAATCATTTTTCTGACGGACATAATTCTATCACCGCCGAAGAACATATGCTCGGTCCGGCATAGTCCGATTCCTTCCGCGCCGAAAGCAACTGCGTTAGCCGCCTGATCCGGCTGATCCGCATTGGTCCTGATATTTAATTTTCTAAGCTGGTCAGCCCATTTCATCAAGCTTGAGTATGTCTGGTAGACAGGGGAATCTTTTTCGTCCAATGTTTTATTTATTAATACCTGTATTACTTCCGAAGGCTTGGTTTCGATTTTTCCGGAAATAACCTCGCCGGTAGTACCGTCGATGGAAATATAATCTCCTTCTTTAAGAAGGATATCTTTTCCCTCACCTCCAACAGTTCTGTCCCTGTAATTAATTTTTAACGAACCGCAGCCGGCAACGCAGACTTTCCCCATTTGTCTGGCAACCAGGGCCGCGTGCGAAGTCATACCGCCTCTTGCCGTAAGGATACCTTCGGACGCGTTCATGCCTTTAATGTCTTCGGGAGAAGTTTCGATTCTAACCAGAATAACTTTTTCTCCTTTGGACGCCATTTCGTCCGCATCCTGGGCACTCAGAGCAATTTTACCGGACGCGGCGCCGGGTCCGGCGTTCAGGCCTTTGGCAAGCAGCCTGCCTTCGCCGACCGCTTTACGTTTTTCTTCTAAATCGAAGATCGGGCGAAGGAATTGGTTAAGCTGGTTGGGTTCGATCCTGTTAATCGCTTCTTCTTTTTGAATCAATTTTTCTTTAACCATATCGACGGCCATTTTAATTGCGGCAAACCCGGTTCTCTTGCCAACGCGGCATTGAAGCATCCACAATTTACCCTGCTGGATGGTGAATTCGATATCCATCATGTCCTTATAATGTTTTTCCAGGTTCAGCCTTATATCGTTAAGCTGTTTGTAAATTTTTGGATCGTCGTCCTGGAGCTTGGAAATAGGCAGAGGTGTCCTTATACCCGCAACCACATCTTCGCCCTGGGCATTAAAAAGATATTCGCCGTAGAAAACATTAGCTCCGGCAGCGGGATCTCTCGTAAACGCAACGCCGGTTCCGGAATCTTCTCCCATATTGCCGAATACCATCGACTGCACGTTAACGGCGGTACCCCAGTCGCCGGGGATATTGTTCAACTTGCGGTATATTATAGCCCTCTCGTTGTTCCAAGATCCGAAGACCGCGCCGATCGCGCCCCACAACTGCTCCATCGGGTCGTCCGGAAAACTGTGACCGGTTTTCTCTTTAATTGCGGCTTTAAATTCGGCAACAAGTTCTTTCAAATGATCCGCGGTGAGTTCCGTATCGTACTTAAACCCGTTCCCGCTTTTTTTCCTGTCGATTATTACTTCAAAAGGATCCTCTTCATGTTTATCAACGGGTTTCAATCCCAGAACCACGTCTCCGTACATTTGAACGAACCTTCTGTAGGAATCGTATGCGAACCTCGGGTTGCCGGTCTTTTCGATTATTCCCTGCACCGTAACGTCGTTTAATCCCAGGTTCAAAATAGTATCCATCATTCCCGGCATTGAAGCCCTGGCACCGCTTCTAACGGAAACCAGCAGGGGATTTTTCTTATCTCCGAATTTCGCTTCCATTTGTTTTTCCACTTTTTTCAGAGCGTCGAGTACGCTGTTCTTCAATTCCTTGGGATATTTCTTCTTGTTGTTATAATAATAAGTACATACTTCCGTAGTTATGGTAAATCCTGCGGGAACAGGCATTCCAATATTGACCATCTCGGCCAGATTAGCGCCTTTTCCGCCCAAAAGATTCTTCATCTCGGCTTTTCCTTCGGCTTTTTTACCTCCGAAGAAATAAACATATTTAGGTTGTTTTGCCATTTTGTTTCTTTCCTCCATATTAGATTATCTAATTAAAAAATAAATTACCTTCATGTTGTTTAAATTTTTTGTTTAATTATTTTATTCTTCTCCTCCCCTTTTCTTATATAATGTATTAATTATCCAATCTCCGAACTCGCCCGGTTCGTCGATTTCCAGTTCGATTTTAAGGAAATAAATATCTATATCGTCCAGTTCCTGGGCATACTCGGATAATTTCACCGCGTCTTTTTCCGTTGTGACCACCGAATGAGAATTCGTAGAATAAAATTCTTTTCTTATTCTTTGAACCTCCTTCAGCCTGTAATGCTTATGATCCCTGAAAATTATCTGGTTCTGCGTATCGACGTTTGTTTGTTTCAGCACGTTAATGAACGAGTACGGGTTTGCCACTCCCGAAACAACAAGGCTTTTCTGCCCTTCGATTTCCTTCAGCCCGTACGATTCTTTTTTTTTCACATCCACAAATTGTATCGCCTTGTAATGCGCGTAAAATATTTTTTTGCCCGAAAAGAATTTGTTCAACCGACCGGGGATACTCGTTCTTTCCGAAAATTTTCTGTTTATTATCACCGCATCGGCTCTCTTTATGGAACCGAACGGCTCTCTCATTATCCCGGCCGGCAGCAGATTCTGATTACCGAAACCGGCACTGCTTAGAAATTTCTGTTCGAAAAGCAGCAGGTTTACGTCGCGGTTTATCCATCTATGCTGAAAGGCATCGTCAAGGATTATCGTGTCAACTCCCGTATCCGCGATCAGCCTTTCCGCGCCTATTACTCTTTTTTCGGAAACCGCGGCCGCAACACCGCATTGCTTAACCGTCTGATAGATTTCATCCCCGCATATATCCACAGTTGTAAGCAGATCTTTTCCGTCCGATACAAGGACGTATCCCTTTGATTTCCTGCCGTAGCCTCTGCTCAGGACACCCGCTTTTTTACCTTCTCTCTTTAACAACTGCGCAAGATAAATTACCATGGGCGTCTTCCCGGATCCGCCTACGGTTAAATTGCCGACCGAGACAACTCTGGCGTCCACGCTTACCGATTTAAATATCCTTCTGTCAAAGAACATATTCCTTATTGCGATAATGCAGTAATATACCGGGACCAGCGGAAGAAGTATGAATTTTAATTTATACATAAAACTTGCAAATGATTTTTCGCAAACATCTAATCAAACGACCCGGCAGTTTCCTGGATCTCGTTCAGCTTATTCTCGCAATCCGAAATTACTTTCGATGTCTCTTCGTAACCCAAGTCCTTCGGCACATAAACCGGGTCGGAATACACAACCTTGACGGCGGTGAAAAATTTCGGGACTTCAAAACCGTCCCAGCTTCCGAGGACTATTTTCCTTTTAACGCCGACGCCCATCAGGATAACGGGCAGACCGCTTTTTTTTGCGGTTATTACGGCGCCTGCTTTCATTTTATGAGCCGGTCCCGTCGGTCCGTCCGGAGTTACGGAAATCGAGCTGTCGTTCTTCGCGTAATCCACTAAAACCCCGAGCGCGACTTCGCCGCCGATATGGCTTGAGCCCCTGACCACCTGGTATTTCCAGTTCTTCAGGATCTTGGCCAGGAGATCGCCGTCTTTGCTCTTGCTGATAAGCGCAACAATATTCTTCCGTCGGTGAAGATACCAGGGGATGAGCATCGTCCCGTGCCAGAAAGCAAGCACGTATCTTTTGCCTGATTTTTCAAGCCCGTCCACCGCATCTTTATTTACGGCCGTAATCTTCAAAGTCTTACAAAGAACATTTGTAGTCGCGAACAATAAGTAGTTCCCGACAAACCTCAGCGTATCCTGTTTTATTTTTCTAAGATTCATTCAAAGCAGTATAAATTATACCGGCCGCTCTTCCGGACGCGCCCTCGGCGCCCAGCCGTTCCTTAATATTTTTAAGTTTCTCTTTCATACCGTTATATATATCGGGATTGCCCAGAATATTGTCGCATTCTTTATACAAGTTCTCCTCGGTAACCTTATCCTGTATAAATTCCGGCACCAGCTTTTCGCCGGTAATAATGTTTGCCATCCCGATGCTGTCGACTTTTATTAACTTTTTTCCTATCAAATAAGTAAGATAACTGGTCTTGTATACTATAAGCATAGGCAGTCCGAATAATCCTGCTTCCAAAGTCGACGTACCTGATTTCACAATGCCGAATTTGGCGTATTTAAGGAGATCATACGTATAGCCTTTTACGACGGAGTACTTTTTCCTGTCGCTCAGCTTCGAGAACAAGCTTTCGTCTATGTTGGCCGAACAAGCTACAACAACCTGGAGGCCGAACTTCCCGGCCGCGCGGTCTGCCGCTTTAATAACCTCGGGGAATAATTTTTCAACTTCGTGCGAACGGCTTCCCGGCAGTATCAGAAGTATTTCTTTATTCTCTTCAAGATTAAATTTCTCGTAAACTTCGCGCTTTGATAAAAAACTATGATTCCTTATCCTGTCCAGCAAAGGATGGCCGACGAAGACTACATCGACTCCCGCTTTTTTATATATGCCCTCCTCAAACGGAAAAACGACAAGCATCTTCGACACCAGCTCTTTTATTTTTTTTATTCTCCCGGCTCCCCACGCCCAAATTTGAGGGGATATATAGTATATAATATTAATGTTCATAGATCTGAGCTTTTTGGCAATGCTTAGATTGAAACCGGGATAATCTATCAGAACAACGTTCTTGATATTCTTCTCCTTAATAACCGATACAAGATCCTTACGGACTTTCCTTATAAACGGGATATGCCTTACGACTTCCAGAAAGCCGAGGAACGCCATCTTGTTTATATGATAGATCAGGTCCATTCCCGCAGCGTGCATCTTATCGCCGCCGATCCCGCAGATATATAAATTTCCGTCGATCTTCTTCAGTTCTTCAATTAATGAAGCTCCGTGCAAATCTCCGGACACTTCTCCCGCTATTATCATTAATTCTTTATTCAAAGTATTTCGTTATTCTAAAAGAACACCGCCGGATCACGATCTTCTTAAAAACCATATTAAAAAAATAGTAACGGAAACCGCTGCAAAGGCCTGCAAGGTCCGGGTTTCCGATTTTAAGCCTGCTTTCAAATTGAACGCCGGCTGTTCGACGCCGTGTGCCTTATATCTGCTGATACGCGGGAAAAAACGGGGGACGTTCTTTTCGAACGCCGCGTATTCCGCACCGTATGTCTTTCTTAAATATTCTTCTTCTTCCGCAACTATATAGCTGTACTGAACAAAGAAGAACAACAGCGCCGCGATTTGAAGATAAGGAAATACGGCCATCGACATTATTCCCATTCCGAGGTACAGTAATATATTTCCTACGTATAACGGGTTGCGGACATGAGCGAATGGGCCGCTGACAATTAAAAAAGTTCCGCCCACGGTTCCCGTCGTCCTTGTTTCGCTGCCGGCCCAGCAAACCCCCCACAGCCTGATTAATTCGCCCGACATAGCAATTAAAAACCCGATTATCAGGCTCCAAACGTTAGCATCTTCATATAAAAACATTACCAACAGAAACGGCAGCGGGGTATAGCTCCTGTATTTAAAAAACTTTGATGCAATGTTCGCCATATTCTCTCATTATATTTTTTATCCCGTAACCGCTCGGTCTCCCGGCGGTATATTCAGCTTTAATTCCGGGCGATTTTTTTACTCAATCATATAGGCTTCGCGTCTTTTTAAGACTGCCTGATGCCTTTTTTTCAGTCTTTTTTTCTTTCCTAACTGCTCAATTCTTTCAGTGACGTCATCGAAATTATTGAACGGGAAGTACGTAATTCTTTCGCGTTCGCAATATTTAAGAAGGTCGTCTTTAGCGAATATAAAATCGCAGAACTGTGCCGTATATTTATCCGAATTGCCGTCTCCTATAAAAACCGTGTAGTCTTCGTCGCTGCTGTGCGAAATAATATGATTTCGCTTGCAGTTTGCCGAGCTGCTGCAACTGGTATCGTAAAAAGGAAAGGACGGGACCAGCCTGTTCGTTTTATCTATCTTCAGAGTGTTGCAGTAAACCTTCAGGTTTTCCAGTTTTTCTCTTTTAAATATCCTTTTGATATAATAATCAAACCCGTCGCTCAAAATGAACATATCATATTTTCTTGAAGAACAGTATTCCACGAAATCCGCAAAAGTATCGTCGATTTCCATGCATTCAAGGAATTCGTCGAATTTTGCCCGTGAAAATCCGGAGACCGTGCCGCATAACTGCAGCCAGCTTTCTCTTGCCGTTATCCGGTCATTTAAAAGATTCTCGATTATTCTTTCTACTTTTATGCTGTCCCCGAATTTCCTGAAGAAAGCCTCTCCTACATCGGTCTTTGTGATCGTACCGTCAAAATCGACAAATATTTTGAAATTCTTTTCATTCATTATTCATGCGTACTTTAAATTCGCTTCTTTAATTCCCCTCACCGGAGGGGAATTGGAGGTGGGCGGTTGGCCGTTGGTTGTGCGGGATCAAAGTTCAACCACCAACCACCAACAACCTATTTTATAACAACCATTTTTTTCACATCGACAAAATTATCTACTTTAAACCTGTAAAAATAAATTCCCGGGTTCAGACCTTCTGCCGAAAATGAAATTTTGTTCTCGCCGGAGGGAAAGAACCGGTTTATAACTTTAATCTTTTCAACATGACTGTTGTAGAATTCTATATTTACATCAGCTGAATCCGGAAGATAAAAACTTATCATGGTCGAATCGGAAAAAGGGTTCGGCATGTTCTGGGCGATTACCACATCCGAAGAACGGCCGAAGTAATTTATTCTTGAAATGTCCGAAGTCTGGATCACCCCGTTCGAGTCCGATTGCAGGAGACGGTAATATAACGTTCCGGTTGTATCCGGCGAATCAAAATATTGATACTGCTTGGCGCCCGGCTGACCGTTCGAATACACGTACCCGATATCATCCCAGCGGATTGAGTCGGTGTCCATCCGGTTTGTCCTTTCCACCGTATATTTTATTTTCCCTTCTTCGTTTGCGGAATACCAGGATACTTTAACCGAATCGCCTGCTACCGCCGTATTAAAGGCTATAATCTGGGAAGCATAAGTACCGCTGCTGAAGATCCTCTGGCCGTATATGCCGTCTTTGTTTCCTCTTTTGTTTTTGAATATTGCGACGGCACCGCCGTTCAGATCGGAAACAAGCGATAAGTAGCTCTTGAGCGTGTTGTAATTGGTGCCTACTTTTAACCCTAGCGGGTCCCAGAGTTTTCTGCCTTTCGAATTAATTTTCTGAGCATAAATGTCGCCGTAAGTAGAATCGTTTCTCCGGTCTATCCAGGCAACGACTGCGCCGCCTTTGCCGTCGGGTATAATTTTCTGTCCGAATTGATCGCCTTTATATTTGATTACCGGTACGGGATTAGGGCCCCAAACCGGTTTGCCCTGCAGGCTGAACTTTTGAAGATAAATATCCCTGTCTTTGCCGGATTCCTGGTTCCAGCATAGTATTACGGAAGAATCGGATACGACCTCGTCCGGATTTGTCTGCCTGCCCGGTTGAGGGGTAGCCAGCTTTCCGCCGGAAGTCCAGAGGTTTTTCCCTTTGCCGTTGATTATCTGCTGGTATATGCCCCTGGTGTTTTTTTGATTCTGCCAGGCCACGTAGACGGCCGGGAAATTTAACTTCTTCGCCGAATATAAAATTACATTATCCTTGCTGCCGGATACCCTGACTGCATTCCCGCCCCATGAAGTATGTCCCGATGAATCTGCATGCTGAGCGTACAGTATCCCGGTATTATTATGATACTGGAGCCAGAGTACAAAAACACCGCCGCTGTCGTCCGGCACCGTAGTGGTAAAGCCGATTCGGTCGGCCGACGAATATATCCGCGTGCTGTCGCTGTTGAAAAGCGGCTCGCCTTCCGCGCTTAATTTCTGCAGTTCGATATTATACGCGCCGTTTAAACCCGGTTTTTTCGATACGTAGGTTACGAACAAAGCTCCCGAGGCATCGGAACATGCGGAATAATTATAGATTTCGTTATTACCCGAGGTTACTTCCACGCCCCGAGGCTGCCAGAGATAGCTTCCGCTTGCCGTAACCCGCTGCGCCAATAAATTTCCGGAATTAGCCAGGGACATATCTTTCCACACCACCGAGGCGGTATTGGGCAGACTTGAAGCCGCTACCGGTGATTCTTCCGGCCCGGCTCCCTCGGCAATTTTCTTCCCGTCGGCTCTCATCGTTACTTTTCCGTCGTTATCCACATGAATAAACAATACTTGTTTTAAAAACATGCTCCGGCCGTCCTGCCAGAATATAAATGATCCGCCTCTGGAATCGGTTACGGTACTTATATCAACCGGGCTGGAGCCTCCCAGGACTAGCTTGGTGTTTTCAGACGGGTCGGTTGCCCACTGAGCAAATCCTTCGTTCATAAAAAATAATAGAAAAATAAATATAACTGTGCTTTTAAATCCGGGCATTGCGCTTGTTTTTACGATATTCATATTTATAAATGTGCTGCCGGGCCGGTTAAGAGACAAAGTCCAATTCTTCATTAAATCTTACACTTACCAGTTTAGATACTCCTTCTTCCTGCATGGTAACACCGTAAAGAGTACTGGCCGCTTCCATAGTTCTTTTATTATGAGTAACCACGATGAACTGCGTACTGCTGCTGAAGTCTTTTATAATTTTAGTGAACCGGTCTATGTTGGCATCGTCAAGAGGTGCATCAACTTCGTCAAGAATACAGAACGGACTCGGCTTTACCAGATAAATCGCAAACAACAATGCAATAGCGGTTAATGTCTTCTCCCCTCCCGAGAGTAATTCTATCGAAGTCGGGCGCTTGCCTTTCGGTTTAGCAATGATTTCAATTTTTGCCTCAAGCGGATCGGCCGCTTCTTCCAGCTTCAAATCGGCTTCGTCTCCTGGATTAAATAACCCGCGGAAAATGTCAATAAAATTCTGCCTGATCTGCTCAAACGTATCCATGAACAAGGTCTGTGCAGTCTGATTAATTTCTTCTATGGTCTTGATAATATCCCTTTCCGACTCCAGCAGATCGTTCCTCTGCTTATTTAGGAAATCGAATCTTTCTTTTTCTTCTTCGTATTCCGAATAAGCCAGCAGGTTAATAGGACCCAAATTTCTTACCTGCTGTTTTAAGGTATGCACCTCCTCAGTCCTTTGTTTGAAGTCGAACTCTTCAAGGTCGTCGAAAGTTTTTGCTTCAAGAGTAACTGAATAATTTTCTTTAATATTCTCCCGGAGATTTTCGGTCTTCATGCCGAGTTCGTTGAGCTTCATGTCGCAGGAATGGATTTCGTCAGATACCGCTTCTCTTTCTTTTCTGAAACCGTTTTGAGCCGTCTCTTTTTCGCCGATCTTGGTACGAAGGGTCTTAAAAGCCGAATCTATTTCGCTTTCTTCTTTCAATAAATTATTTTTACCGTCTTCAAGTTCGCGGATGTCCAGGCCTTTTTCTTCCAGAACTTGCTTAAGCGACTCTATTTCCTCGCCCGAAGAGTTTATATCGAATTCTCTTTTGGCGATAGACTTGCCGATTGTCTCTATAGAATCCTCGGCGCGTTTTATCGCGTTTTCAGTATTCTTTTTTTCTCCCAGCAGTCTTTCAAGATCGAGATTGATCCTGTTTTGTTCGGCCACGGAAGCGCCGTAGCTTTCTTCGCACGTTTTAACTTCTTCTTCTACTCCTGCACGCTGCCGTTCTACCGACGTTCTTTCTTTTTCCTGCTCTTCAAGTATACCGCTCAGCTTATTTCTTTCGTTATCAAGGTTATTAGACTCGGTTACAAGGTCGCTTATTTCCGCTCTCGTCTTCTCGATCTCATCCTCGGCTTTTTGCTTCTCGTATTCGAACTGAGCGATTTGTTTCTCCACGTTTGACAGGTCGTTCACGAGAAGTTTACCGCGCTCTGAAAGTACATTTAAATCGATTCCGTTTATTCTGGTCTCCGACCGATTGATGCCTTCCCTCAGTTTTTCAAGCTGCGCTTCTCTCAAAGGGAATTCGTTCTTGAGTTTTTCAAGAAACTGCTTCCTGCCGAATATGGAATCGTCCGGTTTCGGCTCCGATCCCGCCTCGATGCTTCCCGAATTATCCACGTAATCGCCGTTTAAAGTGGTGAAGTTAAAGCCGGGATACTTTTCCGAAAGCCTGAACGCGGTATCGAGGGTATCGACGACTATGTACTTATCCAGCAGCTTGTCGAAAAAAGATTTCCATTTTTCTTCGGTCTGAACAAAGTCGACCGCCCGGCCTACAAATCCTTTTTCGGCGACGAGTTTTTTTGCCTTTCTCTTCGTACCGTAGTCATGGATTTTATCCATGAGATTTTTTTTCCTGTTGTTACCGAAACCGGAGACATAGAAAGATGCCTTGCCTATATCGTTGCTTTTAAGGTATTCTATCCCGTTTTTAAGATCGTCCATCGTCTCGATAAGGATGTCGTTCAGGTTATTCTTTAAAGCCGCTTCTACCGCGAACCTGTACTCGTCGCTTGAGTTGCCGGTATGCGCAAGAATGGTTTTCTTGCCCGCCGCCCAATCGTTGTTCTCAAGCAGCGCTTTGGCGCCGTTGGACACTCCTTCTAGGTTGTCGATCAGATTCTGAATAAATCCGATTTTTTCTTTCAGCGCGTTGAGCAGACCTTTGTACTCGAGTTCCTTTTCCTTTTTTAAATTCAGTTCTTTTTCGAGCTGGTCTTTTTCCTTTTGTTTTTGAGAATAAATATTTTCAACCTCGTTTATTTTGTTCTCAACGTCGGCTTTTTCCTGGTTCAGCTCTTCAAGGTACCCTACGGTTTTAGCTATGTTGCCGGTAAGGGTCTGAATTTTTGAATTCAGCTTGTTTATCGAAATATTCTTCCCTTCGAGCGATTTCTCGACGTTTGACAGCTCGTTTTCTTTATTCGTAATTTCTTTGAACATCTCCAGCAGGGTATCCGACAGCTTTTTCAGCGCTTCTCTTTAATGTTCCAGTTCGGCTTTATATTTGCCTACGGTCTCAATGTTCGATTGCTTTTCCGATTCCTTTAGTCCGATTTTTCTCGTAAGATCATCGGTCTCCTGCGCACTGTCTTTAATCGACTCCTCCGCTTCGCCGAGCTGTACATGAAGCTCATCCAGTTCCTGCCTGTACCTCTCGATGTTCCTTTCAAGGGATTTCCGTCTTTCTTCGGCGACGGAAATATTATTTTGAACGTTGTAAATCCTTTCGGTCCGGGCTGCAACTTCGGTTCTTTTACTTTTTAGTTTGTATTCTATTTCCGTTAATTCATGTTTCCTAACTTTTAATTCGTCGTCTATCTTTGAGAGTTCCGATTCCAGTTCGATCTTCCTTTGAAAATTTTCTTCCTTCATGTTTTTCGAATTCGACCTTTGAAGATTGAACAATGCCAGTTCTCTCTCGGCGAGATCAATTTCAAGTTCCCTAAGGGCGGAAGATATCTTATTGTATTTATCCGCCTTTTTCGCCTGTCTTTCAAGCGAATTTACTTTTTTCTCCACTTCGGCGACGATGTCGTTGACCCTGTTGAGATCTGCTTTTACTTCATCGAGTTTCCGCAGCGCAAGTCTGCGGCGGAGCTTGTACTTGTTAACTCCGGCCGCTTCCTCGAACATGGTCCTGCGTTCGTCGGCCTTGCTGCTCAGAATGGTCTCGATCATTTTCAGTTCTATTACGGAATATGCGTTTGCCCCGATGCCGGTATCCATAAAGAGATTGGTAATATCTTTCAGCCTGCACACGTTCTTATTCAGAAGGTATTCGCTTTCGCCCGATCTGAAAATTCTTCTCGTAATCGTAACCTCGCTGTACTCGGTAGGCAGAATCCCTTTGTTGTTTTGAATTGTTAGCGATACCTCGGCCATCCCCATGGGTTTTTTGTTCGAAGTCCCGTTGAAAATGACGTTCTCCATTTTATCGCTCCGCAGCATGCCGCTTCTCTGTTCGCCGAGGCACCAGCGTATCGCGTCCACTATATTCGTTTTGCCGCATCCGTTCGGCCCGACTATGGAAGTCACTCCCTGATTAAAATTAACCAGCGTCCTTTGAGCAAAAGATTTGAACCCCAATATTTCCAGCTTCGATAGATACAATTTCCGACCTTGTTATAATATTTTATACTGCTTTAACGCCAGCATTAAGTAATCGAACACGGAGTTCTTCAATTGATAATAGACCATGACGCAGCAAATTGCCGCCAGGATAATAACGATACTGTAAAAATATACGCTGCCTGAATTCACATCGAATATCACGTAAATTCCTTTCATGAGGCGGTAAAAAATCCAGACGGCAAAACCGAGCATGCCGAGGTAGACGTATAAATTGGCTATATCCGCGCTGAGCAGCCTGTACAAAATAATACCCGCGGGTATTAATATAATCAACGGAAGAAAAGACCATATTACGCTAAAATAAATGCTGGAATAATATACTTTCGTTTTTACGAAAAACGAAGCGATTTTTACTATGATAGTTAAAAACAGCAACGCGAATATAAAGGATACCGTCAGCCACAGCAGGGATGCGAGCGGGTGCCATGCCAGATAGCTGGTTGTCTTAATAATATCCGGGCTTCCGAAGGAAAGAAGGATCTTTTCCAGAATAATATTTTCCTTGAAATAGAACAGCATGTTCGCTGTTATCAAAGCCGCGGTGGCGGCAACAACCACGGCAAGAACAGTAGAATGAAAGCCCGACATTATCCTTTGATCGCGTACATCGGCATAAAAATTATACGGTCTGAGCAGGGCGCGCGAGGCGTCTTCCCTGAATTTGCGTCCCGAGTTAACCAAAACCCCGATAAACAAGGCAAGCAGCAATCCCTCGAAAACAAAATACATCGGGGAGTCGTCCTTTTTTATACCGATGGGGATGGTGACTTTTTCGGCGTTGTGAAACTTTGAATAAATTACCTTGTAACCGATACGGTTGGTGCCCCGGTCTTCTCCGCAGATTCCTATCCTATAAATATTATTTACGCTGTAGCCTGCGGTAAGCGAAGCGAAATCGCCCCGGTAATCGAACATCGAATTTATGAAATAGCCTGCCGTACGATTTGCGGAAGAATAATCCAGGAGTCCTTCAAAATATTTCGCCTGTGCCTCGAACGAATGTTCGTTTACGTAACCGTTGCTGTTGCCTATATTAACAACGTAAGTTGCCGAACTTATAAAGACCCTTCCGGGTCCCAGCTCCTTCTGCAGCCTCCTGAACCGTTCGGATTCGGCATCGATGGAAGAATTGAACAACTCCGTGCCGTACATATCTATGCCTTCGACCGGGGAAATATTCATCCCGCTGAAAGAAGCATACGTCAGAAGGGAGGAAGAGTTTTTGACCGTACCGGCGAGCAGTTTTAGATATGCGTCGATTATATTGGAATGGGGGAGATACGAACTGCCCAAACCGACCGCGGCCGCGGCCGAATAATTTCTATATGCTTTTACAAAATTCGATAAATAGAACTTGCTCCTCGAGATAAAATCGGGGTCCTCCGCGAGGCTTTCCGGCAGACCGTTAAGCGGTATCTCTATGAAGGCAAGAAGTCCGTATTTTTCGCACAATCTCAAATAATACGGGTGAGGCACGCTTTTCGCGAATCTCACGGCGTTAAAACCAAGTTCTTTTATCATCCGGATATCGTGATCCATCTGCGTGTAGGTTGCGAGAGGTCCGTATTCACCGAACGAAGGGATGTAGGTAACTCCGTTAACGGTAAAATCAGACCCGTTAAGTTCCAAAGATTTTTCGGATGCGGTAAGCGAATAAACAGATAAAAACCTTCGCGAGAGATCAATCAAATTTTTACCGCTCCAGATTTCGGTTTCGACCGAATAAGAATTCGGAGAGGAAGGCGACCAGGTTTCAGGCGCCCTTATCTCGAAAGTTTGGGAAATTGTTTTATCCTGATTGGGATTAACCTGGAAATTGTATTCCGGTTCTTCTATCGTCCTTCCGTTTTCGGTTGAAATAAATTTTACTTTCAAACTGAATTCCGTCGGCAAAGCCAGAGTGTCGGCCGTTTCCCTGATTTCCCTGTTTTCCACTTTAGTCGATAGCTTGATCGTTGCCCTATTGCCTGAGGGGTCGTAGGTATCCGAGAGGACCAGGTCGGAAACGGAAACAGAAGGCTTAAGATGGATGTAGACGTCCTTAAAAATACCGCCGAAGTTTTGGGGAAAGTAAAATCTTTGAAATAACGGGATGGTGGTTTGTGAATCGAGTGAATATAACAATTTAACGGTTAAAATATTACTTTTGTCCGCATGCAGTACATCCCTGGGAAGTTCGAACCTAAACGGGTATGAGCCGCCGACATGGCGGTAAATAATAATCCCGTTCACGGATATATCGGCGGAATAATTAAGTCCGAGGAAAACGAGCTCAAGGTTATGATTTAAAATATCGCTCTTTGAAAGCGGAAGTTCTTTTTCGAAAACCAGGTCGCCGTTGCCTTTAAAAACGGAAGGAATGCCGACGGTAACTTTTTTATTGGTAGAACCCGAAGGATAAACCGACCATTCGCCGTTAAGAGATATAATGCTTCTCGCGGGTCCAATGTCGAGAAATGTCGAATCCTCGGTAGGGAACCGGTAATTAGGCAATTCTCGAAAAAGTATTTGTGCGTTTACGGATTGCACCAAAAGCGAAAGAAAGAATAGAAATGAGAAAGAAATAAATTTGGGGAATCCCATCCGTATATCGTATCCTAGGTTATTTAATTAAACTGACAAATATACTAAAGAACAGATGGGAAATCAATGTATATTTTAGACGGCTGAGTTAAAGAATTAGCCCGGCCGCCCCCTATAATTTATTGAGATAAAAACAGTTACGCAGACGTAATAATGGCGATGAACGAATCGGCCTTAAGGCATGCACCGCCTACCAGCGCACCGTCTATATTCTTCTGCGAAAGCAGTTCCGCGGCGTTATCGGGTTTAACGCTGCCGCCGTATTGGATAACCAGATTCTCGGCCGCATTATTGGAATATTTTTCGGCGATAAGGCTTCTTATAAACTCGTGCACTTCTTCCGCCTGGGCCGGGGTAGCCGTTTTACCGGTACCGATTGCCCAGACAGGCTCGTATGCAACGATTATTTTGCTTAAGTCTTCTTCCGATATTTCTTTCAGACCGCCGGTCACCTGTCTTTCCACAACATTTTTTGTCGTTCCGGATTCTCTTTCTATAAGAGTTTCTCCAACGCAAAAGATGGGCTTTAACCCTGCCTCGAGAGCTTTTTTAATTTTCCTGTTTATAACAGCGTCCGTTTCGCCGAAAATAATTCTTCTTTCGGAATGTCCGAGTATTACGTATTCGCAGCCCGTACCCAGCAGCATTGAAGGGGAGATCTCACCCGTAAAAGCCCCGCTGTCTTCAAAGTACATATTCTGGGCTCCCAGTTTTACGGTAGTATTTTTTACCAACGAATCCGCCTCGCTTAGAGAAGTAAACGGAGGACAAATAATTACTTCGCAGTGAACCTGTTTTCCGCTTAGTCCGTCTATTATTTTTGTAATCAGGTCTCCGGAACGGG
>JBJKOY010000377.1:0-59679 GCA_046706945.1 Ignavibacteriaceae bacterium | reverse complement strand
ATTTTATCTCCGTCACTACGTCAGCATAAATGATTATTGTTTTTTCTATGTGTTTGGGATCGTTCGTATAGAGCGTAACCGAACGGCTTAATTTACCTATCTTTCCCGAAGAATCAAATTGTACCCTCAACTCTCCTTCGCCGCCGGGTGCAACTTCCTTGCTTTTAACCAGAGCCGCGGTGCAGCCGCACGATGTCGTTATATCTTTTATCTTTAACGCAGAGCCGCCTTTGTTCTGGAACTTAAATATATAGTCTCCCACGGATCCCTGTTTCATTACTCCGAAATTATGCGAGTCTTCCGGGAAATAAATTAAAGGCGGCGCCGAAACCTGTTTATTGCCCGACGTATCGCTCGGCATCTTTGATAATGTCGGCGAGGCACCCGGAGTTATCCTGGTTATGTATATCCTGAGATCGGGGTTGGAAGGATCGTTTGTACGGATTGCCACGTAGTTATCTAGATTTTCGGAATTGCCAGCGTTGGTATATTCGACGGATAACCTGGCGGAGTCCGCAGGCGCAAGTTCGTTCCTGTCGAGGCTGGCGGTTATGCACTTGCACGACGTCCTTATGTCCGATAGCGTCAAAGCCTTGTCTCCGCCGTTAAAAATAACATAAGTATGTGACAATGTTTCGCCTTTCGGTACGCGGGAGAAGTTGTAGTCAATTTGAGGAATAGCAGCTTTGGGGCCGATTGATTGAGCAAAAGCAATCGAACTCAAGAAGACAAGTGCGGTTATTATCTTCTTATACATTTTTCTTTTCCTTAATAATAAAATTTTTTAGATAGTTAGGTTCCAAATAATCGAAGTCTTTAATTTTAAATTTGTCGCCGAAGCGTTTTGCCCATTCGGCAACGTACCTCGGAGAAGGGGCATTCATGCTCTCTCCGTAAACTCCCTCGCTATTTAATAAAGCCGCGGCATTCCCGAAAAGCAGTTCTCCGGCCGACCTTTCCGGGAGTTCGCTGTTCTTTATAATTCTCAGATTTTCCACAAATATATAATTATTAGAGACAATTTTAAACTTGGCAAAATAAATTTCATCCGAATTGACTTTATTGGCAATCGAGAAAACGGAGCCGTCCGGCAGGTATTTCGAAATTTGAAGCGCCATCGCCTCAAAGGTAGGCACGGTTATAATCGGCAGGGATGAAGCAAACGCCATACCTTTCGACGCGGACATCCCGATCCTTAATCCCGTAAAAGAGCCGGGCCCCGAGGAAACCGCGATCGCATTTAATTCGCCCGCGCTGATACCCGAGGCTCTTAAGCAACCGTCTATCGCCTCGAACAGTTTTTCGGCGTGCGAATTTTTCAAACTTATACCGGTTTCAAAGTATTTTTTATCTGAGAAATAAACGCATGCGCCGCATAACGGTCCGCTTGTTTCTACGGATAATATCGGTTTTATTTCATTCATATTTTAAGAATTTTATTACCCTCGAAAATTCCCCGTCCGAATCTATATCTATCTCAATCCTCCTGCGGGGAAGGATCTCCGGGATCAGGCTTCCCCACTCGATAAAAATAACGGCTTCCGGGTCGTTAAGATAATCGTTGAAACCTATGTCGTATAATTCGTTGATCCCGTTAATCCTGTAAAAATCGAAATGATAAAATTTATAACCGTCCGAGTATTCGTTTACAATGGCGAAAGTGGGACTGTTGACGTTGTCGATCCCGAGGGTTCTTAAAGCGCTTTTTATAAAAAAAGTTTTTCCTGCCCCGAGGTTACCGTTTAAAACGACAACATCGCCGGGCGCGACGGATTTAATAAAATTTTCGGCCATTGCGGCCGTTTCTTCCTCGCTTCCCGATTTTATAACAGAAGGATAATTCAAAGTTATTTCGGCTCCATTGTAATAACCGGCAGTATCATCTCTTCCATCGAAATTCCGCCGTGCTGAAAAGTATCTTTATAATAAGTAAGGAACTTATGGTAATCGGTCGGATAAACAAAATAGTAATCTTCCTTCGAAATAATATAATTTATTGTAACTCCGCGCTTGGGAAGTTTGTAATCTTCTGCATTCTTAACGTAAACGGCATGTTTGTCGTCTACTTTTAAGTTCCGCCCGAATTTAAACCTTAAATTCGTAGACGCTTCCCTGTCTCCGAGCACCTTGGCTCCTCTTAACGTCCTTATGCTTCCGTGGTCGGTTGTAATAATTACCTTCACGTTGCTCATACCGGCCAGCGCCTTAAAAGTAGCAAACAAAGAAGAGTGCGTGAACCACGTATTCGTCAGGGACCTGTAAGCCGGTTCGTCCGGCGCGATCTCTTTCAGCAGGTCCGAATCCGACCTGCCGTGTGCGATCATATCCAGGAAATTAACCACAACCGCGGTAAGATGGGTGTTCTGATGGGAAAGAATGTTCTGTTCGAAGTTGCGTCCTACTTCCGGATCTATAATTTTAATATACTTTAATTCGTTTCGAAGTTTTATCCTTTTTCTGTCGAGCAGAAGCTGCAGAAGTTCTTTCTCGTACTTGTTCATGCTCCTCTCGTCGTCGTCCGTATTGTTCCATAAATGAGGATAATTTTTCTCGATTTCCGAGGGGAATAATCCGCTGAATAACGCGTTACGTGCGTAAGGGGTAGCCGTAGGAAGTATCGCGTAATAATAGTCTTTTTCTATCTTGAAGAAATCGGAAAGATGTCTCTCCATGATCAGCCATTGATCCAGCCGGAGGCAATCGATTACGAAGAAAAATACTGCCGTATTGGTATTGTTTAGGCTGGGGATAACATATTTCGGAACTATTTCCGGGGACAGCGTAGGAGTGTAGACATCGCCCAGACTGTTTACCCAGTTTTTATAATTTTTTTCGATGTACTTTGAAAATTCCTTGTTGCCTTCTTTTTTTTGATCGTTTAATGTCTGGCGCAGGTTAATATCCGGGTGAGTATCCAGCTCGACGTCCCAGTTTACAAGCTTAAGGTAAACGTCCATCCACTCTTCGAAGTCCATATTGTTTAGAAAGGCTCTGGAAATTTCGTTAAAATCCTGCAGGTAGTCTTTTGCGGTCTGCTGATTCGAAAGCTTCCTGCCCTCGAAAATTTTCTTGCATACCAGCAGGATTTGGCTGGGATTAACGGGCTTTGTGAGGTAATCCGTAATCTTGCCTCCTATAGCTTCGTCCATCAGGGTTTCTTCTTCGCTTTTTGTCGCCATTACAACGGGTATCGACGGGCTGAATTCTTTAATCTTGGCCAGAGTTTCAAGTCCGCCCATGCCGGGCATCATTTCGTCGAGCAAAATAAGGTCGTAATCTTTTTCTTTAACCGCCGAGATCGCGTCTTCGCCGTTGGTAACCGTGTCTACTTCATAACCCTTTTCCGATAAAAAAATTATATGCGAACGCAAAAGTTCAATTTCATCGTCAACCCATAGTATTTTGTAATCTTTCATGTGCAATTGTTCCCGTTTTACTTCAAATTAAAAAATAAATATCGCTGTTTTAATTATAACAGAATTATTGTAATTAAAAATATCAAATTTTATCATTGTATCGAAATATGTACGTCAAGTCCCGCCTCATTTGTTGTCGTCGGCGGAATCTGCGAAGCTCCGACGGGCGCCGTGGAGGAGCGCTGATAAAAGATTGACAGCGTAACTTTCGAGCTAACCGTATATTTTATGCGGGGTTCTAAGGAAATCCTGTTGACGCCGTCCTGAGGAATGCCGCCGTCCCATTGCTGCATATTATAAATTATGGTGGTGCTTTGACTGTTGGTATAGGAAAAGCTGAATTCAATATCGTTCTTAAGCGACAGCCCGAAGAACGGGAATTCGAAGCCGGATTTTGAATACGATGCGGTCAGGCCGATATCCCTCGAGAATGTTTCGGTAATATTTTGCGTGGAAATGCCCAGATCGTAACTGGACCTCGTTGAATATTTTATGTTCCCGGTCAGGTTACCGTTCCAGAGCCTGTTAAACGTAATATTAATCCCGACCAGCGGTGTAAACCCGTATTCTATCCTTTGGGATTGAACAACGCGCGTCCCGGTGGGATCGATATTCCATCCTTCGGTGTAAGTTGAAGTATACGCATTCTGAATTGACATACTTTGCGCAAAAGAATGAAACAACGGATACTTCTGCAAGCCGTCCCAATTAAATGTCCAGTTCGGCCGCGGAATATAGTTCATGAAATTCTTTAAGAAGCCGAGCCTTGAGAGCCAGGGCAAAGTTTCAAAGCCTTGGACAAATGCGTTCGACAGTTCCTGGGCCGAATTCGGGTCGTTCTGATCGTACGTATAAAGCTGATGCACTCGGTTTATTCCGCTCTTAAGAAAACTCAGAAAGAACACCGGCGGAACCGTTAAAAACGATCTTGAAATTGAGCCGGTTTCATTTAAAAACTGCTGCGTTGCGATACCGGTAACCGAATCAGATTGATACGTTGTGCTTTTGTTTATAGACCAGCCGACTTTCCAGTTCAGATCTATTCTTGCGCCCTCCCACAGCGGTTTGGAAGTACTGAAATCCAGATTATTCCTCTGGCTGTACGAATCCGTAATATTCTGTCCGGGCGCCCTTATGAAGTTATTCGAGTTAAGACCGAGCATAAACAACCTGGAAGGACCGTCGTCCGCATGGAACGTCAATCCCCAGAAATTCGATATACCGGAGCCCCGGGCCATAAGGCTGCCGCGGCCGAGACTGTTGTCGGATGATAGATTAATATTAATTGCATTGTAGTCGAACAATAAAAACCTGGCCATCGATCTCAGCAGGTAATACACGTGAACCAGCGGGAACGGCTTCTTAACGACTTTAACGCCGGTCGTATCTTTTACGCCGGCCGTGTCCTTTAACGCCGGGTTTTGCCCCGGTTCGCGTCCGGGTACGTTCTCTCTCTCAACGCCCCGGTTAGCTCCGCGGATTGAATTCCTTTCGCCTTCGCTGCCTTCGCGGTTCGGATTTCTTTCGCCCCGGTTTTCATTTTGATTTTCTTCCGGCCTTGGATTGTTCTGCTCAAAACCCTGTCTCCGGAAATTCTCCGGGTTATTTTGCTCGGTGCTCGCTTCAAACAGAGGATCCATCAGAGATTTCAGGGAAAGTCTCAGGCCGACGGTTGCATGGCTGGTATAACCCGCGCTCCTTCCGGCTTCCTGCTGGCTGAAATTGTTGTTCCATTGATAAGCGACCGTATATCCGCCCGACAACTGAAGGTACTGATTTAAATGGAAAAGGGACGGGAGCATCGGGTTTGTTCTAATATCTACGGACTGCTGCAGCTGATAGTCTCTTCCGAACAATGCACCGCCGAAAATTTTCCGCCACACCATGTTTTCGGGCAAAAAGGTCTGGCCGTCGGGTCCTACTTCCAGGTAAGCCAGCGACGAATTAACGGAAAGATTATATGATGTACTTAAATTTATCAGACCGCCGTCGGTAAATTTCCACAAAAAGTTCAGAGCCCTTGTCGCCGAGAAATCGTGGGAAGGAATGGGATTTGAAATGCTGGTGCCTACCTGTCTGTTCAGTGTAATGTTCCTGTTCCTGTTAACCGAAAGGCTGGCCGAAAAATTCTGCGGCGCATAATATATTTTCAGGTTCCTGTAATCCGATAAAAAGCTGAATATTGATCCTATTAAGGGAAGCCTGCCGGGTTCGATATAATCGTCCGGGCTGAAATTTATACCGTAATTTGCGGTAGCGTTCCATATCCATGATTTATTGGATAATACCGTCGGGCTCCTGCGGAAAGTTTTATTATAATTAAATCCGAGAGTCAATGCATCAATGGTATTTTTTATAAGCCAGTAATTTGAAGGTATCTGCAGCTTTATTCCCGAAGAAGACCAGGTATCGGAAACGCTCATTGTCTGCGAATCGTCTGTTATTTGTTTGGCCGTTTTCCGGTTGGCCGAATAACGGCTCAAAGTATCGGATCTCGACTGCGCGGCAAGCTGAGCCGCTTCTTCGACGCGTATGTCCGTACCGGGCAGATACAGAGGCTTGCCTATCGATTCGGAATGTGAATAACTTAATTTAAGGTTGCTTCCCGACATGTCGAAAGGCAGCAGTTTAAGTACATTGAGGTTTGCCGACATGCTCCAGCTCCTTGTATCTACTCTCGATCCGAATTGATCAGACAGTGCGTGGAAATACGGATCTGTTCTGCTCATGTTAAAATTAACGGACATCAAATCTGCCAGGTTCAGCGAAGCGGAAGCGGTGTAGGCGAAACCGGGATGATTATCCGCTCCAATAACTCTCAATTCGTTCAGCCACACCTCGCCGTATAATTTCCTGGGTCTTTTATATTTCCCGGTATGGTTATGCAGGCCGAAAGTAATATATTTTACCGCCGTAAGGGACGGATTGCCTTTAACGCCGTAATATTCCCCGGGTATTCCGGCTACCGGGACAGTATAAAGTTTTGTCGCCTGGGCCGAGTCCAGGCCGGTCTTTATGGCCGTCAGCTTGCTGAAATCGATATCGACGTCAAGCCAGCCCGTATTTTCCGGAGGTCCCGGTTTTAAAGTAAGCAGGTACTCGTAATAATTGCTCGTATCCGTACCGAACTTGATATAAAGCTGGCCAGGATATCCGCCGTCGCTCGAATCGGCCAGGTTGGTGCCGGGAGACTGATCGCAGTGGTAAAAGAATTTCATTTCCTTATAGTTGAATAGATCGAGAGGCGCATACATGTATTTAACCGTTTCGCGCGTCGAATCTATGCCGAGTCCGTTGAGTATAAGATCCAGCGACTGCTCGTTGCCGTACACCTGCTGGTCGGGCTGGCTGTGATCCCTTGCTCTCTGTACGCCGGGAGGGCTGGAGTAATTAGTATTATCCTCGTAGTTGATCACCGATACCGACATTACGGTATCGTTAGGCAATGCAGCCTGCCACTGGTTTCCGGCAAGGTTGAATTCCGCCAGGCGGACATGTACTTCACCAGGCTCATTCTGGCAGAATACTCTGATGTATTCAACATCCGAAAGACTCGGATTATTGACGGCTGCCGCGGTGTCCCTTAACGGCACACGGATAAGGAACCACCCGGCATTATCCCCTCCTCCGGCTATATACTTGTTTTCATAATTGTTTCCTGAATGAGTAGTATCAAGCGGTATAGCATACCGGAAATAGCTGTTTACAACATCAAGGTTCCCGTTTTGATTTAGATCTTCCGTGTCCGGGATCCTGCCTATATCGGTAAGTACCGCGTTTCCTTCGGTCCCGTTGATATGGAAATACTTGGCAATTTGCTGTGCATCCGTCCCCCAGGGAGCCGAAGGATCGAAGGAAAAATCGTCCCCGCCGGGATCGCTTTTCTTTGAATTATAATAGGCTTGTTCCTGTTGATCGTTCATCCCGTCAATACCCACATCTTCGTTCTGGTCAATTACACCGTTATGGTTCACATCTTCCGTGTTAAGAATGCCGTTGGGAATCATGTCCTCGCTGATCCTGCCCAGATCAATATATAAATAGGACTTGCCATTAGGAGGCATAACGGAAACATGCATCCAGAATTCGATATATTGAATGTTCTGCGCCTGCAGGTCGTTGGCCGTAGAAGACAGGGCTTTCATCATCCCGCCCCACGTCTGTAAAGGAGGCTTGGTGAGAGTGGGATTATTTACTCCCGGAGTATCGGGCAGGAAGACAAAGTCCAGCGTCTGAACCTGCTGGTCCTGAGTAGCTACCTGTTTTCTCGTGCCCCAAATATCCCTTACGTTAACGTTCGGAGGAGTAATATTATACCACAGCGCCTTGGCCTTATAGGGCATTTCCTCTTTCGGCGTTAAATCCGGCAGTTGCTGAAGTTTGCCGGGAGGACTAAGATCTTTCCATGAGGTGTAGGCAATTCCTACGGGAATAATTTTTTTGGCCCCTTCAAAGTCGTCTATGTAGGCAATGCTCTGGCCTTTGTCGTCCGGTATGGTGCTTTTCTTAGTGTTTGGGTCCGGCTTTATATAAGCGGCCTCGCCCGACAAAGACAAATTGGACATGGTTTTTGTAGAAATAACGTTGTCAAGAGCCGCTGTGAGGAAAGGCAGGTCCTGCTTCGTGGAAAAATCGACGCCCATTATCGTGTTGCTTAGCGGTTCTTCTCCTATTCTTACCTTGTCGTTCAACGACTGCTGGTTAAGGTTAAGGATAGAAAATCCCAAATTAGTATTCTCGCCTAGATCCAGTACGCCCCTCGCTCCCAGCAGGGTCTTTGAAGCAAGCTGGAAAAGATCGTTCTGTTCGTAAGAAATACTCAGGTTCGCGCCCGGCACCAGGGCATCGCTGTTTAAAATAGTCAACTGACCTATGTTGTAGTCGACGGTATAGTCAACTCCCGCGGTCAGCTGCCTTCCGTTGAGTGTCACGCGGACCGAATTCTCAACAATATTAAAGCCGAGCTGGTAAACGGACGATGCTTCGCCGGAAAATTTGCCGGTCATCTCCCACCTGTCGTGAATCTTATCCTGCTGTGCATAATACGAGGTTGTATCGTAAACCGATTGATAAGCCAGCGAATCCGGTATGCCTTCGGCCGCCATGTCCTTGCCGAACGGTTCCAGGTAAGGGAATATTACTTCGCCTTGTGCCGGCAGTATTGTTATAGTCGGCCGCCAGTCGAACTGGTCGTCCGGTGTAGGATTGGTAAGACTTGCGTCGTACTTGTCGAGCCCGAAAGCGTTCAACAGTTTCACAACGCCTTTATCGGTCTGAATTTCGGTGACCGGGTCCTGCCCGGGAATTTCGTATTTAATCTGGAAAACAAAACCGTTCTGGTTTATGTTCGTGCTGTTAAGTGGATAGATATTCTTTAACATCAGTTTCCAAGCTTCTTTATACTGCGGTTTTAAATAAGCAGGTTTGATTAACTTCAAGACCAGCTTGGAAGTATCGTTATTAACGCTGCTGAGGAACTGCCCGTAGAAAGAGTCGTCCTGTGGTCCCGGCTGGGAATTCTCGACTTCATAGGCAACCGCTATCGCATCCTGGTCCTGGATCTGAGCGTTGAATGTAATGTAGCCGGTATTCGGCTGTAATGTATAATCGACCCCTTCCTGTAAAAGGGTAAACCTGCCGCTCTCAACCAGGCCTTGATTTTGACTTGAAGTATCCGCAAAATACTTAGCAGGGTAGGTTCCTCCCTGCGATAACGGAGGTAGGTTAAGGTATGCGTTTACCTGTCTTTCTTTTGATTTATCGTAAGTCAATCCTGTTTTTGATTTCCAGACTTCAAGCTTTACAATCCTATATGCTGGATTAACAATAGGCGTTGCATTACCGTAATACTTATAAAAGAAGTTGAACTCCGGTTTGGTACTGGCATAAACGGTATCGAGGAAGAAGTTGTTCGTAGCATAGTCGTAAGCTCTGATTGAAAAGGTCTGAGAAGTAGAACCGCCGGAAACGGCTACCGTCTTTGTCTGTCCTTTCTTCTGGCTGGCAAGTGTGGTAAGAGTTAAAGGTCCCAGTTGGAACTTGGCCTTAACGCCGAACAATGCTTCTCCTCCGCCAACCAGCGGCGAGGTCTGAAGCGAAACGTTCCCGGCTTCAACGCTCTGCACTATTTCGTCCTCGTAGCCGGTGTATTTGATCTTCAACTGGTTCTCATACTCGAAAGTGCGTTCGGTGTTCCAGTCGGCATTTATATTCAGCTTATCGCCGATAGTGCCGTTAACGTTGATCTGCACCTGCTGCTGGAAGTCGGGCTCGTTCGTCGTATTGCCGAGCAGCGAAGCCGTAACGCCCTGCGTAGTCTGGCTCCTCCATGCGCCGTGGATATCGACGGCGCCCCCGATCCTAAGACTTATCTTAGGCTTGCCGAAAATGCTTAAGACGCCTACGCTCGGCAGCGGGATTTCAAAATTCGTGAAGCTTTTTATCAGCTCGCCGAGTTCATTCGCCGAGCCTTTCATTTCATAAGCGTCGGCAATGCCGTTCCATATACGCTGGTTGTTCAACGCAAGCTGCATCTTGATGTACTCTTCTATGGGCAGGCGCAGGATTATTTTCGGGTGCATTCCGGCCACTTCGTCGATGATTTCCACAAACTTGCCCGTGGAATCTATCTGCACCCGTCTCTGGGCTAAACCTTGCGAAGGCTGGGCAAAGAACTCCTGCCCGGGCTGAGGCTTAGAAAGAGTTACATACGGCTCGTCGTTTCTTTTATATTGAAAATATTTTAAGCGTGCGGTGGAATCTCTTGCCATGGCGTTCAGCACGGCGGTATCCTGCTCAACGGCTAAAGTATCTTTCTTGCCTTTTGTCGTATCGATACGTCCGTGCGTAGTATCCGATTTTGAGGTATCGGAATAAAGTTTATTTTTCGAAGTATCGGCTGGAACATCGGAAGGTATTTTAAGTTCGTAATTACCGTCAGCGGTGGAGGCATAAGAATTCAGATTATTCACGGGCTGGAGATCGTCTCTGCCCGGAGCAATATTCCCAGCCGCATTATAATTAAATATTGCGTCTACCCAAAAGTCATTGTTAAGTTGTGAAATGTATGGATCAAGAAAACCCATATTAATTGCCGAATAGAATAGAATTGTCCCGAATATCGAGACCCCGGCAATCTCCGAAAACAATTTTCTGATTCTCTGTTTAATAAGAATCCCTTAATGGAAATGATTGTATCAAAAGCTAATGTATAAACAATCGATAGACTTCCTCCTATATTAAAATTGTGGGGAAAAAATTATATAATTAAAGAAACATTTTCAATGACTTAATCACTAAACAGTTAATTTTCAAGCTAAAATTAGAATTTATTTACCAATTTGTTAAGGTAAAATTTAATTCACCTAATTTTTCCCGGGTTTCAAAATTTCAATACCGCAGAATAAGGAAGAATAACATTATATATCTAAGTCTTAAATTTAGTCAACTTTTTAATTATTTCTGAATAATCCGGGAAAAGTTTTAATAAAATTAATAAGTAGAGAACGCTCTTCTATTATCGTATCTGCCGGGCAAATGTTCAGTTTCGAAATATTCCGTGCTTCTGTATACTTCTTTGTAGTAGCCGCCTTCCGGATGCCGGGTCAACTGCAGCTTTGCTATATATTCTTCGGCCTTAGGGTTCATGAAACTTTCTTATCTCCGTTCTTTGAATTTTTTAACCGGATGAATGCCTCCGAAATAATTTATAACCGCCAGCAGCGACAAGCCCGCGCACCAGCCTGCTATTACTTCCCACGGGTTGTGAGCCCCGGTTATTACCCTGCTTGTTCCTATTAATAAAATTATTACGGCGGCGCATGCGTTTACAACAAACCGCGCCGCTTTGTCGGATGTCTTCCTGTTTATGTAACTCGCCAGCAAAGAAAAAACCACCAGCGAAGCCATTGCATGGCCGCTCGGGAAATTCAGGTTATCCGCAAAAATAAAATCAAGAAGAGAATCCGGGCGGGCATGATTAAAAATAAACTTTAAAGAAAACAGCACGGCTGCGGTAACCAGAACCGCAAGCGTAAACTTAAACAAAATTTTGTATTCTTTGACGAAAAAAAGATACACCGAGAAGAAAGAGGTAATAATTATCATTTCCGTTGGTCCCCCGATTGCGGAAATATCCCTATTAATATTTACGAATAATTCCGGACCGAAAGAATGCGCGCGCCGGCTTGTAGTACCAAGCAGTTCTGTTAAGAATTCACGGTAGTCAATAACATGATTATGATGAGTTAATAACAGCATAAGGCCGAAAATTAATGATGCAGCAGCCAATAAAAGGACTAATTTCAATATTCCGGAACTATTTTTTTTATTCAATATATCATTAATTGTAGTTTTTAATTCCGGTCTTTATAGGTAGTCCGGCCTGTATTATAAACAGTAATGTCTTTTAACGGTTCCGCCTGGATACGATGATTCTTTCATCGTTGTTAAGGTTCGTCATGAATAAGCCGTCGGAACTAATCAAAACGTTATAAGGGACTTTCCATTTGGAAGTATCCGTTCTTTGATAGTCTGGCACGCTCCAGCCGCTCCCGTCTTCGGTCAATAAAACCGCACCTTTGTCCTCCATGCCTACAACCTTTGAATAATATCCGTTGTAATATGTAAAATTTCCCGAAACGTGCTCCACATTTATTTCTTTCCCGTGTACAAAAGCAGATCCTTTTCTGAGCAGGCTGTTGAGTATGATGACAATCCTGAACGAAGATCCGATATGCGCCGGGTTTTCGGCGTACCAGACCGATCCGTCGGATAGTTCAAAATGATTGCCGTTTGTTAAAGTAACGGTGCCTATAATATAGTAGACTTTCCGGAGATTGTCAGAGCCCGGAAAAGCCGCCTTCGTATAAGAGAAAAATATAACGGTTATTAATAAAAATAATGATTTCACTTTATTCTAACGGAATAATTTTATAAACCGGCCCTGAGTTTTTTCAGCCCAACAAGATCAAGGAGAAAAACTGCAAATATAAACTTATAAACTATCATGCCCCTGATTTAATTTTGCAGACCCGGGAAAAGTGTCCCCTGTCCCAAAAATTTCCGGTTTAACATAGACATTATTCCCGATTAAAACAAAGTCAATAATTAATATCCGTTGTATCAATTTAGCCGCCTCTACAGGACTCTGAACATTTAATTTATTTACCCCGCTGCCTAAATTATTATTGTGAATATATCTTTTATTTTCTATGTTTAGCCTACTTGCCTATGAATTATAAACGGAGAATATAAAATGAGTATTAAAAAAGAATCCCCGAAAGGCGCAAGCCGCAGAAGTTTTCTGAAAACTACGGTTGCCGGCGGACTTGCCGCCTGGACTCTGCCCTCTCTTTCGTTTGCAGACAAAATTTCCGGGATGTCTTTCGGCAGGGCATTCGGTTCTTCCGACCTTGACGAAATAACCGTTGACGAACTCTCAGAGGGACTGAAATCGGGTAAATATACAGTCCGCTCCGTAGCCGAATATTACATAAACCGGATAAAAGCTGTCGACAAAAACGGTCCGGCAATAAACAGCGTAATCGAATTAAACCCGGACGCGCTGTCAATTGCCGATGAGCTTGACAAAGAACTGAAGGAAAAAGGCCCGCGCTCAGCACTGCACGGGATACCCGTTCTTATAAAAGACAATATCGATACGGCTGACGGCATGCAGACTACAGCGGGTTCTCTTGCTCTGCTCGGATCGAAGCCGGAAAAAGACGCGCACCTCGTATCACTGCTTCGTAAAGCCGGAGTTTTGATTTTAGGCAAGACAAATTTAAGCGAATGGGCAAATATCCGTTCGACCCACTCCACCAGCGGATGGAGCGGCCGGGGAGGCCTTACCAAAAATCCTTATGCATTGGACAGAAATTGCTCGGGTTCAAGTTCGGGGTCGGGTGCGGCGGCTTCGGCCAATCTCTGTGCTATTGCAATCGGAACTGAAACCGACGGCTCCGTAGTCAGCCCGTCTTCAATCAACGGGATAGTGGGTATAAAACCGACCGTCGGACTAGTAAGCCGCTCCGGGATTATCCCAATATCTCACTCGCAGGATACCGCCGGGCCGATGGCCAGGACGGTGCGCGACGCGGCGATCCTGCTCGGAGTAATGCAGGGAGCAGACCCGGAAGATTCGTACACCGAAGACCGCAGAAGAAAATCTTATTCCGATTATACCCAGTTCCTGGACGCCGGCGGATTGAAAGGGGCAAGGATAGGCGTCGTCCGCCAGTACTTCGGTTACCATCCGGGTGTGGATAAGATCATGGAAAGCGCGCTTGAAGTTCTTAAAAACAACGGCGCTTCTCTTGTCGATCCGGTACACATCGACGCAATAGGCAAGATCGACAGCAGCGAAATGACGGTTCTCATGTATGAGCTGAAAGCCGACATGAAAAAATACCTAGACCGCCGCGGACCGGGAACTCCGATGCATTCGCTCCAGGACCTAATTGAATTCGACGATAAGCACGCCGAGGAGGAGATGCCTTACTTCAAACAGGAATTATTTTTGGAGGCGGAGAAAAAAGGCCCGCTCACGGATAAAGAATATACAGATGCCCTGGAAAAGAACCATACTATGACCCGAAAAGAAGGAATAGATGCGGTGATGGATAAGTATAATCTGGAAGCTCTGGTAGCCCCTACCGACAGTCCAGCATGGATGACCGACCTTGTGGACGGGGACCATTTCCTGGGAGGCAGCTCGCAGCTTGCGGCAGTGGCGGCATACCCGAGCATTACCCTGCCGGCGGGGTTCGTATTCGGCCTTCCGATCGGCATCTCATTCTTCGGCAGAGCCTGGAGCGAGCCGGTACTCCTGAAAATAGCTTACGGCTTCGAACAGGCGACGAAGGTCAGGAAACCTCCTGCATTTTTGACTACTGCAGATTTGAAAGTGGAATGAAAAAACGAGATTAAGTTTAAGTTCAGGTTCAAGATTATGTGTAAGTTCCGGTAGAGATTAAAATTATCAATCTTTCTTGATGATTATAAGAGACAGATCGTCGTACATCGGGTTGTCCCCGACGAACATGTCTACTGAGTTTACTATGGCTTCGCCGAAATGTTCAAATTTATAATTTTTTATGTTTGACAATAATCTTATAAACCTTTCCTTTTCAAAAAACTGCCCGTACTCGTTGCGGGCTTCCGTAATTCCGTCGGAATAAGCGACCAAAATATCGCCGCTTTCCATATTTCTCACATCTTCGTTAAAGTTAAAATTATTAGTCAGACCTATCGCGGGATTGCTTTTCGAGATCTCGTTGATCCCGTCTTTACCTATTAATATCGGCGGCAGGTGTCCGCCGTTTACGAATCGTATCTCGGAATCGCCGGGTTTTATTTCCAGGTAGATCATAGAGGCGAAGATATTTGACAGGCTGTCGCGGTAGAATATTGAATTTATTTTGGTGCATAGTACGGATAGAGACGGATAATCCGCGGCCAGTGCCCTGATCGTCGCCTGCAGTTTAGCCATTAGCAGCGCCGCGTGCAGACCTTTCCCGGCAACATCGGCAATTACGATGCCTATTCGTTCGTCGTTTATTTTAAGATAATCCACTAGATCCCCTCCCACCTCGTTTGCGGGCCTTGTATACAGCCAGACCGACCAGCCTTCCACCTTCGGACTTTTCTCCGGCATAAGAGCGCGCTGAACTTTCCTTCCCGCTTCAAGCTCATCCTTGGCAAGAAGCTTATCTTTTAATTCGAACATTAAAACTATAAATATAAGAGAACCGCCGACAAGTCCGGTATTGTTGACGTTCGCGCGGTTGTCATTCACGAAAATGCCGCTGCCGAAGATAATAACAATAAGTCCCAGTACAGTTAAAATCCTCCTGATGGGCGTGAGGTGCAGGAACATACTTTTCAGCATCCATAAAATAATATGGAAGGTTTTCCGGATGATATTCATCCCCATAAGACGCTTGTTCTGTTCTTCGGTCAGATAAAAATTTCTCAGCTCCCTAAATTCGCGCTTGACATCCCGTTTGAAGCTTATGTTTCTAAAGTCGTCCTGCAGGACCCTGGTAAATTTTTGATCGGTATTCGTACTTGTACCGTTCATTTTTATCTTCTAAAAGTTATAAAAAATAATTTTATGCGTTACCTGATTTCCGGCGAGATTTTTTAAGAGTACGTTAAAATCAAAAATTGTCGGAATTATTCCGTAATTATAGTAAAAAACTTATCTAATAGATATTTAACTGTCAAATATTAATTGATAAGCGGTAAATTGGATTTATGTATAAATTTACGGCAAAGTTTTAACAGGAGGTTGATATGGGAAAAGTAACCGGGATCGGCGGTATATTTTTTAAATCTCAAAACCCCGGGGACCTTAATAAATGGTACTCCGAAAACTTGGGGATCCGGATTGAACGGGAAGGCTCGGCTTCTTTCAAATGGAGAGATTACGAAGACGCAAAAACCGAAAGAAGGACCGTCTGGTCTATATTTGACAGGGACACAAAATATTTTGAACCGGGCCGGCAGGACTTTATGATCAACTATATAGTAGATAATCTTGAAGAACTGCTGGAAGAATTAAAGGCGAAAGGAATTGGCAGTACCGGGAATATTGAAGATTACGAGTACGGACGTTTTGCCTGGGTTGTGGATCCCGAAGGGAAAAAGATAGAACTGTGGCAGCCGGCGTAATCCGGGGAAATACGGCAAGCATATAAAAACGAAGAATAAAATTTTTAATATGCTCCCGCAGTTTTCTGCAAGGGCAGCTACTTAATTTTATTTTAGCTTAAACATCAAGCAATTTTTTTGCCTGCATTCGGACCTGGTTTGAGCGACTGTATTTCGGTAATATTGATAACCGCCACCCCGAATGGTTTAGGTCTTCCCAGTTTGGCGGAGGTTTCCGCGGCGGCATCATATAATTCCCCGCTTTCAAGCATCGAAGCCCGGCCTATGAACCTGTAACCGTCCACAATATCGCGGTTAACAACTGCGACCGAGACCGTCGGGTTTCTTTTAATATTGGCGTATGTAGCGCCGCCGGTTCCTTCCGTAAAAATAAGCGATTCGTCGGAAAGTACGCGGGTGGAACGTTTAGGGGCCACGTTGGGTGTGCCGTCGGCGTTTACAGTACCGATAAAGCACTGCTGCGAAGCGACCATGTCTTTCATTTCCTGGGTTAACTTTGCCATAATATCCTCCTCACCTGTAAAGAACACAAAAAAATATTTACGTTAAATTTATTGTTTCAATTCTAATAAATAGTCCGAATAGTATCTTTTGTTAAAAATGTTGTTTGTCGATTTTCCCTTTTTATACATCGGTTTGCCGCATAATTTAATCGGAATTAAATCATCAATCCTTGAAAATACCGGTCAATTATAAGATTGTAAATTTTCAATGTCAAGTTATTATAAAATGATTTTTCGTCCCGAGGTTAGTTTAATTAACTTACACAAGTTGACCGCTTGCGTTTTTTAATAATTTACTAGATATGGGAGTTATATATAATTGCTTTTATACTACACTTTGTACTACTTGTGAAAAACTTAGTGAGACTTTGTGAAACAAAAAACCGGTCACAAAGTCTCACAAAGGAAACACAAAGTCCCACAAATAATTTATTTTCAGCAGTTTTTAGACGGTTATTAATATAAGCAGTCAACTTATATAACTTATTTAAGTCAGGATAAGTTCTTTTGACCGATTTAATACTCTACCGAAGGGACTCCCCAAAAGTGATACCTTCGGAACTTCGGAGGAATCTACTCGACGACAGACAGGTCTGAATCCCGCTTTGAGTGATTAGACTCAGAACCTAGCGTGTCTATTAACCTGTCCCACGGCGCATTCGGAGCTGTATTCCAACATCTGTTTTTTATATTACAATTTTTTTAATAATTCCTTTCCTATGCCTGATTTGTAATATTTTTCTTGTCTTCTTGCCTCAATTCTTGTAAGACATTCTTTAGTGAAAATTAATTTGAATGGTCTGTAAGGTTTCGTTGTTTTATTTGTGCCGCTATTATGAGTATTCAATCTTTCTTCTAGATTTCCGGTTAGCCCGACATATATATATTTCCTACATATACTCTTTATAGCGTAAACCGTATACATACTTTCTCCCCTGTATAGGTTTAGTGAATTTATTACTTAAAGGAAGGATGCTGTGCCCGGAACAGGACTCGAACCTGCATGAGGGAACCCTCACTAGACCCTGAACCTAGCGTGTCTACCAATTCCACCATCCGGGCTTTATAATTGCAAATTACAAAATTACAAATTACAAAATTGTTGTAACCACTCTTTTATTTTCGTACCTAGCGTGTCTACCAACCTGTCCCGCGGAGTTTACGCAGCGGGATTCCACCATCCGGGCTTTATAATTGCAAATTACAAAATTACAAATTACAAAATTGTTGTAACCACTCTTTTATTTTCGTACCTAGCGTGTCTACCAACCAGTCCCGCGGAGTTTACGCAGCGGGATTCCACCATCCGGGCTTTATAATTGCAAGATTACAAATTGCAAGATTACAAAATTTCAACTATTTCTTCGCGACCTTTGCGGTTAATTTTTTCTAAAAAACCGTTTATAATTATTAACTAGAAATACGCGATCCAAATTTACATATATAACATTATATTTTCTAATGAAGTTAGTCTTTTTATAAATTTTTTTACCAGCCTGAGTCACCCTTCCTATCTTCCTTCTTAATGTTCGTGCTGTTGTGTATTTCGCACTTGGGCGGAAGGTTTTTCATATTAATTATATCACGGACAACCTGAGGACAATAAGGCGTCGCCAGCTTCGTATCTCCCATCTCCATCGTTGTCTTGCAGAATGAAACCGTGTCAACCCCGGACGCAAGCTGGAAGTATTTTACCGGTAGATTCAGCTCCTTGTACGCCCCTTCCATAAATCTGCCCCAGATCGGCGCGGCAGCCCTCGCTCCCTGCCCGTAGGAGCTCGTAAACTTAATCCTGTGGTCGTCGAAACCTACCCATGCGCCGGCTACAAGCTGGGGGGTAAAGCCGACAAACCATGCGTCCGAAAAATTCTGCGTGGTGCCCGTCTTACCGGCCGCAGGATACTGGAAGTATCTTCTAATTCCTGCACCTGTCCCGTAGTTAATGACGTCCTCAAGCATACTTACCATTATGGAAGCCGTCTGCGGAGAAATTGCCTCAGTATATGACGGTACGAATTTGTGGATCAATATTCCGTTCTTGTCTTCAATTTTTAAAATAGATATCGGCGAGACGTGGATGCCGCTGTCGGCAAACGTGCCGTACGCCGAAGTAAGTTCCAGGGGAGAAACTCCCGACGTACCCAGCGCAATAGAAGGATATGGATCAAGCGGCGATTCGATGCCCATCCTGTGAGCATAAGCCACTACCTGTTTGGGCGGTGCGATGCTGCCTATCGTTAATCTGCCCGCAACCACGTTGATGGAGTATGCCAGCGCATTCCGCATCGTCATGTAACCGCCGTAATCGTCCTCAAAATTATCCGGCGACCAGCCGTTGTAATTAAATTTCTGATTCAAAATTGTGTACGCCGGGAAATAACCGTTGTCTATTGCCACGGTATATGTAAAAGGCTTAAACGCGCTGCCAGGCTGTCTCCTTATATTTACTGCATGGTTCAATCCCCTTCCGAAATTCTGGTTTTCGCCTCCTACCATTGCTTTGATTTGCCCGTTGTCCGGGTTTATTACAACAAACCCGACCTGTATGGTCGTAACGGCTTTTTTCACCGAGTCGATGAATTTCGAATCGTACTTGAGATCGTTGTATGCCGCCGCTTTCGCTTCCTTGGTATGCGCAAGGTTATATAACTTGCTGTCCTTAATGGCACGGTCTACGATATTCTTAAGCAAATCGGCGTGTTCTTTCCAGTTCCAGCGTTTATCGAAAAGCTGCTGGTATTCCTTTAAATGTTCCGCGGTAACCTTGTTGGCTATAAGCTGCATTTTGGAATTAAGCGAAGTATAGATATTCAGTCCGTCTCGGTAAAGATCGAACCCGAACTGATCCGCGTAGGCAATCATCTGCTGCCTAACGTATTCCATGAAATAAGGCGCAATGGTAGGGTTCCCGTTTATCTTATCCGAAGCCAGATCTATCGGCTCGCTTTTGAGCTTTTCGTACTCGGCCCTTCGGAGCATGTGGTTTGTAACCATATTATACATTACAAGATTGCGCCTGTCAATAGCATGCTCGGGATGTCTTACCGGGTCGTAATAAACGGGCGATCTGAGCATCGCCACGAACATAGCGCACTCCGGCAGTGTGAGATCTTTTCCCTTCTTCCCGAAATAAATCCTCGCCGCCGATTCTATACCGTACGCGCCCCTGCCGAAATAAGACACGTTCAGGTACATCTGCAGGATTTCTTTTTTGGTAAAGTTCTTTTCTATCTGTACGGCAGTAATCCACTCGCGTATTTTCCTCGTTATCGTCTGGAATATGTTCTCGTCCTTCACTTTGAAGTGGTAAAGGTTCTTCGCAAGCTGCTGGGTAATGGTGCTGGCGCCCTGGTGTGAAAAGGTGAAAATATTCTTAATCATCGCCTTAATGAACCTGTTGATGTCCACTCCCCAATGCGTATAGAATTTCCTGTCCTCGGTAGAGATCAATGCCTGCGCCATATAAGGGGGCAGGCTGTCTAGTTTAGTCTCGATCCTGTTCTGGATGGAGATGGTGCCGAGCAGCTCGCCGTCCGCCGTGTATACCTTGCTTGCAAGTTGCGGCTTTGGATTTTCCAGTTCTTCGAGCGAGGGAAGGCCGCTTATTATGAATACGAAATATGCCGCGCATAGAACAAAAACAACACCCCAGATTATCAGCTTCTTTTTATAATTATTGTCCGCGGTCCTGCCCGATTTTTTATTCCTAGCTTTTGAATCGAAAAAATATTTATCGTAATCAGTATTAGAATTACTTTTTTTGGCCATTTTAATTCCAGTCCACTATTTCGAATTTGTCGTCTTTAAATTTACCGTAACATGGCGCGTCGAGCCACGAGCCGAGATTAATATACAAACCCTGTTTGTATTTAAGATAACATCTTTTATGAAGATGGCCGAACAGGACATAATCGTATCCTTCGTCTATTTTATCCTTCGCTGCATCGAACAACCCGTCTTCCTCTCCGTAATTCTTACCGGAAGTATATTCCCTGCTCGATTTGCTTGTTGAGCTTGCTATTCTCACGCCGATATCCGGATGAATCCATGAATATAATTGCTGAAGCGCCTTATTCCTTAAAACTTTCTTCAATATATTGTAGCCTATATCGTTCTTTACAAGGCCGTCGCCGTGCCCGATAAAAAACTTCTTCCCTTCAAGCAGGCACTGCACCGGCTTTTCGTACATAATCGCGCCGATCTCATCCCGGAAAAAATTGTTGTGCATAAAATCGTGGTTACCGATCAGGTAATGAAGTTTTATGCCTTTTTCCGTCAAGTCCTGAAGCGCGGTAAACGTCCTGAAAAAGCCCTTCTGGTAGACTTTCCTGTACTCGAACCAATAATCGAATAGGTCTCCGACGATAAAAAGTTCCTTTGCATTGTCATTTGCAAACTTGAGGAAATTGACAAGAAGTCTTTCTTTCCTGTTCTCGATAATTTTCGATTTAAGTCCCAAATGTATATCGGATATAAAGAGATAAGAGTCGTTCACCGAATAATTTAAATTTATTAAAAGTTATAATTTAAATAATAACAGAGTTAAAAAAAATGTACGTACATTTTCACCACCGGTTTATTCCCCGGGAATTGACGCGAGCAGCCAGTTATCCGGGTCCGGTTTTATGCCGACCGGTTTTCCCGGCACCGCTATTTCCAACTTTGTTTGACGTTTATCTATGAAAAAGGTTTTTAAGGTATCTGTCCTGTTTTCATATTTGATATCGATATCAAGCGGGAACTTGTAAACATCCCAGCCTTCTTGTACCTGGTCTATTTTAATATTCAGTCTGTATGCTCCGCCTGCTTTTTCGGCTTCCCAGGTGTAATTCAATTTAATTATGCCGGTACCTTTATATACCCATTGATCGAAGAACCAGCCGAGATCCTTTCCGCTTACCTCTTCGCAGATATTTTCAAAATCCTTCGTATCGGCGCTTCCGTATTTATAAGTATTGTAGTATTTCCTCAGAATTGAAAAGAATACCGAATCTCCGACGTAGTGCCTCAGCATGTGCAGAACCCAGGCTCCTTTATCGTATACGGTAGAACCGAAGAGGTCTTTCGGATTGTAGAGCGTGCCTCTGAAATTTTCGTTAAATTTATCCATCATATGCGATTGCAGGGCGGCCGGACCGTTTTTAGATTCGGCGTAAAGAGCCTCGCAGTAGGAAGCGAAGCCCTCGTTAAGCCAAATATCTTTCCACGTTTCGGGACCCACGGCATCGCCGAACCAGTGATGAGCCAGCTCGTGCACAAGGATATCGTTGAAGAACTGCCTTCCGCTGATAAAATTGGCGCCTATACCTATTAAAGTCTGAGTTTCCATAGCACCCATCGGCCAAAGGAATTCGGCAACCCCGTACTTTTCCTTTATAAACGGATATTCGCCGAACTTCCCGGCGAAGAAGCGGATCATATCCGGGATTTCCCGGAAATCGGTTTTCGCTTCTTCAAGCTGACGCGGAAAGACATAATATTCAACCGGCATAGTATCTGCTTTCGACAATGAAACATACTCAGCCGAAAAATTAACGTAATCGGAAGAATAAAGGCAGACCAGATAAGTGGATGTCGGGTAATCCGTTTTCCAGTAATATGTCCTCCTTCCGCCTTCGGTTCTAACACTTATCAATTTCCCGTTCGATGCCGAGACCATCGACGAATCGTTCGTTATATTGATATCGTAAGTCGCTTTATCGCTCGGTATATCGTTGCACGGGAACCAGGTGGATGCATAATCCGGTTCGCTCAAATTATAAACGCACGAATGCCCGTTGATCTCGCCGAACGAGAAAGACGAATACCCCAAATTTTGCGGAGTGCCTTCGTAAACTACCCTCACACTGAAAGTATCACGGACGGTTTTGTTCAGCGTCACCGACAACGAAGTGCCTTTTTCTTTGTACGTAGCGGGCATTCCGTTTAATGTGAGTTCCGAAATTTTCATATTATCGTAAAAATTCAGGTCTATGCTTCCGAGGTTCTTATCCTTCAGTACTCCCGTTACGGTTACGTCACCCTTTAATATTTTTGCTTCCGTATTAAGGTCGATATTAAGAAGATAATGGATTATATCTATCTTATATTGGTCCGGGTTTATATATGATCCCGGAGAATTTCCGGAATAAATTCGGCCTGCGGGTTTTTCTCCGGGCATTTGAGTTAAAGAATTCACGGAACTTCCGGCAAAACAAAAACACCAGATCAATGCAAAAAATGAAATCTTATTTATAAAACGGTCAAACATTTGTTACCGATATCAATTTTAAAAACATAACTCGATAATTAATTCCGGCGGGATGTCTATAAGGTTGATTATTAGCATAATATTTTTAATTATAAACAATTATCGTAAAATTAACAATTTCTTTGATTGCCAAACAAATGATATTTCAATATATTGAAAAATAATTTCCGGAGGGATTATGACATTTCCAGGATCATCGGTTTTAAGGCAAACAATTTCCGTTATACTTGCCGGCGGGCAGGGTGAAAGGCTCTATCCTTTAACCGCGTACCGGAGTAAACCTTCGGTTCCTTTCGGCGGCAAATACAGGATAATAGACTTTGCATTATCAAATTGCCTGAATTCGGGCTTGAGAAGGATTTACGTTCTGACACAGTATAAGTCCGATTCTCTTAACCAGCATCTTCTGGAAGCCTGGAGCATTTTTAATCCCGAACTGGGCGAATTTATTTATTCCGTTCCGCCGCAAAGAAAAATGAATAACGACTGGTACCTGGGTACCGCCAACGCCATGTATCAGAATCTTAATCTATTTTCTTCTTCCAAAAGTGTTAACTGGGTGCTCGTTCTGGGCGGAGACCATATTTATAAGATGGATTATCTGAAAATGATCGAATACCATATAGACATGAAAGCGGACCTGTCGATGGCGTGTATTGAGGTCCCGAAGAACGAAGCAAGCCGCTTCGGCATAGTAAGCGTGGATGAAGACTATTCAATTTCGTCTTTTATTGAAAAACCTGCCAATCCGCCCGAAATCCCGGATAAACCGGGCTTCAGTTTCGTCAACATGGGAATATACGTCTTCAATACGACGAGCCTTCGAGACGTATTCAACGAAATGGAAGCCAACAAAATTAAGAGCCACGACTTCGGCAAGGACATACTACCTTATATGGTTAAATCCAACCGGAGCGTTTTCGCGTACAAGTTCTTCGACGAAAATAAAAAAACCAAACCTTACTGGAAGGACATAGGGACAATCGACAGTTATTACGAGTCCAGTATGGATTTGATAGCAGTTACGCCCGAATTCAACTTTTACGATCAAAACTGGCCGATGAGAACGTACCAGTACCAGTTCCCGCCGGCCAAAACCGTCTCTCACGAAGGAGAAAGAGTCGGCCGCACGCTGAACTCCCTTATTTGCGACGGCACCATTGTCTCAGGCGGGCTGGTAGAGAAATCGCTTCTCGGACCGAACGTTAAAGTAAACAGCTATTCGTACGTTACCGATTCCATCATTATGAATAACTGCAACATCGGCAGGCATGCAAGAATTAGAAGAGCGATTATAGACAAAAACGTGAACGTACCTGAAGGCTATGAAATAGGCTTCGACCTGGAAGGCGATAAGAAAAAATTTACTGTTACTGACAGCGGGATCGTCGTAATTGCCAAAAACCAGGAGCTCCCTGTATAGAAGGTTCCGCTTCGGGGCTTTCGTTGCGGGTTTACTCTTAAGTTCATTTCTTTATAAAAATATTTATTTTATTTTCAACTTCAGGAGTATAAATAATATCCGTATACAGTTATGAATCCCGAATTGGAAACCAAATTAAAAAACCTGCCGGATAAACCCGGCGTATATCAATTCCTCAACGAAAAAGGAAAAATTATATACGTCGGCAAGGCAGTTAATTTGAAGAACCGGGTAAGAAGTTACTTTCATAGCGGCGTCAATTCACCCAAGACTCTTGCATTGGTGGACAAAATAAACGATCTGCAGCTGATTGTTACGGATAACGAAATCGAAGCCCTCGTCCTGGAAAATAACCTCATCAAGCAATACAAGCCTCGGTACAACGTAAATCTGAAAGACGATAAGTCATATCCTTACATAAAAGTTACCAAAGAACCTTATCCCAGGGTATATCCCACCAGGAGGGTCTTAAGAGACGGGTCTAAATACTTCGGTCCTTATACCGACGTCAAAAATATGAAATCAGCTCTGCGGGCGGTTAATCAAATATTCAAGATAAGAAGCTGCAAACTGAATATAGATCAGGAGAGTATCGACAAAAAAAAATTCAAGGTGTGCCTCGATTACCACATAAAAAAATGCGACGGTCCTTGCGAAGGTTTAATTACCGAAACCGCCTATAACGAAATGGTAAACGAGGTCGTAAAACTTTTAAAAGGAAGGACCGACGATCTGATTAAAGACCTGAATGCCGGGATGCAGACGGCGGTTGAGGATTTGCAGTTCGAAAAGGCGGCGGAGATTAGGGATAAAATCAGCCAGCTCGAAACTATTTCATCAAAACAAAAAGTGGTAAGCGGCGACCTGGAAGACCGCGACATTATATCTCTCGCCTTCGAAGGCAAAGATTCCGCCTGTTCGGTGTTCAACATCAGGTCCGGGAAAATAGTCGGTAAAAAGCAGCTTCGACTGACTATAGAAGAGAATGAAGAACCTGCCGATATATATTCAGCGGCCGTAAAGTTTTATTATAACGAATTTGTCGAGATCCCCCCGGAAATAGTGATTGAAACAGAACCGGTGGATGCTTCCACCCTGGCGGAATGGCTTTCTCAAAAGGCGGGAAGCAAAGTAAAGATAACCGTTCCGAAACGCGGCGAATTAAATTCGCTCGTAAAGATGTGCAAGGAAAACGCCGTGCTTCAGCTTAAAGAAATTCAACTGCAGCGCATGAAAAAAGAAGGACAGGTCCCGTACGCTCTGGCAGCGCTTCAAAGAGATTTGAGACTGGACAGGCTGCCCCGGAAAATAGAATGCTTCGACATTTCCAATCTGCAGGGTAGCGATACCGTGGCGAGCATGGTTGTTTTTGAGGACGGCAAGCCGAAAAAAAGTTTGTACAGGAAGTTCATTATAAAAGATGTAGTCGGTCCCGACGATTTTTCCAGCATGCGCGAGGTAATAGAAAGAAGGTACTCGAGACTGCTGGAAGAAAACCTTCCCCTTCCCGACCTGATAATGGTTGACGGGGGAAAAGGACAGCTTTCCAGCGCGGTTGAAATACTCGAACGCATCGGGATAAAAAAATATAATATAATCGGGCTGGCAAAGAGGCTCGAGGAAGTTTATTTCCCTGAAAATTCCGAACCGGAATCAATCTCAAAAACTTCTTCGGGATTAAAGCTGCTGCAGCAGGTAAGGGATGAAGCGCACCGTTTCGCAATTACTTTTCACAGGAACAGGCGGAGCAAGAGAACCATTAAAACTGAATTAACGGACATAAAGGGAATCGGCAAAGCGACCGCACAAAAATTATTAAAGGAGATGGGTAGCCTGAACGCCGTAAAAGAAGCGGGTAAAGACAGGCTTACCGCAATTGTCGGCAGGCAAAAAGCCGAAATCATAATTCAATCTTTGGGTCAAAACCCAAGGGAAGATTAATAAGTTAAAAATTTTCGTATCTTTCAGGGTGTTTATCCGTTTAATCAATGAATAAAAATTTATCAATACTTTTAATTGTTTGCGGGATTATTTTTTCCGGATGCGGTCTATTCAACGGTCACCGCGAAATTAATTATAATTCTCGAGCCGTTAAGAGCCTCATCGTAAAAGCCGTTAACGGCGACAGGACGAGCAACGATATGTTATCCGGTTTGATAGATTACCGGCTGCCACTTAACGCGAATTACAATCAGTTGTCGGTAGACAGCCTGTTTACGAAAAACGGACGATTAATTTATTTCGCTCTTATCACGTTCCCGAACCCGCTTTACAACCGTTTTGCGGTTTTCGACGGTAACTTAAGAGCTTATTTAATAGATAAATCTTTGAACGGCTATGTGGGGTATAAAATAGACAGCACCGATAATAAAAGATATATTGAGCTTGACGAGCATTTCGATTCGAAAGACATTCTTAATATACGGCGCATTTCGCTGTACCAGGTATTCGATACGACGGCGGGCCTTGTATTCAGAAATTTTTCCGAACTTAAAACTCCCGATAACGATTATTTCCAGAATTTATCCGAAATTACCGAATACAGGATCAAGACCATTGTCGGCAGCTCTTCAGGCTCGGCAATCTTCAACAAATCGGATGTTTTTAACTGGGACACGAACACAAAGAAATTCGTCAGCTTTGACTCGCTGTTCGATAACTTTGTTTATAAGTATATTGAAAATTTTAAAAATAACCCGGTAAAACCGGAATTAAAGGACGATAAATCCGCAATGAACCCGGCGGAAGCCGGCCGGTAAATTGACGGCCTTAAACTACAAATGCGATAAATGCGGAACCGGTTACCGTGATTTTATAAACTCTTTAATAAAGTATTTCGATGTACAAACTGCTTTTATTCCTGCACAAAACGGACAACGACGAAGTCGTATCTCACTTTTACGATTATACCTTAAAATATTTATCCGAATTGACCGGTAAGGAAATAACGGTCGCAAATATCGAAAGCAGTTTATTGCTTGACGTAAAATACAGCAAATTTTGCGAGATAACCGTAGATTCTAAAGAGGCCTGGGACAGGATGATGGCCTCCAAAGAAGGCCGGCTTCTGAACAAAGACTTAACGGATTTACATCAATTCATAACCGTAATTTTTGTAAATTACGAACAATAAGAATAAATTTAATACAGGATTTTTCCGGTAGTGGATTAATTTACTTTTGTCCCGGTCAGACCCTGCCTGACGCAGGCAAGTCCGCTCGATATGACAAAAACAAATTAGCCCGTTGCTATTTTTCCGTCCCTCTTGGCAAAAACTTTCTCAAACTAAAATTAATAAACGACTATGAATATATATTTAATCAGACACGGCGAGGCGGAAAAAGCCGTAATCGGGAAAAAAGATTTCGACAGGGAACTTACCGTCACCGGAAAGGCAAAATTAAAGAATGCTGCGGAACGCTGGAAAGCCGTCATCCCCAGATTCGATTACATAATTTCTTCGCCGCTTCTCAGAGCCCTGCAAACCGCACAAGTTATAGGCGAAGTGTTCGGTTATTCCAAGGATATAATTTCGGATAAAAAACTCTCTCCCGGCGGAAAAACGGAAGGGGTAATTGAAATTGCAAATTCTTTGGACGGCGAGGATTTTGCTTTCGTAGGCCACCAGCCCGACCTGGGAGAACACCTTTCCAATTTATTGGCGAATGAAGAAATCATGACCGAGTTTAAAAAAGGTACCGTGGCTAAAATCTCCTTCAGCAGCAAAGCCCGGCTTTCAAAAGGACTGCTAGAATTCCTAATTCCCCCCGCTGTCTTTTAGTCGGTATTAAAATAAAAAGGGGCAGCCGATCACCCAGAATTTTTGCTTACCGCTGCTTCCTTCCGGACCTGACGGAGTTGGGCATTGTTCTGTCAACCGGTGCCCCATATTAATTTAAAATTTATACGTTTGTAAAGATTGAAATATTTCAGGTATATATCAAGCTGCGCCGGAATAAAAGGTCTCAGTAATTTTTAATAAGATAATCTGCTGTACTTATCTTTCAATTGTTCCAGCTCTTTTATAACGGTTTCGTATTTACCGACAAGTTTTTCGATGTGTGCCGATAATTCGGGAGTGAAATTACTATCTTTTGCCAGGCTCTCAATCTCGTCGCATATGCCGGCTATAATTTCGATGCCGAAGGTAAGACTGCTGCCTTTTAATTTATGAGTGGTAAACTGAAGGTTCTTTGAATTTTTTTCGGCGACCGCCTTTTTAATATTCGCGATAGCTGCGGGAAGGTCTTTTATATAGATATCAAGCAATTCCACGAAAAAAGCAACATCGTCCTCGCATTGCAAATCCTGCAAAATCTCGATATTCCTTTCGTTGATGATTTTAAAATCAATCATTCCCTTTTCGATCGCGGCAAGAGCATCGTTTTTATGTTCGATAATTACTTCGCCCCATTTTTTCAAAGCTTCCTGCAGCTCTTCCACCCTGACGGGTTTGCTGATATAATCGTCCATGCCGGCTTCTATGCATTTTTCCCGATCGCCCTGCATTGCGTTTGCAGTCATTGCAATAATCTTGGGCCTGGAATCTTCCGGGTACTCTTTCCTTATGACACGCGTTGTTTCGTAGCCGTCCATCTCCGGCATCAGGATATCCATTAAAATCAGGTCGTATTTTATTTTATTAATTGCCTGCAGCACCTCTATCCCGTTGCCGGATACATCGGCCCTGTATCCCATTTTCTCGAGGATCTTCAAGGCTACTTTCTGGTTCACGGTATTGTCTTCCGCCAGCAGAATCCTCAACGGCCATTTTTTAGACATATCCGATTCGATCTTTACGACCTTTTTACTTCTGACCGAAAGCTCTTTTCTCGAACCGGAAAAGATTGAGACCAAAGTTTCGTACAATTGAATGTGCTTAATAGGTTTTGTTATGAACGCGGACAAATTCAAATTCTCATAATCAATCAGCGTATCCCTTTTACCCAGGGAAGTAAGGATAACTATCGGGATTGACTTGGTGTTTTTATTTTTCCTTAACTCCGCTGCCAGTGAAAGGCCGTCCATTACAGGCATTTGATAATCTAGAATGGCTATGTCGAACTTGGCGCCTTTTTTCAGATCTTCCAAGACGGCGGCCGGCGAGTCGTACTCGTGCGGCACCATTCCCCAGGTTTCCGTCTGGACTTTTAATATCCTTCTGTTTGTTTTATTGTCGTCTACGATCAGCGCCTTTTTGCCCTCGAGCTGCAGATTCGAACCTTTGAGATACACCTTGGATTTTGAAGGGGCGGCTTCCGTAATAACGGTAAATGAGAATACGGAACCCTCGCCAACCTTGCTTTCGACCCACATTCGTCCGCCCATCATTTCCGACAGACGCTTGCTGATGATCAAACCGAGCCCTGTCCCTCCGTGCGTCCTGGTAGTTGAGGAGTCGACCTGGCTGAAGGCCTTGAACAGCCTGTCCATCCTGTCTTCAGGTATCCCTATCCCCGTATCTTTAACCGAGAAATAAATTTCATAAACATTGTCGTAAACATTTTTTGAAGAAACCGAAATAAACACCTCGCCTTCTTCCGTAAACTTGATCGCGTTATTCAAGAGGTTCGTAAGGATCTGCCTCAATCTTGTTACGTCCCCGTTAATTGTTTGAGGCGTATTATTTTCGATAAGGTATGCCAGGTCAAGTCCTTTTTCCCCGGCCTTTGAAGCAAGCAGGTCAAGCGAATCTTCAATGCAGTCCCTAAGGTCGAACGGCTGGGTTTCAAGGTCCAGTTTTTCGGATTCGATCTTTGAAAAATCAAGGATGTCGTTTATAATGACAAGAAGCTGGTCGCCGCTCAGCCTTATCGTTTCGACGTATTCTTTCTGCTCCTGATTTAAATTGGTATCTAGCAGAAGTCCGGTCATGCCGATAACGCCGTTCATCGGCGTCCTTATTTCATGACTCATGAGGGCAAGGAATTCGCTCTTCGCTTTTACGGCGGCTTCGGCTTTTATTACGGCCTGGTCCAACTCTTTGTTCTTGCTTTCAAGTTCTTCGAGTATGTTGTTTCTTTTTATAACCGCGCCCAGGGATGCGGCAAATGAAACCAGAACCGATTCCTCGCTGTGAGTCCAGATCCTTTCGTCCTGGCAATCGTCGAAGCCGACGAACCCCCAATAATTTCCGTCGATCATAATAGGTACAAGGATAACCGACTTTATGCTGAGATCTATAAAGGCTAGCTTGCTTTCGTCGTCCAAGTTGCCGATTGTTATTTTTAAATTGTCCCCGTTTATAAAATGCTCGTAAAGACCGAGCCTGCTGAACCTTGAATAGGAGATCTTTTTCATTTCCGGATTGGAGATCTGGGATTTATTTAACTCGAATACCCATTCGTAAAGCAGGCTGAAAAACATTTCGCCGGTGTCAGGACTTTCCTTATGCTGATAAATATATACTCTATCCACATCTGCGGCGCGCCCTAAAATCTCAAGAGCATGGATAAAACCCATCTGCTTGTCGTTGACCGAGATCAGGGTCTTCGTCGCCTCGGCTATCTCGCGCAAAAGCTTGTCTTTTTTCTGAATCAGCTGTTCGTTTAATTTTCTTTCGGTTATGTCCCTGAAGATGGTAATTAACAGTTTTTTACCGTTAACGTCGTCCATCATAGTATTGGTTAAACCCAAATATAATTTTTTACCGTTCCATAAAACCGTGCTTTTCTCTTCATGCATGGAAAAGGAATTATTTTTGAATTTAAACATATATTCTTTTAAGGACTGTCTTCCCGTAGATTTTTCATAGAGATCGGAGAAAACCCTGCCTTCTATTTCCGTTTTGGGTTTATCCATTAATTCCGCGTAGGCGTTGTTGCAAAGCAGGACAACGCCGCTTTCGTCGCTCAGCCGCATACCGTCCTGCATCTCTTCCCAAACGGTCTTAAATGTTCTGTCTGAAGCACTCAGCCTGTCCTCGATTTTAAGGCGGTTCCTCAGATCGTGAAGTGAACATTGGCCGATATAATTTCCGTCCAGTCTTGCAACTCTGGCGTTTAATTCGAAAGGAATAATACTCCCCTTTTTATTTTGAAACTTTACCGCGGTATTCTTTATTTCGCCTCCCTTAAACAGACGGGTAATAAGGGAACGAAGGTTTTTTACTTCGGAATTAGGAACGACCTTGGTGATCGAATCGCCTAATAATTCCTCGGTGTCGTATCCCAGTACGTACTTAACCGAAGGCGATAAATAAGTTAATTTCCCAATTGGCGTAATTCTGAAAAATACGTCGTGCGTTATTTCCGTAATTAATTTGAAGTCCTCGTATTTTGACTCCAGTCGATTTGTAAGAGCTTCTAATTTTTGGGAGAGGAGAGCGAGATCAATATTTCCGGATTTCATTTCTTTAAGATATTTGGCTTCATTCCTTAATTCCGATATTTCGGAAAGGAAAAACGAAGTGCCGCGATTTTGTACTGAATTATCCAATTGATCCGTTTGATATTATTGCGAAAATATTGAACTAAAAAATTTTTTTCAAACTACTGCCGGATATTGTTCTTTTTATTTAAACATAAGCAAGGTTTAAACCAATTTATTATCGAAAAACTTTGTTAAAATTTAATATTTTTATGATGTTTTTAATTAATGCCTGCAAAATACTTACTTCTCGGCGATTTTCCGGTTTCTTGCTTGGATTATTTAGTTTGATTAAGTTAGGATTGCATACTTAAAATATTAAGAAGGGACTCGCATTATGACCACAATAGTTGCAATGCCGGGTGATGGAATCGGCAAAACCGTTCTCCCTGAATCAATAAAAGTACTAGAAGCAGCAGGCTTCAAAGCCGAATATGTTTATGCTGATATCGGCTGGGAATTCTGGTGCAAAGAAGGCAATGCCCTCCCCGAAAGAACCGTGAATCTCCTTGAAAAATACAAAATCGGATTGTTCGGTGCTATAACCAGCAAACCGAAAGATGCGGCCGCCAAAGAACTTGATCCCCGTCTGAGAGATAAAGGCTACGTATATTTCAGTCCTATTGTGGGACTTAGACAGCGTTTTAACCTGGATATTTGCATCAGGCCCTGCAAGTCGTTTAACGGCAATCCTCTTAATTTCATTAGAAGAAAAAACGGCGGTTTCGAGGAGCCTCCGATTGATGCGGTAATATTCAGGCAGAACACGGAAGGATTATATTCGGGCGTTGAGTGGACGGATCCGCCTAAGATTGTCCGGGAGGCTTTGGAGACTCATCCGAAAATGAAAGCATTTAAGGGAATAGAGAACAAAGACCTCGCCGTTTCAACAAGAATAATGTCGAGACAGGCCTGTCAAAGGATTATAAGTGAAGCGTTTGAATATGCAAAGAAATTCGGATATAAGAACTTAACGGTCTGCGAAAAACCGAATGTCCTCCGCGAAACTTCCGGGATGATGCTGAGCGAGGCAAAAATAATTTCAAAGGAGTATCCGGAAATCGAGCTTTGGGATACCAATATAGACGCGCAGATGATGTGGCTGACCAAGAACCCGGAAATATTCGGCGTTATCGTTGCCGAAAACATGTTCGGCGATATTATCAGCGACGGTTTTGCCGGCCTTGTAGGCGGATTGGGATTTGCCTGCAGCGCAAATATCGGGAAAGACGTTGCCGTTTTCGAGCCCACACACGGCTCCGCCCCGAAATACCAGGAATTGAAGCCATCTATAGTCAATCCGATAGCGATGATCTTAAGCGCCTGCATGATGCTGGATTATTTGGGAGAAAATACCAGGTCGAACAGGATTAGATCTGCGGTTTCGCAGGTTATTGAAGAAGGAAAGACAATGACGTATGATATGCTGAAACTTAAAGGTGGAAGCGACGTATTTAAATACGGAGCTTGTTCCACCGAAGAAATGACCCGGGCGATTATTAAAAAGCTTTGAATAATAACGTAAATGAACATCTGCATCTTTAACTTGAACATGAACTTGAACATGAACATGAACTTGAACTCCTAAGGGCATAACCATGAAAGAAAAGATCTTAAAACTTTGGCCCGAGATCGAATGGATAAAGGATGAAGAACTTCGCGGGAAGGTGCTTGACTGCTGGGTTTACGCGGTCGAGAACAGCGTGCTTACTGCTGAAGACTTGAGCGTTATACCTTTTTCATTGCTGCTGAAAGACTGCAAAATATCTTTTATAAATCATAAAAGAACTACGGTGCAACTGGCGGTGGAGATGGCTGAGCTGATGACGAAGAATTTCGGAAGCGAAACAAAAATAGACATGGATATTTTAATCGCCGGGGCCGTTTTGATTGATGTAGGGAAGCTCTTCGAATACGAAATGGTCGACGGCCGTCTCACGACAAGCAAAGCGGGAACGCTGGTCAGGCATCCGTTCAGCGGCCTGGCAATTGCCGACAGGTTCGGACTTCCCCCGGAAGTGCAGCATATAATTGCCTCGCATTCAAAGGAAGGGGATCTCGGCAAGCGCACCCCGGAAGCGATTATCGTTCATCATGCCGATTTTGTTAGTTTTGATATCTTTAAAATTGTTTAACGGTTTAATTGTCAAATTGTTTACAATATTTAGGAGGGGAGAAATGGAGGATAAAAAATTTTTAAAATTAAACGATATCGAAGCATATAAAATTGCTTTTAAAATAAGTAATTATGTTTGGGATTTAATCATAAAGTGGGAATATTTTGCTAAAGATACAGTTGGTAAGCAGTTTGTAAAAACTATTGATTCAATTTCAGCAAATATTGCAGAAGGTTTTAGGCGGTACAACAAAAAAGACAAGATAAAATTTTATAGATATGGTTTCGGCTCATTATATGAATCCTTGGATTGGAATGAAAAATCTCACGTCAGAAACTTATTATCCGAAGAAGAATATTGCTATATATTTTCCGAATTAATCAAACTGCCTAAATCCATTAACAGTTTAATAAGTTTTACAGATAAAAAATTACAATTTTAGTATAAGCATGAATCACCAATTTAACAGTTTAACAATTTAACAGTGTAACAATTAAATTAAAATGGGACAAACATTAATCGAAAAAATCGTTCAAAGACATGCGAACAACACGGATAAGAATCATTCGGTTCGCAGCGGAGATTATATTTCCGTTAAACCTGCGTACGTAATGACGCACGACAACACCGGTGCGGTAATTCCTAAATTCTTAAGCATCGGCGCAAAAAAATTTGCCAATCCCAGGCAGGTTGTTTTTGCTCTTGACCATAATATCCAGGATAAAAGCGAAAAGAACCGGGAAAAATACCGGAAGATAGAAGCGTTCGCCGAAGAAATGGGAAACGACTTTTATCCGGCCGGCAGGGGCATCGGCCACCAGGTGATGATTGAAGAAGGCTATATATGGCCGGGGAAAATGGTGGTCGCTTCGGACAGCCATTCGAATATTTACGGCGGCCTCGGCTGTCTCGGTACCCCGGTAGTGAGAACCGACGCGGCCGCCATTTGGGCGACAGGCAGTACGTGGTGGCAGGTTCCGCCCGTCGCAAAAGTAAAACTTAAAGGAAAATTAAGACCCGGTGTTACCGGGAAAGACCTGATTATATCGCTGTGCGGCTTCTTTAACAACGACGAAGTTTTGAATTATGCCGTTGAATTTTCCGGAGACGGGGTTCAGCATTTAACAATGGACGAACGTTTTACGGTTGCCAATATGACGACGGAATGGGGCGCCCTGGCGGGATTGTTTCCCATCGACGATATTACAATTAACTGGCTCAGAGACAGGTCCGCAAAAATTGCTGCAAGGGGACCTGCCGGCGTTCCCTCGGATGCAGACGGCAACGGAGCGCATCCCAGATTGAACGCAAGGAGAATCTCCAGGCTCGAAGGGAACGTCTGCACTCCGGATAAAGATGCTTTTTATGCAAAAGAAGTAATCATCGATCTCGGGTCTGTTCAGCCTTTCGTATCCGGTCCCAATACGGTTAAAACCATGACCTCGGTTTCTGAATTGAAGACGAAAAAGATAAAAATCGACAAGGCGTATCTTGTTTCATGCGTGAACAGCAGGGTAAGCGATATTGCCGAAGCCGCAAAGGTAGCAAGAGGGAAAAAAGTTGCTGAGGGTACCAAGTTTTACATTGCGGCCGCTTCAAGCGAAGTTCAGGATGAAAGCGAGAGACAGGGCGACTGGCAGGCTTTGATACATGCCGGCGCCATACCGCTGCCACCCGGCTGCGGCCCGTGCATCGGTCTGGGAACGGGGCTGCTTGAAGACGGCGAAGTCGGGATCTCGGCAACCAACAGGAACTTTAAGGGAAGGATGGGCTCTCCTAATGCAAAGGTCTTTCTTGCTTCTCCCGCGGTTGTGGCGGCTTCGGCTATCGCCGGCAGAATAGATTATTCGTGGGAATACAGCCCTTCACATATCTTTGCGGATATAAAATCCAATAAGAAAACAAACGGCGTAAAGAATATTACCCGGATAATTAAGGACTTCCCCGAAAGAATAGAAGGTAATATTGTATTCTGCCACCAGGTTTATTTAAATACCGACGGGATTTTCCCGGGCAAATACACTTATATAGACGACTTTACCCCTGAACAGCAAGCCCATGTCGTAATGGAGAATTACGATCCCGAATTCGGCAGACTTGCGAAAGAGGGAGACATCCTGGCGGCCGGATTTAATTTCGGTACCGGAAGCTCAAGAGAACAGGCCGCTACCGCGCTGAAATATAAAGGCATCAGGCTTGTAGTCGCCGGATCTTTAAACGAGACATACAAACGAAACGCCTTTAACAACGGTTTTCTGCTGATAGAATGCCCCGAATTTATAGTGGATATGAAAATAAAATTCGGGAATGAGAAACCGACCTTCAATACGGGAATAAAAGCCGAAATTAACTTTGAAACTTCGGAGATTAAGGCGGCGAAGAAAAAATATTCCTTCGTTCCGGTCGGGCAGGCCGCACAGGAATTAATTTCCGCGGGAAGCCTGGAGAACTGGATAAAAAAGAAGTTATAAGCAGAAGCTTCAAAAACAATATTTTATTTTTCCGGAGAAATAAATGCCGAATTCTATTTCAAGTATAATATCGGAGTATGCGGTTAACCTTAACTACGGCGACATCACGGAAGAGGCGATAAACGAGGTTAAGAAACATCTTTACGATTCGATAGGATGCGCATACGGAGGCTTAGGTACTGCGGACGCGAATATATTAAGGAATATATATAAAAAAATGGGCGGCAGTCCGGAGGCAACCTTAATCGGACACGGTGAAAGAATTCCCGCGGCCAATGCGGCTTTAATAAATTCTCTCATGATACGGACTCTCGATTTCAACGACATCTACTGGAAGGAAGATCCATCTCATCCGTCCGACCTTATACCTGCTGCTTTGGCGGCGGGGGAACTGACTGATGCGCCGATGACCGACGTTATTACCGCCGTTGTGCTGGCTTATGAATTTGAACAGCGGCTCTGCGAATTTGCGGTACCGGGAATTAGAGAGCGCAAATGGCACCATGCTACATTAACCCAGCTGGTTTCCCCGTTGGTTGCCGGAAAAGTTCTGGGATTGAACAAGGAACAAATGATCAACGCAATCGGCATAAGCGGATGCCATAATTACACTGTCGGATGCCCTACCGCCGGCCGTTTAACGATGATGAAAAATACGGTCGATCCTTTGGCGGTTCAGTCGGGTGTTATAGCCGCCTTAATGGCTAAAGAAGGCTTCACCGGGACCGAAGAAGTTTTCGAGGGAAAAGAAGGCTTTATGGATTGTTTTTTCGGATGGGACGTTAGAGAGAAAAAAGTCTCTCCTGTAAAAATGACGGGCCGCGAAAGATCCTCGGAATGGGAATGGAATTTAAATAAATTAACCGGAGACCTCGGCAAAAAATTCAAAATTACCGAATGCGGCATGAAAGCATTCCCCACGGAAGCTTTGACCCATACCCACATTACCGCAGCTCTTAAGGCCGTAAATGCTAATAATATTTCGTCGGATCAAATTGAATCGATTACCGTAACCACTATCGCCCGCGCCTGCGACATTCTTTTCGACCCGCAAAAGTACAGACCGGAATCCCGGGAGACCGCCGACCACTCGCTTCCCTACTGTATAGCCGCGGCCGTAGTAGATCATAAAATAACAACCCGGTCGTTTACCGAGGAGAAATTAAAAGACCCGCGCATACTCGATGTAATAGACAAGATCAAAGGTGAAGCGTCTGCGGAATTCGAAAAAATGTTCCCTGAAAAACAGCCTTCGAAAGTTGTTGTTAAAACAAAAGACGGGAAAGAGTTTTCGGAATATATAGAATATCCGAAAGGCGATCCGAGGGAACCGATGACTGTTGAAGATCTTGAAGACAAATTTAACGCTCTTGCGGAAAATATTTTAACTCCCGAGCGGCGGAAGGAAGTTTTTGAAACGGTGTTTAATTGTGAAAATTACGGCGCAAGAGAATTTATGAACAAATTGATTATTTAACCCAAAGGGATATATGAAGACTCCGGCTAAAAAATCCTTCTCCGGGAAAAAGGGCGAAACGGTGCGTTCCGACTGTTACTTTGAAATTGTCTCGAGGAAACAAGGCGGACTGAAAATCGAATTAAAAAGCAAAGTCGGCGCGCTTTACGGCGAATCTATAATAAAACTTATCAGGGAGATTTGCGGTTTTTACGATTTCCGGGACCTGGATGTTTACTGCGAAGACAGCGGCGCTCTGCCTTTCGTTCTGGCAGCCAGGCTGGAATATGTTTTAAAAAAACTGTCCTGCCAAAACGGCAGAGAATATCTTCTTCCGTTCAACAAAAAAAATTTATATACTTCCGAAAAAGAACGTCTCCGGAGGAGCAGGCTGTACCTCCCGGGCAACGAGCCCAAATTTTTTATCAACGCAGGTTTGCACGGTCCCGACGGGATCATACTTGATCTCGAAGACAGCGTGGCTCCTTCCGAGAAAGAAGCCGCGCGGTTTATGGTAAGAAATGCCCTGCGCAGCGTTGACTTTTACGGTGCCGAAAGAATGGTAAGGATAAACCAAATTCCCGCGGGAATTGAAGATTTAAAATATATAGTTCCACATAATGTGCATGTAATATTAATCCCGAAATGCGAATCGGCCGGACAAATTGAGGAAGTGGAGAACGAGGTAAAGAGATTAAAGGATCGGGATAAAATCTCAGGGGACATATATTTTATGCCTATTATCGAAAGCGCGCTCGGCGTAATAAAAGCATTCGAAATAGCTTCGGCATCTCAATACAATTGCGCTCTGGCAATTGGACTGGAAGATTATACCGCGGACATCGGTACTCAGCGCACAAACGAGGGAAAGGAAAGCTTGTTTGCGCGGTCTATGCTGATCAATGCCGCAAAGGCAGCAGGCATTCAGGCCGTAGATACGGTCTTCTCGGATGTTTCGGACGCCGAAGGATTAAAGCAAAGCGTTCTCGAGGCGAAAGCGCTGGGTTTTGAAGGTAAAGGCTGCATACATCCGCGCCAGATCAGGACGGTACATGAAGCGTTTGCCCCTTCGCCTGAAGAAATTGAAAAAGCAAAAAAAATAGTCTCGGCATACGAAGAAGCCGAAAGCACGGGACTTGGCGTAGTCTCGCTCGGAAGCAAGATGATAGACGCCCCGGTGGTTAAGAAGGCTCACAGGATAATTAAGCTTGCGGTATTGAATAATTTGATCGCCGGAAATTGGAGACAGGAAATTTAAAATAAATATAAGTAGAATTATGAAATTAGTAAAAAATGCCGCAGGCAGACCTGTTCCGGAAACTGTAAACGGAAAGAAACAAATTGTCTTTCAGGGTGTGAATAAATACAAACCTGATTACTATAAAGCCAGGCCTCAAGTCAGATCATGCATAGATTACCCGGCAGACGGAAATAAACTAGTCCCAAGTTTAAAGGAAGCTTTGAAAAAAGCCGGCTTAAAGGACGGGATGACTGTCTCAACCCACCACCATCTTAGAAACGGCGACGCTCTTACCAATATTCTATTCGATACTATCCGTGAAATGGGAGTGAAAAACATCAGGTGGTTCCCGAGCGCTTCCTTTCCTGTTCACGAACACCTTATTAAATACCTTGAAGACGGCACTATCCGTCATATAGAAGGCAGCATGAACGGTCCGCTGGGAAAATTTACTTCGGAAGGGAAAATGAAGGGCGTGGGAGTTCTGCGTTCTCACGGAGGAAGATACCAGGCCGTGCAGGACGGCGAGGTTCACATCGATATAGCGGTTATTGCCGCTCCTTCGGCGGATTCGTTCGGCAATGCAAACGGATTGAACGGCAAATCCGCCAGCGGTCTGATCGGCTTTGCCCTTGCGGATTCCGAATATGCCGACAAGGTAATAGTAGTGACTGACAACCTTGTTCCCTTCCCCTGCGTCCCTTGGCAGATCCAGGGAAATAATGTTGATTACGTAGTGAAGGTAGAATCCCTGGGCGACTCCGCTAAAATTGTGAGCGGCACAACCGAAATTACCAGATCACCGGACCGTCTTCTTATTGCCGAATACGTTGCTCAATTTATAGACGAAGCCGGAATTATGAAAAACGGATTTTCCTTTCAGGCCGGCTCGGGAGGTACAAACCTCGCGTTTGTGTTATATTTAAAAGAAAGGATGAAGGCCAAAGGCGTAAAGGCCAGTTTCGTAAGAGGAGGCAGTACAAAATACCTGGTTCAGCTGCTGGAAGAAGGTCTGACGGATTTTATATTAGACGGACAAACGTTCGATCTTGAAGGCGTAAGGAGTATGAGGGATAATCCCAAACATGTAAATACAAGCCCTTTTACAAGTTATAATTTTCACGGGAAAGGCAACTTCGCTTCGATGGTGGATGTTGCGGTATTGGGGGCTACCGAAGTCGACATAAATTTCAACGGCAATGTAGTCAGCCACTCCGACGGATATCTGCTTCACGGGATAGGAGGCTGGCAGAACTGCCTGTATTCAAAATGCACCATACTGGCGGTGCCGTCTTTCAGGGACAGGATACCCGTCATCATAGACGAGGTGACTACTCTTTGCGGCCCGGGGGAATTAATAGACGCAGTAGTAACGGAACGCGGGATAGCGATCAATCCTTTAAGGAAAGATCTTATAAAAAAACTTTCCGGTTCTTCCCTCCCCCTAAAAACCATTCGTCAGCTGCGCGACGAAGTCTATGAAATTTGCGGCAAACCGCAAAAGCCCCGTTTCGATGAGAACAAAATTGTCGCCGTCGTCAAATGGGTGGACGGAACGGTCCTGGATACCGTATTTAAAATTTTGACTTAAGAACCCGGCCGATTCTAATTTTAACCGATTCTTTATTATATTTGCATTTGTCTCAATGAATTTTAATTACGAGAGAAAAGATTATGACCCGCATTGGAGTCGCTTTCGGAAGCGGAGGTGCCAGAGGAATTGCTCATGTTTTAATGATTCAAGCGTTTGAAGAATTGGGAATTGAACCCAGCGTTATTTCCGGATCGAGTATAGGAGCTATTGTCGGAGCGTTTTATGCTGACGGATACGGCTCGAAGCAAATGCTGGAAATTTTGGAAAGCTTAATTTTCCCCAACAGCGGCAAGCTCTCTGACTTCTTTATGAAATCGGATATTATAAGAATGCTTACAATGTTCGATATCCAGCTGCTGAAGTCAGGCTTTATAAAAGGCGAAAAAATACAGAATCTTTTGGAAACCAACCTCAAAGCCAATACTTTCGAAGAATTGAAAACCCCTCTTAAAATTGTTGCCACAGACTATTGGAAAAAAGAAGAGGTAATTCTGCAAAAAGGGAAACTTGTCCCCGCTATAAGAGCAAGTTACTGTCTGCCGGGTTTATTCACTCCGGTTAGAATAAATAAAAAAATCCTGATTGACGGCGGAGCGGTCAATCCGCTGCCTTACGATATACTTCTCGGCGAATGCGATATTACCGTTGCAGTCGACGTAACAACCCAAAGGACAAAAAACGATACGGATATTCCGCCTACTTTCGAATCCGTATTTACTACTTACCAGATAATGCAAAATTCTATAAGTCAGCAAAAAATAAAATTTATAAATCCGGATATTTATATTAGACCGGATATATTCGACATAAAGGTTTTCGATTTCGCAAAATATAAAAATATTCTCTCCCAGTCCCAGCCCGCCAAAGAAGAACTGAAAAAGAAACTCGAGCAATTACTGGAATATAAAACATCCACCGAATACATAGAGCCCGTGTTAAACGAATCCAAAATTAAATAAATGCCGTCGCAGGATATTTATCAGCTCCGGCATATTAAACGGACAGCGCAAAGAAAACATTTCCGGTAAACCGGGTAAATTAATATTGCTTAGCTGATAAAAATTGGCTAACTTATCTTAAACAAAAGCGTAAAGGATATGCAAAGTTTTCCTTTGCTATTACTCTTTGTTTCCTTTCTTGCGATGCAGCACGGCCGCGAACCGAATAACATTACCGTACTTACTTTAGACGGAGCCATAAATCCCGCCGCTTCGGATTACATCGATTACGGAATAAAGAAGGCAATTGAAAACAACTCGCGCTGCCTTATACTGCGGCTTAATACGCCCGGCGGTCTTCTGGAATCCACTAGAAAAATCGTGTCCGGTTTTCTTCAATCCCCAATTCCTATCGTGGTGTATGTCTGGCCCCCCGGCGCAAGGGCGGCATCCGCAGGGGTTTTCATAACAATGGCGGCCAATATAGCGGCCATGGCGCCGGGAACAAATATCGGAGCCGCTCACCCGGTTTCTCTCCAAGGGCAGATGGACTCCACTATGACAGAAAAAGCTACCAACGACGCCGCGGCATTTATAAGATCAATCAGCGAAAAAAGAAAAAGGAACGTACAATGGGCGGAACAAGCCGTTAGGAAAAGCATTTCAATTACCGAAGCCGAAGCATTAAAAAAAGGAGTAATAGATCTTATCTCACCTAGCTTAGACAGCCTTCTGATCCGGTTAAACGGGAAAATCGTCAGTACCGAAACAGGGACTTTCGCGTTAAAAACGGATGATGCAAAAATTGAATATCTCGGGATGGACTTTATTCAAAAATTATTAAGCATCTTAAGCGATCCGAATTTTGCTTACATACTTTTCATACTAGGATTTTACGGGATTTTATTCGAGCTGTACAACCCCGGCGCAATATTGCCCGGAGTGGTAGGCGTTATAAGTTTAATACTGGCTTTTTATTCGATTAATACGCTGCCGATAAATTATGCCGGACTTGCTCTGATAATATTCGGAATGATATTATTTATTCTTGAAATAAAAATAACCAGTCACGGTCTGCTTACAATAGGCGGTATCATCTCCCTGACGCTCGGTTCCATGATGCTTATTAAGATCAATTCTGCCTTCCAGGTAGCGCAGATATCATGGCAGGTAATTTTAAGCGTTGTTATTGTTACCGTACTATTTTTCTCCTTCGCAATCGGGATGGGTATAAGAGCCCAGTTGAGAAAACCTGCTACCGGGCTGGAAGGTTTAATAAATCTTGAAGGTCAAGCAATAACTGACCTGGATCTTAAGGGTAAAGTGAAAATCCACGGAGAAATATGGAAAGCGGAATCCGCAGAGGGGAAAATAGAAAAGGGAGATAAAATTATAGCAACGGGTATTTCAAATTTGACGTTAAAAGTAAAAAAAGCGTGAATTAATCCGCCGTTCTTTATATCGAAAGGAGGCTCAAATGCAAGAAATTTCCATATATCTGGCCGTATTGTTTTTCTTTATATTAATTATCCTCTATAATTCGATTAAAATATTAAGAGAATACGAGCGGGGAGTAATATTCAGACTGGGACGCTTAATAGACGCTAAAGGTCCGGGATTGATTTTCCTTATACCCATAGTGGATAAAATGGTGCGCATCAGCTTGAGAACCATCGTAATGGACGTTCCGCCGCAGGATATTATAACCAAGGACAACGTCTCGCTTAAGGTTAATGCGGTGGTTTATTTCAGGGTTGTGCACGCTGAGAAAGCAGTAGTAGAAGTTGAAGATTACCTTTCCGCGACTTCGCAAATTTCACAGACGACCTTAAGAAGCGTACTGGGGCAGTCGCAGCTTGACGAACTTTTGGCTGAACGGGATAAAATAAACCAGGAACTTCAGCAGATAATAGACGAACAAACCGAACCATGGGGAATAAAAGTATCAGTAGTCGAGGTCAAGCAGGTTGACCTTCCAATTGAAATGCAGAGAGCGATAGCGCGACAGGCAGAAGCGGAAAGAGTGAGACGCGCAAAGATTATAAACGCGGAAGGCGAATTTCAGGCAAGCCAGAAGCTGGCCGAGGCCGCGAACGTGATCGGTGAATATCCGGTAGCCGTCCAGTTGAGATTTTTGCAGACTCTTGCAGAGGTAGCTTCGGAAAAAAATTCAACTACGATATTCCCGGTTCCCATCGATCTGCTGACGCCTTTTTTAGAGAAGAACAAAAAGAGCTGATTATCCGGTATGAGGAAAAACAAACATCCGGCTTCGGATAATTTCGAAACCGGATGTTTGCTAATTCATGTTTTAAACGGTGTCATTCTTGGATTTTTTCATAGAAGATCCTGAACGTACAAGCAGTATCACTATCAGGATAATTAACACCGCAACGATTATATAAAGCCAATTAAATCCTCCGGGCTCCACAATCGATTTCCACTGAGCTATTTTAGCGTCTACCGATTTCACGGAAGTATCGGATAACATTTTATTTTCCGTTAAGTACGGAATCCAATCCGGTTTTACCGTTTTCAGCCAAACGCTGTCCGTAAATGCTTTAAATGTATCTTCGGCTTGGTCTTTATTTAAATTTGCGCTTTGAATTTGATCGTTGATGTAAGAATTCAAAGTTGCAATAAATCCCTGGCCGTCGGAAAACCTGCTGAGGTTTATTCCGTATGAAGCAAAATTATGTCTGATCGAGTTCCATGCCTCCTGCGTAATAGCGCTGTTCCAGCGGGCGAACTTCATTTCGATATTCTGCAATTCGCCGGCGCTTTTTTTCCGGGAAGTATATACATCAACTATTTCCGGCCCCACTCCCTGCCAGAGTTTTTGGAAATCCTCTTCCTGCTTCTTTATGGAACTTAAATCGCCGGGAGTAAGATTGGTCATCTCAAGAAACTTGATGTTATCGTCGATCGCCGTTTCAACGTTCTTGAGCACATCGTTTTTCTTTTCTTTGGCATAAAGATTTTGTTTCTCGTTCTGCGTAAGCTTGCCGTGTTCCCTCACGCTTGGAGGCAAGAGGCTGTCCAGCATCGTCATTACCAGCCTGTCTCTTCTGTGGAGAGAAAACATTAACGCGTCGACGGATTTTTTCAATTTGGATATGGTGATCTTATTCGCCGCTGTTTCTTCCTGAAGAGTCTGGATCTGATTGAACAGGTCGACATTTTTCTTGTTAAGTGAATCTATCTGTATTTTAAATCCGGAGACCTGTGTCTGGAGGGACGTTATTTGAGTATAGTCGCCTCTTCTTACGTTTAACGCGTTCTCAAGATTATTCATCGAAGAATTGAAATCGTTCGGATAAAGACTTTTATTAAGAAGCTCTTCGTGAGCCTGATACTCCGTCCGCAGCGCGTCGATTTCCGATTGTAAGGTATCAAGTTTAGTTAAGCTGTTTGCTGTTTTTATCGAATCTTCCAGCTGATGATATTTGGCTTTAAAGTTTTGAACTATTTCATAATCCTGCTGTGCTTTGATCTGGTATGAAAACATCAATACGATAAAAGCCGTAAACAAAAATAAATTTAATTTTTTCATTTTTTACCCTCCTCTTTATGAATTCCTTTTTCGGTTAAATAAACCGAACTGTTGCCGTATACAAGCTGAATATAAGGAGGTCTTTGGTTGAATGCCGGGTTTTGCATACGAGTAGTATCGGATATCTCTATTTTATTATCCAGTTTAAGTTGCCCGGCGTCCACCGCAAATACATAAACATTCTTAAAGTTGTTTGCCGTCATAAAATAATAACCCGCGGTATTCCTGATGACGCTTAATTTTTGGTTGCGGTACGCCAGCGAATCGCCGGTTTCCGTCAAAAAAAGATTCATAGCGTTGAAGGAAATGGAATAACGCGCAATATCTATATTACCGTTGTCGGCTACTTTTTCTACAGATTCTACGGGCCAGGAAAAATCGGCCGGTTTCAATATCAGCGAAGAACATCCCGTAAAAAAAACCAGAAAAAACAGCGACACATTTTTTGTGAGTTTCATTAATCCTCCGTTATTTTAATTTAACTGTACCCGTTTACTTATTCCCTTCCCTCAAAATATATGTATCACTTTAAAATCAGTAATCACGCAGTTAATCACAATACTTTTAATCACAATTATTTATGAAGATAATTATTACATCTCAATTAATAACACAATTATCTGAGCATACGAATGAAGAGAATAGAATATTTTGTTTTATTCTTATTTTGAGTCAGCCTTAGGTTGCGCCTTATTTGTGGTTTCCCTCATAAGTTCGCATTTAATTATACAATATGGTTATCTTTGTAACCTGTTTTTTAAATAAAATAACCGCAAATCAACCGTAAAAATGCTAAAACAAATCGACATTTTAAATAATTATTTCGGGTTCGATAAATTCAGGGGGGAACAGGAAAACATAATAAAAAGGCTTACCGAAGAACGGGGACACTGCCTTGTCCTTATGCCTACCGGCGGAGGTAAATCTCTTTGTTACCAGGTACCTGCATTGTATTTTGAAGGCGGCACCCTGGTCGTAAGTCCATTAATAGCATTGATGCAGGATCAGGTTGATGCGTTAAAGAAGAAAAATATTCCGGCCGGTTTTATTAATTCCACTTTATCCAGGCCGGAACGGGAAGAAAGGCTTGATTGCTTCGTAAAAGGAAGTTTGAAACTTCTATACGTAACGCCGGAAAGATTCAGAAAAAAGGATTTCATTGAAAAAATAAAAAGGGCCGAGATATCGCTGTTCGCTGTGGACGAAGCCCACTGTATCTCGGAATGGGGGCACGATTTCCGACCTGATTATTCGAGACTGGGAGAGTTCAGAAAAATTTTAAATAATCCTTTGACCGTTGCATTGACCGCTACCGCTACCCGCGAGGTACAGGAAGATATAATAGAGAAATTGAACATTAATGATAAAGATGTCAAAGTTTTTCACCAGGGAATAGAAAGACCCAACCTGAGGCTTGAGGCGGAGGATATTTTCGACGAAAAAGAAAAACTCGGGAAAATAATTTCGGTAATAAAGAATTACCCAGGCTCGGGAATTATTTATTTTTCCCTGATTCAAACGCTGGAAAAATACTCCCGGCTTTTATCCGATAAAGGCATCAAGCATAAGATTTATCACGGGAAGCTGAATGACAAGTTGCGGAAACAAATGCAGCATGAGTTCATTAACGGAAACAACAAGCTCGTACTGGCCACAAACGCATTCGGCATGGGAATAGACAAACCGGACATCAGATATGTAATTCACGCGGAGGTGCCGTCTTCGGTCGAAGCGTATTACCAGGAAATCGGCCGCGCGGGCAGGGACGGGAAAGATTCGCTTTGTCTTCTTTTATATCACCAGGACGACCTGTACACCCAGATGGAATTCATAAAATGGTCGAACCCCGGCGTCGATTTTTATTCCGCGCTATACGATTTGCTGAAAAGAGATCTTTCCCTTGTTAATGCGCCGGACGGACTCGAATATCTTCGCGAACATATGAATTTCAAGAATAAAAGGGACTTCAGGATCGAGACCGCTCTGGGTATGCTGGAAAGGTACGGTACGGTAGAAGGTTCGATAACAAACAACGATCTGGCGATCACGGGCGAATTGCCCCCGGAACTCGAAGACGAAAAAAGACTTAACGATAAGCTTTTAAGCGACAATAAAAAACTTCTGGCCGTAGTTAACTATTTTAAAACGGAACAATGCAGGAGAGTGTATATTTCGGATTATTTCGGATTTAAAGACGAACCGCAGTGCCGCAACTGCGACAATTGTTCCGTAAATACCTAGCCCAGCCGATGCCGCCGCCAGCAGTATTATATCCCGTTTTGTTTTTAACCGGTTTAACCGCAGGGTTAATCGACTCGATAGCCGGAGGCGGAGGACTAATAACCATCCCGGTACTTTTAAGTCTGGGGTTTCCGCCGCACGAAACCCTTGGCACCAATAAATTCCAGTCCAGCTTCGGGAGTTTTACCGCATCTTATTATTATGTAAAAAAGGGCGGCGTGGAGTTAAAGAAGGCCGTCCCGGGAATAATTTTTACTTTTGCAGGCGCCGCAGCGGGAGTTACGGTTGTTCAGCATATATCGTCGTCCCTGCTGAATTACCTTATACCTTTCCTCCTTGTAGGAATTATAATATATACCTTCGCCAAACCGGCGATCGGGGAAATTGACGGAAGATCAAGATTTTCATCCATAGTATTTTATCTTATCTTCGGTCTGACTCTGGGTTTTTACGACGGATTTTTCGGACCCGGAACAGGCTCTTTCTGGGCTCTTGCATTTGTTGCCGGACTGGGATTCAACTTTGTTAAAGCTACCGGCTATACCAAGGTAATGAACTTTACCAGCAATATTACTTCCCTTTTACTTTTCATGATATCGGGCAATATTATATTTGCGGCAGGAATTTCAATGGCTGCCGGACAAATTTTGGGAGCAAAGATTGGATCCGGATTGGTAATTAAAAAAGGGGCAAAATTCATCAGACCGATTTTTATCACGGTAGTTATTTTAACTACAATTAAACTGATTTTAGACAGGCTGTTGTAAAATGTATGACATCATAAATGTTTTTCCGGATATTTGGTATATTAATAACAATTTTAACAAAATTGCGGCGGAAAAATGGATACCACTGTACTCCTAATAAGAAATATGGTCTGCAACAGATGCATCAAGGTAGTAAAAGAAGAGTTGACGAAACTGGGTCTTGACGTGAGAAATGTAAGGCTGGGCGAAGCTGAAGTAACCGGGAATAAAGAAGAATTACCGCTGGACAAAATCAGGAAGGCCCTGGAGGAAAACGGTTTCGAATTGATAGAAGATAAAAAAGCAAAGATCATTGAGGAAATAAAATTATTAATTTTGGAACTTGTAAGAAGGGACGAACAGGAAAATCCTCCTCACGAAAAATATTCGGAATATATCGTCGAAAAAATAGGTCTGGACTATCACTACCTAAGCAATTTGTTTTCTTCCGTGGAAAATATAACTATTGAACAGTACATCATTCTTGAAAAAATCGAACGCGCGAAGGAGCTCCTTAAATACGGCGAACTTACCTTAAGCGAGATCGCCTACAGACTGGGATACAGCAGCGTTCAGCACCTCTCCAATCAATTCAAAAAGATCACCGGGCTTACGGCAAGCAGGTTTAAAAATATGACAGAGAATACACGAAAACCTCTGGATAAGATTAACCAAAGTTAAACATACAAATCTAATTCCCAAGTCACACAAGTTCGGAGATACGTTTGTTATTTTTATAACGACTTGAGATTGTTTGAAATAAAAGCATATGCCTTGAAAAGAGAAAGATTTTTTGCGTATTACCGTTATGCCGTATATTAAAAAACCCGGTTCCCTTTATCTTGTACTGATATTTACAGCGCTGATCTCATCCTCGTTGACCGCCCGGAGTTTAAATCTAAGCCCGCATTTAACAAAAGATTCTTTATCAGTCCGCAGGGAAAAAAGTCATTATAAATTCAGATTAAAACTTTCCCTTCCGGATACCCTAATAGAAATTAAAAACGATACAATAGAAAAAAACGGCAAAACGGTCGGCCTCCTTAAGAACATACATTCAAGCCGGGGAAAAAAGGAAAGAATGAACCCTTCATTAAGGCGGCCGCCGAAGGAATATTTAAATACGGAAGCTGAAAACGACAATTCGATACTAATAAATATCCCTTTATCGATGCAGGGATCCGGCACAAGCTGGCAGCCGGAAAGTTCGGCTCCGCCTTATTTAATTTTTAACTCGAGTAATTGGTCGTTCTATTTCAGGGGCGCGGTTTTCCCCAGGTATACGCATCAGGCGGGCAAGCGCGGCAGCTCGTTGTGGGACGCGCCGGACTGGATAATGGGGCAGGCGCAGACAGACTTGGGACAGGATAATCAATTAGCGATAAGAGCTATTCTTAGCGCAGAAAGAATAACCGAAGGCGGAAACGGTTATCCCCTGTTGTTTCAAACGGGTTCCGTCTACAACAGCATCCCTTCGGTCGACAGGCAGCATCCCGATGATTTTATAAGCGAATTATCGGCAGCTTTCAGCGGTAAAATTACTCGAAATTCATCCTTTTATATTTACTTCGGGTATCCCGGAGAACCGGCCGTCGGCCCCCCGGCGTTCTACTCAAGACAATCCGCAAAATATATTCCCGATGCTCCCATAGGTCTGCAATGGCAGGACGCTTCCCGCGTGTCTTTCGGCGTCGTAACATTGGGCATGGTATATAATAATATTAAGCTGGAAGGTTCGGTTTTTAACGGCTCTCAGCCTGACGGGAACAGTTACGGTTTCGACAAACCGAAACTTAATTCCTACGGAGGCAGAATATCATATAACCCGGTTCCTACGCTTTCTTTTCAATTATCTTCAGGAAATATTAAAGATCCGTACGAACTGGGCAACCGAATAATAAGGACTACAGCCTCGGCAATCTACAATACCAGGCTGAATAATAACGCTGCCTGGGCTTCCTCGTTTATATGGGGCGAAAATAATCAGAATTTAATAGGAAGGTCCGAAAGCTTCCTGTCTGAATCCACGCTTGATTTTTCCGCATTTGCCGTGTATGCTAGAGCCGAATTTGTTCAAAAAACCGACGGCGAATTGGGAATAACGAAAAATTTAAATCAGAAATTTTGGCTGGGGGAATTTACCCTGGGAATAGCCAAAAAATTCTTGCTGCCGGACAACTTAGACCTGGCTTTTGGGGCCCAGGGCACATTATACGGCATACCGGATAACCTTACTGCTTATTACGGCGATAGACTTGCCTCATATGAAATTTATTTCTCCCTCCAGCCTCAAGCCCTATAAGTCAAAAGGGTCAAGAATATTAATATATTATAACATTTTATTAAAATTATATAACGCATCGATATATTTATCTGATTATTTTTGTTATGCAACTTAGAATTATTAATTAATTTATAAGGATCTTGAAAATGAAAACCAGTGAATTAAAAATCGAAGGGATGTCATGCAATCATTGCGTGATGGCCGTAAAAAAGGAATTAAGCAAACTTGAGACCGTAAAGGTTAACGACGTTCAGATAGGAAGTGCAAAAGTGGAATACGACGAAAATACGGTTAACCAACGCGATCTGGAGTCGGCGGTAGAAGAAGCGGGGTATAAGGTTGTTAAATTGGCTTAAGGCGGAAGGATATAAGCGTAAGCGATAAAGGATAATTTAAATTCTTTCCCGCCGTATGCTGTTATTGATTAAGGATCAAAAAAAAGGTATTTGTCATGGATGCTGATAAAATAAAAACATTAACGCTGCCCGTAGAAGGGATGACTTGCGCCAGTTGTGTTGCTAGGGTTGAAAAGGCTATTAAGAAAGTGGAAGGCGTGGACGGAGTGAATGTTAACTTTGCTACCGAGACGGTCACTCTTACTTTCGACGAAGGGAAAGCCGATCTGACAAAACTGAGCGAAGTTGTAGAAGACGCCGGTTATAAATTAATTGCTCCGAAGGAAGAAGAAGGCCGGGAAGAGATACGGACTGTTGAAGCAGCCGGGCATGATTTGTCAGGCAAGGAATCATATTTGCGGCTTAAAAAGGAATTTATCTTTGCGGCGGTTATGGCAGTACCTATAATGTTTTTAAGTATGGCGAACTCCGCCGTATGGTTCCACCGATTAATTCCGATATCTGCGGAGTACATAGATAGAATTTTATTCCTCGCGACTACCTTGGTAGTTTTTATTTCAGGTAAAAGATTTTTTACTATTTCGTGGAAATTACTTAAACATTTTTCTGCCGATATGAACACGCTTGTTGCTGTAGGCACCGGTACCGCGTATGTATACAGCACGATTGCGGTGCTCTTTCCCGGACTTCTTTCGTCTGCCGGTTCCGCAGGAAATGTTTATTTCGATACCTCTGCGATGATCATAGCATTAATTCTGATGGGCAGGGTTCTTGAAGCAAAAGCAAAAGATAAGACTTCGGATGCTATTAAAAAGCTCATCGGACTGCAGCCTAAAATGGCCAGGGTCATCAGAAACGGCTCCGAAAAAGATCTGCCGGTAGGCGAAGTAATAAAAGACGACGTGGTTATCGTAAGGCCGGGAGAAAAGATTCCCGTAGACGGCCTGATAATAAAGGGCATAACGAGCATCGACGAGTCGATGGTAACGGGTGAAAGCTTACCCGTCGAAAAGAATGTCGGCGATAAAGTTATAGGCGGTACGATTAACAAGAACGGAAGCATCGATTTCAAGGCCACTGCGGTGGGCAAAGATACGGTTATAGCTCAAATAGTTAAACTCGTTGAAAACGCCCAGGGCTCTAAAGCCCCCATTCAAAGCCTCGCCGACAAGATAGCATCGGTTTTCGTTCCGGTTGTCATCGGAATAGCTTCGGTAACATTTTTAATTTGGTACTTCGCCGCGGGAGCCCCGTTCATATTTTCGATGATTAATTTTATAGCGGTCCTCGTTATTGCGTGTCCCTGCGCTCTCGGATTAGCAACCCCGACGGCTATTATGGTAGGAACGGGATTGGGAGCAAACAACGGGATATTAATTAAAAATGCGGAAAGTCTTGAACGAGCAAATAAAATAGATACTGTAATTCTGGATAAAACAGGCACAGTTACCGTCGGAAAACCTAAAGTAACGGATATAAAAACAATTAACGGAATTAATGAAGAATATCTCGTAAGGTTAACGGCCTCAATCGAAAAAAAATCCGAGCATCCTCTTGGGCAGGCAATTATCGATTATGCCAAAGAAAAGAAACTGGAGCCGGGCGATGTTGAAGGATTCAACTCTGTTACGGGGTTGGGCTTAACGGGAGTTGTAGACAAAAATGCGGTCGCCGTCGGCAGTCTAAAAATGATGGGAAATTATGCGGTAAAAACCGCTGAAGCAGAAAAAATTGCGGAACAACTCTCGGAGGAAGGTAAGACGCCTTTGTTTATTTCGGTTAACGGCGAGCTTTCAGGGGTAATTGCGGTTGCCGATGTGATCCAGGAAAATTCTCCCCGTGCGGTTTCATTGTTGAAAAGGCAGAATATTGAGGTCATCATGATAACCGGCGATAACGAAAAAACCGCCCGGGCTGTTGCAGGACATGCCGGGATAGATAAGGTTATTGCGGGAGTAATGCCGCAGGATAAAGCGGAACATGTCAAAAAATTACAGAGCGAAGGGAAGTTCGTAGCAATGGTGGGTGACGGAATAAACGACTCCCCGGCACTCGCACAGGCCGATATAGGCATTGCAATAGGTACGGGAACCGATATCGCAATAGAATCATCGGACATCACGCTGATGAAAGGAGATCTTCTCGGAGTTGTTCAGGCGATAAAACTTTCCGGCAGAACATTGAGAACGATAAAGCAGAATTTATTCTGGGCGTTTATTTACAATGTAATAGGCATCCCCGTCGCTGCTCTCGGATTTTTGAACCCGATTTATGCTGCGGCGGCTATGGCTTTCAGTTCGGTAAGCGTTGTATCGAATTCATTGCTTCTGAGAAAGGCAAAAATTAAAAATTAAATTCATGTAAGAAGCGTCAAGTTAATTTATTTTTGCATTGTCATGAAGATTGGTAATATTTTATAAATTTAAAATATCTTTTAAATTCACAGAAAATGGCATTTTAAGATTGGAAATGGACTTTTTGTTAATCCTCTTCGATTTAGGAAAATTTATTTTGAAATAAAAAGGATAAATTCCTTAATGAAGGTCTTCACACCAAATACCTGCTTGTTATAATTATCACCTATAATTATCAATAAAAATTGTTACTTCTTATAGCAATAATGCTATGAACAATAAGGAGAAATACTATGTGTAAGAAATCGCTCTTAATAGTCGTTGCCGTCATCGGGTTATCATGCCTTGCGTATGCTCAGTCCTATCTGGGTCCCCAGGTCGGCTGGTACAGGGCAACAGACGCGGATAACGGAAAGGCAATGATCGGGGGGGCATTTCGTACCATGTTATCGCCTTCTTTCGGATTGGAAGGTTCGATTAATTACAGAGAAGAAGACTATGATCACGGCAATATTACCGTAACAAGCTGGCCGGTTATGGTTACCGCACTAATCTATCCGATCAAAATCGCATACGGAGCAATAGGTGCAGGATGGTACAATACTTCTATTAAGTATAACCATTCTCTGCTTGACCTTGATTCGTACAGTGCAACGGAACAAAAATTCGGCTGGCATTTCGGAGGCGGCGTCCAGATACCTTTGAGCCAGAACACAGATAATCCGAGCACCGTACTCACCGGCGACGTCAGGTATGTTTTTTTAAACTATGATTTCAAAAAATTACCCGGCACCGACGGTTTGAAGAGCAATTTCGTTGTATTTACAGTCGGATTGCTTTTCAATTTGGAATGATTAAAAAATCTCTAATAACTTAAAAAAAAGCTGCTTAATACTTTAAGCAGCTTTTTTATTGTCAATTTATATTTATTAGACTATTTTCATTCACCGCTTATAAGCCTCAATATTTCCTTTATGTTTCGTTATAATTACCGCTTTACTTTTACAAATAATTGCTTTATTTTCTTCAAAGCCTGAAAGATGAATCTTTATGAATTCATTAAAAGGGAACGATAATATAATTATTAAACTCGCCGTATTTTTTTTACTTTTCTCATCCGTTACTATTTATATAGGAATTATTCTTTACGAAGAAGAGAAGAAGAATATAAAAAACGAAATTTACGCCGAGCTGTCCGCGATATCCGGTTTCAAAGTAAATTCCATTACGGCCTGGTTAAACGATAGAAATAGGGACGCCGAATTACTGCGCGAAAATCCGGATTTAGAAACCGACCTGGCAGAATATTTAAGATACCCTGCTGATAAAAAAAATTCGGAGAAATTGCTATCCGATCTTAAACCGGTTAAAGAGATCCACGATTACGCCGATATTTACTGCATCGATACAAGCGGCAGACAGTTATTTTCTTATTCCGGCAAATTAATAAAAATAAATAAATCTGTTGTTAGTGAAGCTTTATCTTCCCTGAATGAAAACAAAATCTTATTTTCCCGGTTAAGAAGAGATACCCTAACAAATGAAATATCGTTAAATTATTATATACCCGTAACCTTTAAGAACAACGGATACGCAACGGGTCCGGTTATATTAATCTTAAAAATAAATCCTAATGAAAATTTCTTTTCTTTAATCGGCCGCTGGCCTACCAACAGTAAAACCGGGGAAACTTATATTATACGCCTTAACGGAAATTACGCTGCTTATTTAAGCCGTTTAAAATTCAGGTCCGCTGAGCCGTTGACTCTAAGAGTTCCGATAAATGGGAGCGGGTCGAGCATCATATCGCATGCGGCATCCGGTTTAAACGGCATTTTCGAAGGTACGGATTACAACGGATCGCCGGTTCTGGCGGATTTAAGAAGGATCCCTAACACAAATTGGTTTATTATTTCGCAGGTTGATAGGGATGAGATTTATGATCCCCTATATCAGAAAGCCGTACTTTTTTATTCCGTCATCTTATTCCTGTTAATACTCGCCGTAATATCAAACATCCTGATCTGGAAATTCCACAAATCCAAATCGGAAAAAATGGAGTTGGAATCGCGACTCGAGAAGCAGGCCCTAATAAAGCATTTTGATTACCTGATGAAATATTCCGGCGACATATTCCTCCTGATCGACGAAAATCGCAAAATAATATTAGCTAATGATGCCGCGGTTAAAATTTACGGTTACGGAAGAGACGAATTGAGGGGAATGTCAATTAAAAAATTAAGACCGCCCGAGGTATCGGGAGATTTGGAAAAACGGCTTAACGATGCCGAAATATCGGACGAAGTAATATTTGAAACTTTTCACACGGGAAAAAACAATAAAGTTTTCCCGGTTGAAGAAACTTTAAGAGTTCTGAAAATGGAGGGGAAAAAATTCTTTCAAAGCAGCAGCCGGGATATTACCGAACGAAAAAGTTATCAGAATAAACTGGAAAAATTGAACAGAATTTACGCAGTTTTAAGCAATACCAACCAGGTAATTGTCCGGGTACACGACAAAGACCGGATCCTTGACCAGATGTGTTCGATTGCGGTGGAAGACGGCAAATTCAGGATGGTATGGGTAGGTATTTATGATGAAGCAACATATTCCGTATCGGTAGCCGCCCAAAGCGGATACTTCGGCGATTACCTTGAGAAACTGAATATTTCCTTGGACGATCCTGCAAGAGGTTCCGGGCCGACCGGGAAATGCATAAAGACCGGTGTTCACCAGATATGCAACGATATATTGTCGGATAACAGTATGGTCCCCTGGAGAGGAAATGCCATTAAAAACAATTACAGATCGTCCGCCGCTTTTCCCATAGTTGTTTTCGATAACACGATAGGAGTTATTAACTTTTATTCCGATGAAATCAACTTCTTTGATTTCGAAGAAATAAAATTACTGGATGAAATGGCGTCCGATATTTCATTTGCTCTTGAGTACTTGGAAAACGAAAAACACAGAACCGAAGCTCTGGAAGCTTTGAAAAATAGAGAGGAAGAACTGCTGGCCGCAAAGGAGAAGGCCGAGGAAATGAACAGGTTAAAATCGAATTTTCTCGCCAATATGAGCCACGAATTGAGAACCCCAATGATAGGGATCCTGGGATACTCTGAGATTCTGGGGGATGAACTGGAGAACCCGGAGTACCTGGAAATGGTAATGAATATAAAATACAGCGCCGACAGATTGATGAAAACGCTGAATTTCTTGCTTGACCTTTCGCGTATCGAGTCAAACCTGGAAGAGATATCGATGGGAATAATAGATATTAATAAAATTATAATTAATGTCGTAAATAATTTCGAAGGATACGCGAAGAACAAGGATCTTTATTTGAACTATACGTTTAAAAATAAAAAAATTTTCTGCAGGCTTGACGAAAAAATACTTACACAGATACTGGACAACCTTATCAACAATGCACTGAAATTTACGAAAGAGGGCGGCGTTACCGTTGAATCGGAAATCGAATTGACGGAGAACATTCCCCGGGCTAAAATAAAAGTTATCGACACGGGGATAGGGATCCCGGAAAAATATCATGAAATTATTTTTGAAGAATTCAGGCAGGTAAGCGAAGGGATTAACAGGGGCTACGAGGGTTCCGGATTGGGACTTACGATTACGAGGAAATCCGTCGAATTATTAGGCGGTAAAATATTCGTGGAAAGCGAGGTAGACAAAGGATCCGTCTTTACCCTTTTATTTACAGCCGAAACTGCGGAATCCGGTACGGACGATACTGACGGCGAACCGGAAACTGAAAGCCCTGCGCCGGCTGCGGCCAAATCTTCCGAAAGGATTCTGGTCGTAGATAACGATAAAATTACACTTGTATACGTAAAACAAATTCTTGGGAAATATTATGATTTCGACACCTCGCCGAACGGGGATAAAGCCATCGAATTAGCGTCGAAGAATTCATACTCGTTAATCCTTATGGATATCGGATTGGGCTTAAGCATAGACGGCATCGAAACTTCTAAAAAAATAAGCGGCTTGCCCGGCTTTGATAAAGTTCCGATTATCGCGATGACCGCATATGCCATGAAAGGCGATAAGGAATTATTTTTATCACAAGGATTCACGGATTATTTATCCAAACCATTTCAGCCAAGGGACCTGCTGGATATTATAAGAATACATCTTCCCGGCCCGGCCGCAAATAGTTAATTACAGATTAAAAACTTGTTTTAAGGTGAACTCGCATTTATCGTTTATCGGGATTAAAAACAGCGAAGGACGTTGAATTTTAAAAGCCGTTAAGCTTATGTTAAATTCTCCGGTAACTACAAGACTGTTTTTCATCCAGTCCGGATACACTTCAATCGAAATATCCTTTGTAACCCCGTGAAAAGTCAATTGCCCGTTGACAACAAGGCTGTCGCCTTTGGGATTTATTGAAGAGCTTACAAAACGCGCGGCCGGGTAGGTTATAGCGTTAACAGTTTCCATAGCGTGGGAATCCCGGTTTGAATTTCCGCTGTCGAACGAAGTTACATCCACCTGGACGGCAACCTCTTTGATTATTTTTTGAGGTACGTCGGCAAGTATTACGCAGTAAGCATCGGTACTCTTTGCGGTTACTTCGTGAAGCGGATGGGTTATTTTATAAGTTATATACGACTCTCCTTTTACCGATTCCATTTTTTGTGTTTGCGAAAACAAAAAGACGCCCGGTAAATAAACCAAAAGAAAAATATATGATATTTTACGTTTCATTGTCTTCCTCCGCTTTAAAATGTTATGACCAGCACCGATGCCGTAAAGACAGCAGTAGTAATGTAACCGGCTATTTGGTGGAAATGCGCCTTGCTTATGTTAAAATGCCTTCTGCCCCCTATCATCGACCCGAGGATGGGGGTAATTATCATACCGGCAAAATGAATCCATGCTAAAGTTTTGTGAATTACCACGGTTCCCCCTTCGTTGCGCCTTATTAAAGGAGGCGGGGATAATATTGCAAGCAGTCCCGTGGCTCCGTATGAAATCATGGTTGCGGTAACCAAAATTTGATGTATATCTCCCATACGCCTGTTCCCGTCAATTACTCTTTGTCCGAAATAAGCTGCGGACAGCATCAATGCCAGGGTAGTAAATCCGCCTATCTGATGGGCAGTAAGCATTGTCCTTCTTATATGAAGTTCGTGTATTCTTTCATCAGGCGTTAATTCAGGCAGCAAACCTGTCTTTCTAACCATGCCGTTTTCGCCCCACAGGAATTTTTCCATAAAGCTCATTCGTTTGGGCAGCAGTTTCGGTTCGGGAGCAGGCAGCAGCAAGTTTGAACTCAGAGAGTCTTCGAAAGGAGGCGGAGATAATTCATTAATCGATTTATATGCTTCAGATATTTTTTGCCCCAAGTACAGATTGCCGGAACCGCTGCCGGCGTACATTTGATTTATAAAAAGCGCCGAGAATAAAAATATAACCGGAAAACGCAGCCGGCTGACCCTATACTTGAACATGAACTTGAACATGAACTTGAAATTAGATTTTTCATTTTTGCTCTTTGCGAATCGATCGCAAGTATTAATGGAATTTCCCCTATCTTCAATTGTATCCATTCCCTCTCCTTTTGAGTATAAATAAAAAAGCAGCGCTCAAAATAATGTTAAAAGCATCTCTTCACGATTATACAGGATCCGCGGAAGAAAACTTTTAACAATATTCTATAAACGCTGCTCTCCGAATTTTTCAAGGTGAAAATAAAAATAGGAAATTACATTTCCAAGATACCGGAAAGTTCTATATGCCGGAAAACACAACAGGAGACATGCATGTTAGGGACGGAGTATTGATTTTTGCGGAAAGTTTGATGTTTTATGAAAGAGAATTTTTCTTGCGGGATGAAACTATAGTATTAAATGTCCTATTCCTGTTTAACTTTGCTATTAATAAAATTCTGGATCCGGTCGTAGACTACTTCAATATCCATAGGCTTGAGAATATAATCGTTAACGCCGAGTTCGATCATCTGCTGGATGAGTTTCCTGTCGTTAATTGCCGAAAGGATAAAAACCGGGGTGTCTTTATATTTGTTTTCATGCCTGATTCTTTGCAAAAACTCGATTCCGTTCATTAGAGGCATTGTAATATCCAATAATACGATGTCGGGATTTGTTTCATGCAGAACCTTCAAACCTTCCGCGCCGTTTTCGGCCTGATAAATATTAAACCCGAATTTTTTACTCATAATCCTTTTGAGCACTGCACGGATTGTCGTATCATCCTCTATTATTAATGCGCTGTACATATTTTATTTACCGGTTTAACTGTAAAAATGATTTTCTCATAACTCTGCAAATCTTCTGATTTATTTTCGTAAAATTATTTAATAAGTTAAGCTCGAAAATTCAAATTCCGGAAATTTTATTCAAATTTTTCGAATATGTGCCGAAATTTCAAAAAATCCCGCCGGCGGGTTTTTTTATTCAGGGGGCTTTAAATCCTTTTTACTTGAATTGCATCACATACGGGACACGGTCAAAAATTTTTCAGCTATGTATCGACAAAAGGCCAAGGGCTAAATCTTGACTAAATTTATCAGGAATATTATATTAGCACTCGTCTTTAAGGAGTGCTAACAAAATTCCATAAAAAAATAAATCGGAGGTTAAGAGATGGCAAATATAAATTTAAAGCCTTTGGCTGACAGAGTAATTGTAAAGCCCAGCGAAGC
>JBJKOY010000376.1:0-2559 GCA_046706945.1 Ignavibacteriaceae bacterium | reverse complement strand
ATTTTAAAGTATTTCATTATGATTAACTTAATACTGCATAGAATTAATTTCAATCTAAATATTACGGCCGACATCACAAAGAATTCTATACCTGTATTCCTTTCTTTTATTTATTGAAAATTTATTTGACTATATACGGTATTCCCCACGAATCAATTTCCACGGGGGCCGAGTTATCGAATATTTCCTGTTTTGAATAAATATTTATTACTGCATTGAAAAAGCCCGGAAATTTATGGGGATAAAAAGTGTTGCTGTAGACTTTATCGTAGCCGTCTGCCGTCCGGGTGGAAGAGACCAAATTGAACTTAACTTTTTCCCGGTGAAAACCTTTGAAATCCGCTCCGTGAGTCAGAGTTACAAAATCCGTATCGGCATAAGAGCTGTTTACTTCTACCTGAACCGTTACCGGCTTGGCAGGTTTTAAAAACGGTATCTTTCTCCACCAGCCCGCGCCTCTGGATAAGTAATAGTCGTTAGGATCGTTTACGCTTACGGAATCACCGTTTGCCGGGGATACGATAATCTTTTTGATTTTAACGTTCGAGTTCATTGTGCCTCCTTCCGGAAGTGAAACCGCAGCGATTTTCCAGTTCAGTATCGGCTGATCTGAGTTTCCCGTCCTTATAAAAATAATATTTCTTGTAATAATCGTTGAGAAAGGTTTTTGCATAAATGCGTTTGCAATTAGAGTATCCGGACTGAAGGATCCGGCAATATATAAAACCCCTTCGAAAACCTGAGTATATTTTCCGTATGCGGTATCGCCGTTAACAGTATACGTAAGATTCCGCGAAACCAGTCTTAATTTCTGTCCGAACTTAACCGGATAGATTTTATTTCCGTTTTCGTCCGTAGATAAATCCATTGCGCTTTCTTCGTCGTAATTAGGCTGGAAGGAAGCGATTGAGGAATCCGATTCGGCTATTTTCATCATGGCCTGCTTATCCGTCGAAGTTCCGTTGGTAACCGGTTCTGTAGGCGTCCTGTTACATCCGAACATAATCAACAAAAAGAAAGCGGAAAACACGATTAAAATATCCAGAACAACCGTTTTCCTTATCATAAACTCGCTCCTTTTTAACTTTTATTATTTTGTGCTTAATTTTCTTGATTATTGTACAGTAAATATTGTGCCGCTGGTTTATTAAAACGTAAATGCTTATATTCCAAACGATTATAAAAGTCCTATATTTTCCGAAATACCTGGAATTTCGTTAGAAATGCCTGGAGAAAGGCATACAGGCGTAATTTACCGGTAATGTCCTCTCTTCCTTTTCATCTTCATTTTCCTGAAGTTATTTGTTAATTCATAAAATTTAATATACGCTCGTTTCAAAAAATGAAAGGTAACGGACATGTTAAAACAATTCAAAGAATTCGCCATCAAAGGAAATGTACTCGATATGGCGGTAGGTATAATCATCGGCGGCGCTTTCGGAACAATAGTTAAGTCGCTGGTAAACGACATAATTATGCCCCCGATAGGATTGCTGCTGGGGAATGTCGACTTTTCGGAATTGTTCATCGTATTAAAACACGGATCGAAGGCGGCCGGACCTTATGCAACTTTAAAGGATGCCGCGGAAGCCGGTGCGGTAACTTTTAATTACGGGCTTTTCATAAACAGCGTGGTTAGTTTTTTAATAGTGGCTTTCTCGGTATTTTTGATAGTTAAAATTTTCCAGGAGATTAAAAATAGAGAAGAAAAACCGGTTGCGGCAGAGCCTAAAACCAAGGAATGCCCTTATTGTCAATCGGTTATTTCAATAAAGGCGACAAAGTGTGCATTTTGCACGTCTAATCTGTCCTGAAAAATATTATATAAGCAAATATTGTCCCGGAAGAATAATCCGGGGAATAATCTTCCGGGACAAATCTTTTTATTTAAGTTTTTTGATTTTTATGCTGCCGTTAAGGGAGCTGAGGGAAATCTGCTGTCCCCCTCCGTTTAAATCATAAGAAGCCTCGGTAAAGCCGGAATATTTGTTCTCTTTATAGGACTCAGGGCTGAAGTCCGAGACGACCGCTTTTTCGCCCGAACCGAAGGAAGGATTCTTCGCTTTACAATCTATCGTTGCTTTTTCTGAAGGTCTTACAAACAGGGATATATCTCCGGATAATGTTGAAATATTGCTTGAAGAATTTCCGACGGCATCCAATTCCGTATAGATATCGCCGGCGAATGTTTTTACCTGGACCGGGCCGGAAACATTATATAATTGGATATTTCCGCCCATGGTTGTCGCATTTACGGGCCCGGTAGATCCCGCCAACTTAATATTACCGCCGTTCGTTTTTACGGTAGCGCTCGAGGCGACTTTCTTAATATCGATTTCGCCGCCAAGAGTAACTACATCCGCTTTGCCGCCGATTTCGCCCGTAGTAATCTCCCCGCCGTTTGTAACTGCGTTGAGGTTGCGGGATACGTTGCCGATGGAAATGCTTCCGCCGAGAGTTTTAAGTTCGGCGCCGGCGGAGAAATTTCCGCATTCGATATCGCCGCCGTTTGTCGAAATATCCGCATCGCCGCCGATATTGTTCGTATTAATGTCGCCG
>JBJKOY010000375.1:0-3029 GCA_046706945.1 Ignavibacteriaceae bacterium | reverse complement strand
TTCGACCGGCTGTACGATGCGCTTTTTGTGTCCCCCGTTGTTTATTTCGCCAACATCAATAAGAACGACATATTCGACGAACTGAACAAAGGAGTGGCCTGGTTCAACCGCCGGGCTAATGCCGTTTTCGTACGCACTCAGAACGGTAAACTGCGCTGGTATGCCGTCGGCATCGTATTCGGCGCGCTTGTAACAATTACAATTGCGGTTTTCTTATGATTTTGGTTTGGTTGATAATAATATTAATGGCAGGCGGAATAGCCGCATGGATAGCGGGTAAATTTAGTACCATGCTGTCGCGCTGGATTTCGCTCGCTGCAGTTTTTATCGATCTGGTTATTTCGCTTGTTATCTGGAAATCGGGAAACTTTACTCTTCAGATGGGTTATAAGTCCAACTGGCTCATAAACTTCAGCACTCCATGGGTCCCCCAGTTCGGTATAAATTTCCACTTCGCAATAGACGGTCTAAGTATAATACTTATTGTCCTTACCATGTTCCTGGGGCTGATGTCGGTGCTTACTTCATGGAAGGAAATAAACGAGAAGGTGGGCTTTTTCCACTTTAACATCTTGTGGATACTCGCAGGGATTACTGGCGTTTTCCTTTCGATGGACCTTTTCCTGTTCTATTTCTTCTGGGAAGTGATGCTTATTCCGATGTACTTCCTGATAGGAATTTGGGGACACGAGAACAGGATCTACGCGGCTTACAAGTTTTTTATTTTTACCCAGGCCAGCGGGTTGCTGATGTTTCTTTCCATTCTCGGTTTATATTTTATACACGGTTCCAACACCGGAGTCTACACGTTCGATTATATCAAACTGCTGGGAACGAACATAAACCCCGTTACTGCCGTCATTTTAATGTGCGGGTTCCTGATAGCCTTCCTAGTAAAGCTTCCCGCTGTACCCTTCCATAACTGGCTGCCGGATGCGCACACGGAAGCCCCCACGGCGGGCAGCCTTATCCTTGCAGGACTATTGTTGAAGACCGGTGCGTACGGATTGCTTAGGTTCGTTATCCCGCTTTTCCCCGACGCCGCCGTCAGCATCGCTCCGTTTGCGATGCTTGTAGGCGTGGCCGGTATTTTATACGGGGCGAAACTTGCGTTTGCACAGACGGATCTGAAGAGGCTGGTAGCCTATACCAGCGTTAGTCACATGGGATTTATATTGCTGGGCGTGTTCGCTATGAACGAACTCGCTTATCAAGGCGTAGTTATGCAGATAATAGCTCACGGCATCAGCACCGGGGCGCTGTTTGTACTGGTAGGAGCACTTCAGGAAAGAATCCATACAAGGGACATGGAGCAAATGGGAGGCATGTGGCAGCAGGTTCCCAGGATGGGCGCCGTAGGCTTGTTGTTTGCCATGGCTTCGCTGGGACTTCCTGGATTGGGAAATTTTATTGCGGAGTTCCTGATTCTTGCCGGTTCCTACCAGACGGTTATATGGATATCGGTTCTAGCGGCGCTGGGATTAATAGCTTCTTCCATATATTCTTTAAGGATAGTACAAAAAGTATTTCATGGGGAAAAGAAGAAGGAATGGAAGATACGGGATTTCAACTTCCGGGAAATGATAATTATGGGATCGATGATAATAATAATTGTGTGGCTCGGTCTCTTTCCCCAGCCCGTGATAAATACGGCGGGAAGTACCTTAAAGCAGCTTCTGAAAAATGTGGAAAGCTCGGAGATAAAAATTGAAACGGATGTTCATAAAGAAATGTACAGGCAGATCAGCCGTAGGAACCCGGCTATTTGAATAATTATGAAAGGGAAATTGAACAAATGCGCGAAGGAGAGTTAAAGTGAACGGAATAGATATCCTTGTAATTTTACCGTTGATAATTATGTCGGCGGCGCCGGTAATAATGATGCTGGCCGTCGCGGTAAAGAGGAACTATTATTTCACTTTTTCACTCAGCATGCTGTTTCATTTTGCGGCTTTTATTTCGCTGTTTTACATAGGCATATATTCCCCGAGGCAGGTTACTCCGCTTTTCATCGTCGACGATTATGCTTTGTTTTATATCGGATTGATCCTGGCCGCAAGTTTTGCGGTAACTCTTCTTTCCTACAACTACCTTGAAAAATTCGGAGGCAATAAAGAAGAATATTTTATTCTCCTCTTCCTTGCCGATCTCGGCGCATCGGTCCTCGTCGTAAGCAATCATTTTATCTCCTTGTTTTTAGGTCTGGAAGTGCTCAGCGTATCGTTGTACGTATTGATATCGTACTTTCATAATTATAAGAACGCGGTTGAAGCCGGGATAAAATATCTAATCCTGGCCGCGGCATCGTCCGCGTTCCTTCTGTTCGGGATGGCATTGGTTTACGCGGGAACCGGGACAATGAGTTTTTCGGGCATCGGAGCAATGCTTTCGCTCTCGGGCATCACGCCGCTTATTACGGCGGGCCTGGCAATAATGGTTGTGGGTTTCGGTTTTAAATTAGCCGTAGTTCCCTTTCATATGTGGACGCCGGATGTTTACGAAGGAGCTTCCGCGCCCGTCAGCGGATTTATCGCCACTATTTCGAAGGGCGGCATGTTTGCCGTTCTGCTGAGGTTTTTCTTCGACGTAAACGGCTACAGCCATCATTCGCTGATAGTGCTCTTTTCGGTAATCGCAATAGCGTCAATGCTAATAGGAAACTGGCTCGCGATTGCCCAGAACAACGTAAAAAGAATACTCGCCTATTCTTCGATCGCGCACCTGGGTTATCTACTGGTGGCTTTTATTGCGGGCGGGTCGAATGCGATCCAGGCGGTGACTTTCTACCTGGTAGCTTATTTTATCACAACCCTCGGCGCGTTCGGGATCGTTACGATGATGTCAGACGAAAACAGAGAGGCGGATTCAATTGAAGATTACCGCGACCTGTTCTGGAAGAGACCGGTTGTTGCCGGCGTTTTTACCGCAATGCTTTTTTCGCTGGCGGGGATTCCTCTTACTGTAGGCTTTATAGGTAAATATTTTCTGCTGTCGGCCGGCGTAAGTAATTCTGAGTGGCTGCTCGTAAT
>JBJKOY010000374.1:0-3690 GCA_046706945.1 Ignavibacteriaceae bacterium | reverse complement strand
AAACTCAAGGAGTAAAAATGAAATTAACAATTAGAATATTAGTAATTATGGCTGTCTTCCTAATAGGGATTGATAGTGCGTATGCCGGAGGCGGTACCAGAAATGGAACCGGCGGTGCTACTGAGTTTTTAATACCGGTAGGAGCGCGCGGGATTGCTTTATCCGGCTCAAATATAGCAACAACCACGGGTTTGGAAGATCTGTTCTGGAACCCGGCAGGCGTTGCTTATATGTCAAATTCGGCTCAGGCTACATTTTCACATATGAGCTATATCGCCGATATCGGCGTTGAATACGGAGCCGTTGCGGCAAACTTCGAAGGGTTCGGAGTGATTTCGCTGGCAATTAAATCTTTAAGTATAGGCGCCATTCCCATTACCACAAACGAACAGCCCGACGGAACGGGTCAGTCTTATACACCTCAGTTCCTGGTTGCCGGAGCGACATATTCGCGCGAGTTGACCGATCGTATAGCGATAGGTTTGACTTTTAATTATATATCGGAAACCATCGCTCAGGTAAGCGCGGGCGGTTTCGCTTTTAATGCCGGTCTTCAGTACAGCAACCTGGGTGATATACAGGGATTGAACTTCGGATTGACGCTTAAAAATATAGGACCGTCGATGAAATTCGGAGGCCCCGGGATGCTGGTTCAGGCGTCTCCCACCGGTTCAACATCTGATCCCACTCAGGCATTCCAGCGTCCGCCGAGTTATTATTCCGTAAATTCGGCTACATTCGACCTGCCGTCATCATTTGAAATCGGTTTCGGATATAAGCCGCAGATAGATGTAGATAATATGGTAAATATCACGGCGAACTATCAGAATAATAATTTCTCCGGCGATGTTTACAACGTCGGCGCGGAATACGGGTTCATGAAAACCTTTTTCGTAAGAGTAGGCTACGGATATTCTCCCAAGAATCAGGATCCCGATTATATATACGGCTTAACCGCCGGTGCGGGAATTGATTATAACCTGGGCGGAGTTACACTTGGATTGGATTACGCGTACAGAAGCGTTAAATACTTCTCCGCTAATCATACGATCGCCCTCACCCTGGGCTTCTAATATATTGTTCTGCTTCTTGAATAAAGAAGCAGAACGTTATTTATTGCCTCTGCAAATTAAAAAACCGTGTTGTCTTTATTGACGACACGGTTTTTTTATATTTTAAATCGGGAATCGATCGATTATTATCGTTTGGGCTGTCTAAGAACTAAAAATTTCGGTGGCTGAGCTTGCCTGCCCGTCCGGGAAGCAGGTCGAAGCCGGCATTTTGAAGTAAAGGCCGTATTTCGCACGCTCAATGCCCGGTTTTAGGAGCTTTTAAGACAACCCCGGGTTCTACTTTCACAGTTTAACTGTCGAAGTACATGGGAAAAGAAATAATTGTACGGTAAATTTTTATTTAATCCGCCTTCGCGTCCCGCTTCGGCGGACGAGAAGGTAGGGTATAATTCCCCGCCGCTTTGCGGCGTATAATTGATAATTCTCAATAGCGATACCTCGCTGCTTGCAGCGAGGTAGTTCATTGTAAAAATGTAAATCCTCTACAAGGATTTTATGTTTTAGATTTTCGATTTTCTACAAATCTTTAGCCTCTACGAGGCAAAAACAAAAAATATAACAGATTTAATTTGATTTTTGGGGATTATTCGGTTAAAGCTAAAAATAATTTAAACGTGTAGAACATTGTAGATGTTCGAAGAATTGTAGAAAAATTGCTGAAGTATTTAACCGATCCTCGTAGAGGATCTACACCGGAACTTTAGCTTTCACGCTATATCGGTATCCGGTTTTCCTTAAAGAATTTATTTTAAATAATTATGTAAGGGAAGCAGCTTCTGACGTTAAATGATTTTGTTAATGAGGCATGATTAAATTTTTCATTTATCGAAATCAAGCATAAACTTGAACCTGAACTTGAACTTGAACTTGAACTTTCACCCCGTATTCCTCACTCCCGCCGCAATCCCGTTGACAGTGGAGCGGAGCAGCGCCAGCAGTTTTGCTTTTTTCTTCTTGGAGATGTTCTTTTCCCTGAACTGCTTTATAAATTTAACCTGGATAAAACTTATGGGGTCGATATAAGGATTTCTCAGCAGCAGTGACCTCTGCAGCGATTTGTCGCCGTCAAGCAGGTTTTCTTCCCCGGTTATACATAATACCGTATTGCAGGAAAGTTCGTATTCGCTGTTAATTCTTCGGAAGATCTCTTTCGCTTCTTCGTCCGATCCGCACAAAGAAGCGTATTCCCTTCCGATGATCATATCGGTCTTCAAAAGGACCATTTCTATATTGGCCACAAGCATCCGGAAAAAATCCCATTCCCCGTACATCTTTCTGATCTCGTCCCAGGTGCATTGTTCTTCCCTAATGCATTTATTAATCGCCGTCCCGAATCCGAACCAGCCGGAAATAGTCTGCCTGTTCTGCGTCCAGGAAAACACCCACGGGATAGCTCTCAGCATCCTGATGTCTTTCCCTTTTTTTCTCGACGAAGGCCTTGAGCCGATTTCGATATGTTCTATAATGTCTATCGGCGTCGACTTCCTGAAGTATTCGAGGAAGCCGGGACGGCTGATAAGATCCCTGTATTCGTCAAAGGCAGCATCGGATATTTTATCGAACACCCCGTTGAATTTGTCGAACATGTCCTCGGTTTTTTTCAGACTTGTTCTTGCCGAGGTTATAAGCACCGCCGAAGAGATAAGCTCCAGGCTTCTTTGCGCAATTTCAGGGATAAGGTACTTTGAAGAGATCATCTCGCCCTGCTCGGTAAGTTTTATTTTTCCTTCGATGCTTCCTTTCGGCTGGGCCATTATGGAGGGATAAACGGGCCCTCCGCCTCTTGAAATACTTCCGCCCCTGCCGTGAAATAAAACAAGAGATACGCCTTTCTCGTCGCAGAGTTTCTTGAGGTTTTTCTGAGCTTTGTACAATTCGTAATTGGATGTTACTATTCCGCCGTCTTTATTGCTGTCAGAGTAGCCGATCATTATTTTCTGTATATTGTCTCTCAGCCTGAGGTGCATCGAATAAGCGGGATTGTCAAACAGCACCCTCATTACCTTGTGAGCTTCCCTGAGATCGTGAATGGTTTCGAACAAAGGAAGAATGTCGAAGTTCGATTCGAGAAGTTTCTTTTTATGCACGGAGATTAGTCCCGCTTCTTTGGAAAGAAGCAGGGCAAGCAGGATATCGCTGACCGACGAACAATTGCTTATTATATAATCGTCGCAAACGTTGGGAGCGATGTTTTCCTTGCCCCATTTTATAAGAGAAAATTCTGAGATTACCTGCCGGGTAATTTCGCCGAGCTTGCTGAATGTATTCTTCAGCGGCCGGGTGTTCAATATTTCCCCTGTGACAAGTAAAATTTTTTCGTCTTCGCTTAGTCCGGAGAAATTATCCGATACCTCGGAATAAGAAAAAATATCTTCAGCGGCTTCGCGGAGCAGTGAAGAATTTTGTCTGATGTCCAGGGCGGCAAACCTGAACCCGAAAGTTTTCACTTTATAGATGAGGGGTAAAAGAACGGTTTCAGCAATAACCTTACCTTTGTTTTCGGCAAGGCTTTCGTACAATAAATACAGTTCGTCCAGAAATTCCGGGGAAGATTTATAGCCGGCCCCCGAGTTATTTAAAGTCTCTTCAAGTCTCGAAGAAATCAGGAGTATTTTGG
>JBJKOY010000373.1:0-4921 GCA_046706945.1 Ignavibacteriaceae bacterium | reverse complement strand
TTAATACTTCCGCGGAAAACGGCGTGATGATGAAACCCCTGGCTTATGTATACCCGGAAGATCACAACACCTACGGCATCTGGAACGAGTACTGTTTCGGCCAATCGTTCCTTGTCTCGCCGGTAACCGAACCGGGCAAACGGACGCAAAATATTTACCTTCCATCAGGAGTTTGGTACGACTGGTATTCTCCCGCAAAAGTCTTTAAGGGCGGGAAGCGGTATAATTATAAGCTAGCTGAAGACCATATTCCCGTGTTCGTAAAACAAAATGCAATTATATTAACGGGAAATAACTGGCTGAACGGCAGCTCGGTTAAGTGGAAAGATCCCGCGGAAAAAGATTCCCCTGAATTGATTATAAATGTTTTCCCGGGCAAGAATAATTTTAAGAACAATTTTACTTATGTCGACAGGTTCGACAAAGACAATCTTAAAAATATATCCGTCGATCAAAAAGGAAATAACCTTACGCTTAACGTTCCCGCACTCGGCTGCCCGGGTAAAATTATAATATACAACTCCGCGGTAAAAGGGAAACCGGTCGTTGACGGCAAACAGGTTAAAGCCGGAGCAGGGCCGAATAATTCCATTGAAATCGGCCTTTCGAAAATGAAGGAGCATAATATTAGTATAGAGAGATAGTGCCTGATTAAAGCTGGAGGTAGGTTGTAGGCGGTTGGCCGTTGTTGAAAATTAATTTATAATTTTCTAAGGAGCCGTCTAAAAAGTAATATTGCGGTGACTGAGCTTGTCGAAGTCACCGTGTCGTAATTCGACCCGCCTACCGGACGGCCAGGCAAGCGTTCGACTAGCTCACCCCGGATTCTCAATGCTCGGTTTTATGAACCATTTAGACGGCCGCGGATGCTAATGCTTAGACGGCACAAATACCTTTTTTATCCTGTTTATTAAACAATTAAAATCATAAAGACCGGATAGTCATATGAAATATTTAATTTTAATGATCGTCTTTTTCATCGGGACATCGGCGCAGAGTTATTCACAGCAAATAATAAAGACGCGATTCAGTCATCCCGGCACAATTCGTTATGATCATAATGCGTTTATTATCAACGGCAAAGATACTTTCATATACAGCGGAAGTTTCCACTACACACGCTGCGATTCCGTTCAATGGACTGATATATTGCAGAAAATAAAAGCTGCCGGATTCAACACAATTGAGTCATATGTCCCGTGGAATTTTCATGAGCAGACCGAAGGTAAAATTAATCTCGGGTTGCTGGATAAGTTCCTGGATGTATGCGGGCGGATGGGTTTGTATGTGATAATCCGTCCGGGTCCCTACATTTGCGCCGAATGGGACGCAGGCGGCTTCCCCAGGTGGCTGGCCGGAAAAGACATCGGTTTTAGAACCGCATCGCCGCAGGATATCTACTGGTCCAGGTACTGGTTTAACGAAGTTCTTCCCGTAATCCGGCGCCATTTAATTACAAACGGCGGAACGGTTATTCTCCTGCAGATTGAAAACGAATACGATTTCTTCGGACTTCCCGATTCACAAAAGATAAAGTACCTGAAATCTCTTTATGATGACGTAATACGGAACGGCATAGATGTACCTGTTATAACATGCTGGACGAAGCAGGCGCGCGACAACACAGATTCCGTCTTCTCTCAAATTATGGACGCGGTTAACGGCTACCCGAGCTGGAATATAGATGCGGTACTTCCGAGGATAGAGGCAGTGAAGGAGCAGGAGCCGGAATCACCTCCTTTTTTTACGGAACTTCAGGGCGGATGGTTTACGGGCATCGGGGACAAGACTGTCCGAAATATTTACAAATACGGTTCAGGCCAAATCAATGCTTTGACAAAATATGTAATCGCTCACGGCATTAAAGGATTGAACTACTATATGCTTTACGGCGGAACAAATTTCGGCTATTGGGCGGGAAAAGGAAAAACGACAAGCTACGATTATACCGCTCCGATTTCGGAGTGCGGAGGTTTGTGGAGTAAATATTATGCCGTAAAATTAATCGGTGATTTCCTGAAATACTCCCGGCCTTATTTATCGCTCAGCCGGGAGGTAGAGAACGGGGCTTCCGCGGATAATGCGGCAATAGAAACGCTGCTTCGATCGGACGGCGGAACGGGTTTTGTTTTTGTCCGCAACAAAACGACAAAAATGCAGAACGCAAATATAAATGTTAATATGTCCGGCAAACCGTCTCTTAAATTTTCAGTTTCGGTAGATTCGCTCGGTGCGTATTTCCTGCCCGTTGATCTTCCTATCCCTGGAGACGCGTTTCTTCGCTACAGTAACGTTCAAATATCGGGCATAACGGAATTTAACGGCAAGCCGCTTCTTATCGCATACGGCTTTCCCGGCGAAAAGGCAACAATAGATTGCGGACCGAAGGTCTTTACGGCAACGATAACTTCTAAAGATCGGTTATACTCGTTGAACGGATCTTATATATTGCTGACTTCCCGCAGCCGTGCTGCCAGAGGGGTCGTGTTTAATACTAAAGAAGGTCCCGCGATATTGCTTTCGGATTCGTATTTAACTATACCTGACACCGGGGACGGTAATTTAATAAAATTGCAGACTAGACCCGGCGAAGATAATTTCTCCTTGATAGCTCCCGGCGGCGTAAGTCAAATTACCGTGGACGGCAAAGCCGTTAGTTACACCGGTACGTCGCAAAATATTATTAGCTTTTCTTTAAATACGCCGGACTTTTCGAAACCCGAAGTAAAATTCGGGCAGATCCGTTATAAGAACGACGACGAGGCCGAAAAAAATTCTTTTTTTAAAACCGTACCTATTTCGAATGACGGGATATGTATTTCGCTTGACAGCCTTGGCAACCACCGTGACGGATATTCCGTTTACAAGGGACAATTTGAACTGAACGGCAACCGCATAATGAAAGTCCGTTATTACGCGGATGATTGGCATTCCGTATATATAGACGGGAAGCCCGTGAAAGGTCTGACCGGGAACTCTTTCCAGGATCGGGCCGAATTAAAATTATCGAACGGCGAACACGGCATTAAAATTATTTATGAGAATGAAGGCCGGCCGAACACCGGATACATGGAAGAGAAAAAGGGACTGGAGTTTATACGTGTACTGTCGCCCGGACAGATAAAAACGCTGAAGGAATGGAAGTACAAAATACAGGAAACGGAACCCCCATTTACTTTTCCGGAAGAAGCCGGAGTAAATTTTAATGATTCCGGGTGGAGGAGAGTTGAGATCGGGAACGGAACTGCCGAGCGCGAAAACAATAAGCAGGTAGGTTCCTGGTACCGAATGAATTTAAACTTAACGTCTGAAGAAGCAAACAATAGCCCGAGATTAATATTCAAAGGTATAAGCCGCAGTGCGGTAGTCTTTATAAACGGAGATTCGGTTTACAATTTCAGGCATCACGGCTGGAATATGCCTTTTAGCGTTTCCTTAAACGGAGCTGTTAAGGCCGGTAAGAATCTAATCGCTTTGTACGTTATGAATTTCAGGGGCAGGGGGGGCATCGTAGAACCGGTTGAGTTTGAATACGGTACCGAAGAACCCTTAAAATTTACTCAACTTACCTTTCATCCTTCCCTTAACGGAGAACTTGAAGGCTGGCAAAAGACGGATTATAACGACTCCGGCTGGAAAATGTATAGTATACCTGGCGGTTCAGGTTCCGGTACGGGAATAAAGTGGTACAGTACCCGGTTTACCGTTCCTTCATACGAAGATTGGAAAGTTCCGTGGCATCTTCATTTGGAATCGACGGGCGATGCGCAGATATGGCTGAACGGAAAATTAATCGGCCGATATTATGCCGTGGGTCCGCAGAAAAATTTTTATCTCCCGGACGGCCGGCTGAAGACCGGGGAGAAGAATTCGCTAGTGCTTGTATTACGTCCTTCCGGTAAAGGTAATATCCCTCCGGTGCTGAAAGAGGTCTCTGTGAGCCCTTACGGCGAATATGTCGTTCAGAAGCATGAACTTGTAATAGAATAATATGTGGGTGCAAGTTTCTTTTGATGTTTACGATATTCTATAAATAGTTTGTGGTTTGTTGTAATTGGAGGTTGGACGTGGGAGGTAGGAGGTTGGTGTCTTTTGAAAATGAGTTAAAGTTTTTTAAATTATAATAAAAGTTGCAAAATGAAGAAAATTGCTTTCAAGATGAAATTATTTCCGGGCTGCGAAGAAGAGTACAAACGCAGGCATAACGCGATTTGGCCGGAGTTAAAAGAACTGCTTTCAAAACAGGGAGTACGCGACTATACGATTTTTTTCGACAAAGAGACCAACACTCTTTTTGCCGTACAAATCAATGAAGGTGAATCTTCTTCCCAGGATTTGCATAAGGATCCCGTTGTGTTGAAATGGTGGAAATATATGGCCGATATTATGGAGACCAATCCCGATTCGTCGCCAGTGTCGATACCGCTTGAGAAAGTCTTTCACATGGATTGAAAATAATTATTTATTATAATTTAGTTTTTACACAGCGTCAACCGACTTGAAGTAACTTATGTTAAAAGAATTAATTATTAACAAAAATTGAACGCTTTCAATTTAAACTAATTTACTTAACACGGTAATTAGGCATCATGGCTTTTATTCTATACTTTGTGCTACTTTGTGAAAAACTTAGTGTAACTTTTGGCATTGCCATCACTTCGTGAGTGACCGGTTTTTGCTTCACAAAGTCTCACAAAGGAAACCTGTCTGCCGACAGGCAGGCACAAAGTCCCACAAATAATAAATTTTCAGCAGTTTTTTGAACGGTTATTCATTAAAGCTGTCAACCTGTGATATTAATTTTGATTATAATTGTTCAATTAGCGAAGTTATTTGTAACAAAAAAAATTATCTTGCCGAATAATTTAACGGATAAATAAAAACGGAGAATTACAATGAAGGACTTGTACCGCCATTTACT
>JBJKOY010000372.1:0-5146 GCA_046706945.1 Ignavibacteriaceae bacterium | reverse complement strand
AGGGTACAATTTGATTCTTCGGGAAAGATAGGTAAATTAAGCCGTTCGGTTACGCTCTATACGAACGATCCCAAACACATAGAAAAAACAATAATCATTTATGCTGACGTAGTGACGGAGATAAAATAATGGCATGGTTTAAAAGATCGAAAGAAAATATTTCTCCGGATTCGCAGAGAAAAGACCTCCCGGACGGTTTATGGGAAAAATGTCCGAACTGCGGCGAGATTATTCATAAAAAGCAGCTTGAGACAAACCTGTGGACATGCCTGAAATGCAATTATCATTTCAGGATAGGCAGCGAGGAATATATTAAAATATTGCTTGACGCCGGCAGCTTCAAAGAAACGGATAAGAAAATGCGTTCTGCCGACCCGCTTGAATTCGAAGATACCAAGAAATATAAGGACAGGATTAATGAGACTATAAAAAAGGTGGGCCTTAACGACGCGGTAAAAACAGGTACGGGCAAGATGAACGGATTTGACGTGGCGTTCGGCTGCATGGATTTTAAATTTGTCGGCGGAAGCATGGGATCGGTTGTGGGAGAAAAGATAGCAAGGCTTATAGACAGGGCGTACAAGAATAAAATTCCGCTGATAATTGTCTCCGCCAGCGGCGGAGCCAGGATGATGGAAGGCGCTTTCTCGCTTATGCAGATGGCGAAAACAAGTTCGAGGCTTGCAAGATTATCCGAAGCCCAAATCCCTTATATTTCGATTCTGACCGATCCTACCACGGGAGGTACTACGGCAAGCTACGCTATGCTCGGAGATTTTCACATTGCGGAGCCACAGGCCCTGATAGGTTTTGCCGGACCCAGGGTTATTAAACAAACCATAGGTAAGGATTTACCGAAAGGTTTTCAGAAATCCGAGTTCCTGCTCGAAAAAGGATTTGTGGATATTATTGCTTCCAGGAAAGATCTAAAGAATACCGTTACGGGTTTGTTGAACCTAATAAGTTGAGGCAATTATTAAATCCGTTCGTTCTGTAAGGGAAATGCAAAGAATTTCCCGGAAAGCCGCCGGGGAAGGCAAGTCAATAGGATTCGTGCCCACGATGGGGTTTCTGCACGAAGGGCACCTTTCGCTTGTCGGAAAATCTAAAAAAACGGCTGACATTACGGTTGTTTCCATATTTGTTAATCCTACCCAGTTCGCTCCCGGCGAAGACCTAAGTAAATATCCGCGCGACTTGAAAAGGGACAAAGAACTGCTTGAGCGGGAAAATGCGGATTATCTGTTTTATCCGGAAGCCGGCGATATTTACTCCGGCAATTTCCAGACATATGTAGAGGTAGGTAAAATTACCGGGATCCTCGAAGGAGAATTCAGACCTTCCCATTTTAAGGGGGTCACTACAGTTGTTTCGATTCTTTTCAATATCATTCGCCCGGACCATGCATTCTTCGGACAAAAAGACGCGCAGCAGGCCGCAGTAATAAAACAAATGGTTAAGGACTTAAAATATAATATTAAAATACACGTCTGCCCGATCGTACGTGAGCCGGACGGACTCGCATTAAGTTCCAGAAATATTTACCTGAACGCCGGGGAAAGAAAAGATGCTCTGGTCCTCAGCAAATCGCTGAAGCTGGCGGCCGGCATGATTAAAACCGGGGAAGCTAACGCAGGAAAAATAATCGGCAGTATGAAAGAAGTTGTAGGATCCGTGGACAGCTCTCGGCCGGATTATATTAAAATAGTAGAAGCGGATAATTTTAAGGAAACCTCGAGACTTATTAAGGGGAAAAAATATTATATTTTAATTGCCTGCAGGATCGGAAAGACAAGGCTAATAGACAACATGCTCATTAAATTATGAACACAAGAATTATTTCTCGACGTTAAGATCGTATACGGCTTTTATACCCTTAAGCACCAAACCTTTTTCGAACTCGAATTTAAAACCTAAAAAAGGAGCCGCGGCTTCCGCGTTTCCACCGGTAACAAAGGTAATAATCTCTTTTGCATTTAATTCCGATTTAAGAAAAGAAAACGTCTTTTCAATTAACCCGGTTGTCGAATTAATAATTCCGGCTGCAATAGAGGACTCCGTATTTTTACCGAGTATACCCTTGTATGACGAGAAATCTATTTCCGGGAGCTGCGCGGTATTTAACTTCAATGAATTAATCATGGTCTTAATACCGGGCGCTATGGACCCGCCTATAAATTCTCCCGGGAACCCGACTATATTTAAGGTAGTTGCAGTCCCCAGGTCCACTGACACCAGGAACGTTCCGGGACTGAAGGACTTGTAGCTTTTCGATTTTTTAAAAATCGAAAAGGCTCCTTCGGCGGAACATACCCTGTCCGGGCCCAGTGTTTCCGGCGTTTCGTAATTAATTTTTAAATTGAACCTGCTTTTTGCGGAAATGATGAAAGGAGAAAGACCGTACCTATCTTTAATTTGACGGGCAGTCTTAAGGGTTAAATCCGGGACAACGGAAGAAATTGCAACACCGCACAGTCCTGCGGCGGGTAAGTCGGGCACCGGATCGACGTCCCGCGAAAAAACGCTGATGTTTACTAAATTATCAGCGTCGAATATACCGGTTTTTATGCTGGTATTGCCTATATCAAATGCAAGGAACATTTTTGCAGACTCACGTCTCCGAAATGTATTTTTTCGATTTTACCTTTTGTTTTAAGAAGTAAAAAGCCCTGATCGTCCAGATCGTCAAATATTCCGTATTTGATGTCCTCTCCCTCTATTACGGCTATTTTTTCACCGATAAGGCGGCACCTTGATTTCCAATCCTTCATAACTTCCCCGGGTTCGTTTTTAACCCGCTGGAGTATTTCTTCGAAATTATTGAGAAGTTCGGCAAGAAGTTTCTCGCGCTCAACCGTAATATGCAATTCATTTTTCAGTGATGTCGGAACGACGTTGTAACTTCCTTGAAACTGCGTTTGGTTGACGTTTATGCCGATGCCTATTACCAGTCTTTCTATCCTGCTTCCAGTTGAGGTGGATTCAAGGAGAATTCCTGCAATTTTTTTCCCGTTGATCATTACGTCGTTCGGCCATTTTAAGTCGGGCTTCAACTGGAACTGGTTCTCCATCGATAGCGCTACCGTTAAAGACGATGCAAAATTAATAAGGTTTAAATTTTTGGAAAAAAGTTTTTTATCGGTTAATAAAACGGAATACGTTAAATTCTGTCCCTTTGCGCTGTACCAGACCCTATCCTTTCTGCCCTTGCCTTTTGACTGCTTTTCGGCCAGCAAAACGGTACCGTCGGTATTATACTTGTTGGATTTATCCAGTAAAAAAGTATTTGTCGAATCTATTTCTTCGGTATAAATAAAATTTCTCCCGATAAATTCTGTGTTAAGTTTTATATCGAAGCTTTCTAAGTTAAACACCCTTACCTCAAAAAATGAATTACTAAAATATACAAAATCCGAAATAGTGTCAGATTAATTGTCATATTTCTTAAAGCTGAGTCAATAAGTCACAGAGTATGACAGATATTACATGTAACAATAAAAGAGGAATAAACTTGTAACTTATTGTTAATCAATAATTTAAGCATAAATAAAAAGTATGGCACAATCGTTGTTTGGTATACAATAATTTTTATAAATAGGAAGTCGGATAAAATCCGGATTCCGCTGAAATGAAAAAACTGGATTGAAAATAAGGGTCAAATAACAAAAAATATAAAGCGGCAGATTTCCGCTTAATTTTTAAATAAAGGAGTGATACATAATGGGAAAAATAATTGGAATTGACTTAGGTACTACAAATTCGTGCGTTGCTGTAATGGAAGGTAACGATCCGGTTGTAATTCCTAATTCCGAAGGCGGAAGAACTACACCGTCTGTTGTCGCATTTACTAAGAACGGCGAAAGACTTGTAGGGCAGCCGGCGAAAAGACAGGCAATAACCAATCCGAAGAATACGATCTTTTCTATTAAAAGATTTATGGGCAGGATGTTAAACGAAGTTCAGGATGAAAAGACAAAGGTGCCGTATGAAGTTGTTTCCGGGGATAATAATTCGGCGAGGGTGAAAATAAGCGACAGAATATATTCCCCTCCGGAAATAAGCGCGATGATCCTTCAGAAAATGAAGAAAACCGCGGAAGAATATTTAGGACAGGAAGTAACTGAGGCAGTCATAACCGTTCCCGCGTATTTTAACGATTCGCAGAGACAGGCTACTAAAGATGCGGGCGAGATTGCCGGTCTTAAAGTTAAAAGAATTATTAACGAGCCGACCGCGGCCGCTCTCGCTTACGGTCTTGACAAAAAGGGAAAAGATCATACCGTTGCGGTCTACGATCTCGGCGGCGGGACTTTCGATATTTCGATCCTGCAGCTCGGCGACGGAGTCTTCGAAGTGAAATCGACCAACGGCGATACCCATCTGGGCGGCGACGATTTCGACCAGAGGATAATCGACTTCCTCGCGGACGAATTTAAAAAACAGGAAGGTATTGATTTGAGGAAAGATCCTATGGCGCTGCAGAGACTTAAAGAAGCGGCGGAGAAAGCAAAAATAGAATTGTCGTCTTCCTCAACGACAGATGTGAATTTACCGTTTATAACCGCCACCCAGGAAGGTCCGAAGCATCTTAACATAAACCTCAGCAGGTCGAAACTCGAACAGTTGATCGACGATCTAGTTCAAAGGACCAAAATACCGTGTGAGCAGGCTTTGAAAGACGCGGGCGCAACCGCTTCGCAGATCGACGAAGTAATTCTTGTAGGAGGCTCAACCAGGATCCCCATGGTGCAGGAACTCGTTAAGAAAATTTTCAACCGGGAACCTCACAAGGGCGTCAACCCCGATGAAGTTGTTGCAGTAGGTGCCGCGATACAGGGCGGCGTTTTAACGGGCGACGTTAAAGACGTGCTGCTGCTGGACGTAACCCCGCTTTCGCTGGGGATTGAGACTCTAGGCGGCGTAATGACGAAATTAATCGACGCCAATACTACAATTCCCACCAGGAAGAGCGAAATATTCTCTACCGCATCCGACAGCCAGCCTTCGGTAGAAATTAACGTGCTGCAGGGAGAAAGACCGATGGCGGGAGATAACAGGACGCTCGGGAAATTTCATCTTGACGGCATTCCGCCGGCACCGAGAGGAGTTCCCCAGATAGAAGTAACATTCGACATCGATGCCAACG
>JBJKOY010000371.1:0-1837 GCA_046706945.1 Ignavibacteriaceae bacterium | reverse complement strand
AATTTCTGATTATAGCCAAGGGTTGTTAAAGCTGAAACCGCTTCATTCTTAATACCGAACGGAATATTAACACCGCCTTCTCCGGCTATATGATCAACTTTCATTCTTAGTTCGAGTACGAGCCGGTCCGCCGTTTTTTTCCCGATGCCCGGTACTGCGGTTATTCTCGACGAGTCCCCTGTCTGAATTGCATTTTTCAGTTCGTCTACGCGTATCCCCGATAGGATATTTAACGCCAGTTTAGGTCCCACACCGTTTACGCCTATAAGAAGCTCGAACATTTGCTTTTCCGTCTCCATAAAAAAACCGTACAGCGTTATTGAGTCTTCTTTTACGCTGGTATGTATGAAAAGCGAAACGGCCTCCTTATCTGTAATGCGCTCGAAAGTATTTATGGAAATATTTACGAGATATCCCACGCCGTTAACGTCGAGGAGAACCTGCGCCGGTTTCGCGGAAATTATTTTACCTTTCAAATATCCGATCATATAAATTCCGGCATTAGTTAGGAATTAATAACCCTGTCCGGGAAGGCTTCGATAAATGCTTTCCAGTTTGTGCTTTTCTTAGAGGGCATTTTAATTTTAAAAGCGTGGCAAAGAGAAACGGCCAGAGCGTCGCTCTCGTCGAATCTCATCTTACTGTCTCTTATGTTCAGTACAATCTTAATCATATAACTTATCTGTTCTTTTGACGCTGCGCCGGTTCCCACAACGGCCTTTTTTATTTCTCTGGGCGAATATTCGCTGACGGGAAGATTATTGTGAACCGCCGCCAGCATTGCAACTCCGCGTGCATATCCTATTTTCATGGCCGACTGAACGTTCTTACCGTAAAACGCGGTCTCGATTGCAAACTCATCCGGCTTATAAAGCTTTATGACTCTGCTTAAATCGTCGTATATCATCTCAAGACGGAGCGGGATCTCTTTGGAAGGCGGGAGTTTTATGAATCCGTTCGCTAACCGCGAATAAGAATTTCCGTTTTGTTTTATTATTCCGTAGCCGGTATAGTTTGTACCCGGATCTACACCCAATATTATCATTTAACTGTTTTTAAAATTTAGCGGCACAGAATATTATTCCGCGCCGCGTTAATTAAAATTAACTTAACGACGAATCGTCTATATCCGCGTTCGAAAAAACATTCTGCACGTCGTCGCAATCTTCGAGCGATTCCAGCAGCTTAATTACCCTTTCGGCATCTTCGCCGGCTACGGCAATTGAATTCTTTGCGATCCACTGCAGGGAAGCATTTTCAATTTCAAACTTTTTATCTATCAATGTTTTCCTAACCGCTTCAAAGGATTCCAACGAGGTCTGTACCTCAAAAATTTCCTCTTCCGTCTGCAAATCCTCCGCGCCCGCATCAAGGATAATTTCCATTACTTCGTCTTCGGATTTTCCTTGTTTGGGCAGAGTAATAACCCCCTTTTTATCGAACATCCATGCAACCGAGCCGTTCTCCCCCATACTTCCGCCGCTGCGCGAAAACAAATGTCTTACTTCCGCAACAGTCCTGTTTTTGTTATCAGTCGCCACGTCCACAAGTACGGCCACTCCTGCGGGACCGTACCCTTCGTATGTTAATTCGACGTAGGTAGTTCCTTCCAGTTCTCCCGTAGCCTTTTTTATAGCCCTTTCAATGTTATCCTGGGGCATGTTAGCCGCCTTGGCATTATCGACCGCAAGCCTTAAACGGGGGTTACCTGCGGGATCGCCGCCGCCTTCCCTTGCCGCAATTGTTATTTCTTTGATCAGCTTGGTAAACATCTTGCCGCGTTTTGCATCGATTGCAGCTTTCTTCCTTTTTGTGGTTGCCCATTTTGAATGACCTG
>JBJKOY010000370.1:0-2839 GCA_046706945.1 Ignavibacteriaceae bacterium | reverse complement strand
ACGAGCAGTTTAACTATATGATTTATCGATAATTTCAAATAATTCAAACAACCTTTCGAGCTCATCGGCCGAATAGAATTCAATAATCACTTCCCCGGATCCGTCTTTCTTTTGTTTGCACAGTACTTTTGTTCCGAACAATTTCCTCAGCTTGTCCTCTATGTCGCCCACGCTTGCCGCGTCGATATCGTTCTTTCCCGTCAAGGTTTTCGGTATTTTAACCGTCTGAGGGGATGTCAGGTATTTTTTTACCAGCTTTTCCACTTTTCTAACTGAAAGATTTCCCGAAATTATTTTTTGCAGCATTTCAAGCTGCAGTTCCGCCCCGGGCAGATTTATCAGTGCCCGCGCATGTCCCGAGGTTATGTCTTCCCGGACGAGGCTCTGCTGAATTTCCTGGGGTAATTTCAGCAGACGGATGGAATTGGCGATCGTTGACCTGTCTTTCCCCATCCTATCGGCAATTTGCTCCTGCGTTAAAGAGCATTCTTCCATCAGGCGTTTATAAGCCGATCCTACTTCAATAGGATTCAGCCTTTCCCTCTGGATGTTCTCTATCAGGGCCATCGCAAGCATGGCCTCGTCTGATTCGACCTTGATTATATAAGCAGGTATGTCCCTGTAGCCTATGTCCTTGCAGGCCTTCAGTCTTCTTTCCCCGGAAATGAGCTGATAACGGTTGTTCTCCACCCTTCTGACCGTAATGGGCTGGATTAACCCGTTGGACAATATAGATTTTTTTAATTCCTCCTGCGCTTCGGCTTCGAACTGCATACGGGGCTGAAAGGGATTGGGAGATATCGAATCAACGGGAATTTTGGCAAGGACATCGGTTTGCTTGCCGTCGTCTCTTTTTATTTCGTCGTAGTTAATCTGCCTTTGACTTTCGACGTAGCTCTGCTGGTTTATCAGAGCATCCAGCCCTCTGCCCAAGCCTGTTTTAAACTTGCCCATGATTATTTCTCTTTTATCTCTGATGAATTTCTGTCCAAAAGCTCGGAGGCCAAAGAAATATAGTTCTGGGAACCGGTGGAAATAGCGTCGTACAAGATAACCGGTTTGCCGTAACTCGGAGCTTCCGATATTCTTACATTCCTGTGGATTACGGTCTTAAATACCTTGTCGCCGAAATATTTTCTAACTTCATCCGCAACCTGCTGAGACAGCCGCAGCCTTACATCGAACATCGTCAGCAGCACTCCTTCTATGGTAAGCTTTTTGTTGAAATGTTGCTTCACTATATTAATCGTATTCAACAGCTGTCCCAATCCCTCGAGAGCAAAATACTCGCATTGAACCGGAATAAGCACCGAGTCGGAGGCCGAAAGTGAATTTAACGTCAGTAGTCCTAGCGACGGCGGACAATCGACGATTACATAATCATAATCCTGCCTGATTAATTCTATTGAATTGCGCATTATCTGTTCGCGGTTCGGAATATCGACCATTTCGATTTCCGCCCCTACAAGATTAATATTCGAGGGAAGAATGTCGAGATAGGGCATGTAGCTGTTAACGATAGTATCCTTTATTCCCTCGACACCTACCAGTACTTCATAAACGGAAGGAGTGTGATTGTTTATATTTAAACCTGAGGAAGAATTAGCCTGCGGATCGATATCTATCAATAATGTTCTTTTTTCGGCAGCTGCTAAAGAAGAAGAGAGGTTTATGGCGGTAGTAGTTTTCCCCACCCCTCCCTTCTGATTAGCTATCGATATTATTTTAGCCATTAATTCTTTCTATTATCATTTAATAAAAAGTTCTGCGGAAAATATAAACCGTAAAATAATATAAAAAATAACTATTCTCTCAGAATTTTCATAAAAAGCGGGAAAATAATTAATTATTATAATTCGATCTCTTCGCCGAATTCCAAAACCCGGCATTTTATATTTTTGGCCTCAATTTTTTTCTTGAATTCGAACGGATCCGCTTTTATGACCGGGAAAGTGTTGTAATGCATCGGGATAGTTAATTTCGGATTGACAAGCTCGACGGCTTTGACCGCATCGGTAATGCCCATGGTATAATTATCTCCTATCGGTAAAAGCATGCAGTCAACCGGGGTCATCTCGCCGATAAGTTTCATGTCGTAAAATAAACCCGTATCGCCTGTATGATATATGTTTTTACCCTCTATTGAAAGGACTACTCCCGCAGGTTCGCCCCCGTATTCGCCGTCCGGAGTTTTGGAACCGTGGTGGGCAATGGTAAATTTCACTCTTCCGAATTCAAAATTATAACCTCCTCCGATATGCATGTTGTGGACGTTCAGCCCCTTCCCGCCCATGTAATCAGCAAGTTCGTTCACGGAAATTAATAGGGAATTGCATCTCTTCCCGATTTTTAATGTATCGCCGATATGATCGCCGTGCGCATGAGTTAAAATTATGAAATCTGCGCTAACATCGTCCGATTTCACCGGTGAATTGGGGTTCCCGTCTAAAAAAGGATCGATTAAGATTTTCTTGTTTGCTTTTGTAGTTATCTGGAATGCCGAGTGAGAAAAATATTTTAACTTCATCGTATCCTCCGTTATTTGTTTTTATTTATCACGAAATAGTTCATTTCGTTTTCCAGAAGGTAATGAAAAAACTATTAGAATAAAGTAATACCGGGCATATTTCTTTTGTTTCTCATAGGCTTACCGGGAAAGAATTTTATATGAACAATATACGCAAAAAACCGATTATGGTTTTCACAGCTTTCATCTTGCTTTTTTCGCCCGCATAAATCGTCGGGACCGGGATAAAACCGATTCTGAGGTTCTTCCTTGCCGCCTTGATCATCATTTCGCTTTCCGCCTCGTATCCGGTATAATCGGGCAGTATATCAT
>JBJKOY010000369.1:0-2334 GCA_046706945.1 Ignavibacteriaceae bacterium | reverse complement strand
TTTATTCGCGGCCTATCAGATCTTTAAACTCACAAAAAATCCCCATAGTTAAAATTTATAATTATTCTTCTCAACGCATAGAGAGAAGTTTGTCTCTTATAATTAATTGACCTTAATTTGAAAAGGTATTACTATAGAATTACAATTTTGAAAACTTAGCGCGATATGAAAGCTCTAGTACTTGAAAAATATAACGAGTTCGTATACAAAGACGTCCCTGACCCGGATATAACCGAAAACGAAGTACTAATAAAGGTCAAGGCCTGCGGTATATGCGGCTCGGATGTACACGGGATGGACGGCAGTACCGGAAGGCGAATTCCCCCGTTAATTATGGGGCATGAAGCTTCGGGGGTTATTGAGGAAACCGGCAGTAATGTTAAGAAATGGAAAATCGGGGACCGGGTCACATTCGATTCTACAATTTATCCGCTGGATGACTGGTACACCCTTGAAGGATTGTATAATTTAAGCGATAACAGGGAAGTGCTCGGGGTTTCGCCCGGCACTTACCGCAGGAACGGAGCCTTCGCGGAATACGTTGCCGTACCCCAGCATATTTTATACTCGATACCTGATAACGTTTCTTATGAGCACGCCGCTTTGGTCGAACCCATTGCAGTTGCCCTGCACGCGGTTAATCTGTCGCATTTGAAACTCGGAGAGAGCTGCGTTGTAGTTGGAGCCGGCACAATAGGAACCTTTATAATACAGCTTCTTAAACTGGCCGGGGCTGCCGATCTTATTGCCGTAGATATAAATAATACGAACCTTGAACGCGCAAAAAAAATAGGTGCCGATTATACGTTTGATCCTTCCGGAGGTAGTGCTCAAAATAAGATCGCCGCCCTTACAAAAAACAGAGGAGCCGACCTTGCCTTTGAAGCCGTAGGAAACGGCGAATCTGTGAATACATGCATCAACTCGGTAAGGAAAGGCGGCCGGATTGTTTTGGTCGGCAATCTTTCGGCTTCGATTGATTTCCCGCTTCAAGCAGTAGTAACGCGGGAATTAAAATTATTCGGAAGCTGCGCTATCCGCGGTGAGTATGATGCGGTCCTGGATATGCTGGCGAAAAAGAAGATCGGCGTCGACGATCAAATTTCTGCAGTTGCCGGTTTGTCTGAAGGAGCCGGCTGGTTCAAAAGACTGGGGAATAATTCCGAAGGTTTAAAAAAAGTAATACTAATCCCGTGACAATAAAATTGAAAGACCGACAATATAATGTTGCAATAGCCGGATGCGGTAAGGTTGCCCACCTTCATGCAAAGGCCGTTCAGGAAATTTCAAATGCCCGACTTGCCGCCGTTTGGAGCAGGACAAATAAAACGGCATCGGAATTTGCATCTAAGTACAATACAAAACCATATGCCGATATCGGCAAAATGGTAACGGAAGAAAATATAGACATGGTAATCGTCTGTACACCGCATCCCTTTCATAAACAACCGGCCGTTGAAGCTGCCGAAGCCGGCGCAAATGTACTGGTTGAAAAACCGCTTGCATCTTCATTAAAGGACTGCGATGAAATGATCAATGTCTGCAGGAGCCGGCATGTAAAGCTCGGCGTAATCAGCCAGAGGCGCTGGTACGAGCCGGTAAAAAGGGTCAAGGAAGCGGTTGAAAATGGAAAGATAGGCAAACCCGTGCTCGGAACGGTCAACATGCTGGGGTGGAGAGACAAAAATTATTACGATGCAGACGAATGGCGCGGCACCTGGGATATGGAAGGAGGAGGCGTGCTGGTTAACCAGGCCCCGCACCAGCTCGACATATTGCTCTGGTATATGGGAGAAATAGACGAAGTTTACGGGCTTTGGAAAAATCTGAACCACCCCTACATTGAAGTTGAAGACACGGCCCTGGCAATAGTAAAATTTAAAAGCGGCGCCGTCGGGAATATTATCGTAAGCAATTCCCAGAAGCCCGGCATCTATACTAAGATCCATGTTCACGGCGAAAACGGCGCTTCGGTGGGGGTACAAACCGACGGGGGTTCAATGTTCGTTGCGGGAATGACCGGAATTGCGGAACCGCCCTTTAACGATATATGGTCGGTGCCGGGTGAAGAGAGTATGCATGAACTGTGGAAGAAAAAAGATGCCGATTTTTTTAGAAGTATCGATCCCATGACTTTTTATATGAAATGCCAAATAGAAGATTTCATTGAATCGTTGAAAAGCGGAAATGATCCTTTTGTAACCGGGGAAGCGGGAAGGAAAACCGTAGAGCTTTTTACTGCTGTTTACAGATCCTCACGCAATAATAAGCCTATAAAATTTCCGCTAGAACTTTGACCCGGAACGAATACCTTAAATATATTTATTATCTCTC
>JBJKOY010000368.1:0-2344 GCA_046706945.1 Ignavibacteriaceae bacterium | reverse complement strand
CTAATGATTACGACATAATTTTACTTGATTGGATGATCCCCGGTATCAGCGGTATAGAAGTCTGCAGGCGGATAAGAAAAGAGAACGGCGGTATACCTGTAATATTTCTTACGGCTAAAGATACCGTAACCGACACCGTATTCGGTCTGGAAGCGGGCGCTAACGACTATATTAAAAAGCCCTTTCAATTTAAAGAGCTTCTTGCAAGGATAAGAGTGCAGTTAAGGAGCGCGGCGGGGGAGAATAAGCTCCTTTCCGCAGACAGCCTTAATTTGAATCTCGAAACACACCGCGTATTTAACGATTCGCAGGAAATTTTCCTTACGCAGAAAGAATTCGCACTTCTTGAATACCTGCTGCGAAATAAAAATAAAGTTTGTACCCGCACCAGCATTATCGAACATGTCTGGGATATCCATTTTGATGCGGATACGTCGGTAATCGACGTGTACATTAATTTTCTCAGAAAAAAAATAGAGGGGGCCGGCGGTAAAAATTTTATCAATACCCTTAGGGGGGTCGGTTATATAATCCGCGAGGAATGATGAATCTAAGTTTAAGGAACAGGATAGCTTTCCTATATATCGCAGTAACTGGAGTTTTGACCGGATTATTGTTCCTGACGGTTTACGGAGTGGTATATAAAACCGTGTACAACCATTTAGATTCCGATCTTGAAGCCGAAGCCCGCGAAGTTATGGGAAGCATCGTTGTCCTGAACGACGAGTTTGTCTTTGCAAATCCGTTCGAATGGGGCGAAAAAGAACACGGTAGGATAGAAGTAAACCCGGTATTTATCCAGATAGTGAATCCGGCCGGCAGGATCATAAAAAAAACCGGGAAACTCTTAGAGGGGAAACTTCAATTTGTAAACGGAAGATCATCCGATTATTATTTCAGTTCATCCCTTTCGGACGCGCCTACAAGGCAGCTGCAGTCTCCCGTAAAGAATCCCGTCGGCAAAATCCTCGGTTATATTATTATAGCCATGCCCCTGGAAGAATCCGCCTTAGTGCTTGAAAATTTATGTTACGTGCTGATTACGGCTTTCCCGCTGGTTTTGATCGGTCTTTTTTTCAGCTCCCGTTTAATAGCCGGAAGCAGCATAGCTCCTATCAATAAAATAATCCGTACTGCGGAAAAAATAACTAAAAGTAACCTTAAAGAAAGGATTGAACCGCCGCCCCACAGAGACGAGATATTTTTGCTTGCGTCTACGATTAACGGGCTGCTGGACAGGCTGGAAGACGCTGTGCTGCGGGAGCAGCAGTTTACATCCGACGCGTCGCACGAGTTGAGAACGCCGCTTTCCGTTATCCAGGGAACGCTCGAGGTACTTATTAGAAAGCCCAGGGATGTTTCTCATTATGAAAGTAAGATTAAATATTGTATAAACGAGGTAAACAGGATGTCGAACCTTATCGAACAGCTGCTTCTGCTTGCCAGGTTCGAAAGCGGGAAGAAGAATGTCCGGCTTACAGATGTAAACGTCAACGAACTGTTGAAATCGGTTGTGACAAGGATGCGTTTTCTTACCGAAGAGAAAAATATAAAAGTGACGTTTGAATTGAACGGTGAGTTTATTGTAAAGGCCGACCCCTCAATGCTTGAAATAATTTTCGAAAATATTTTTTCTAATGCCGTTAAATACTCAGATACCGGTAAAAATATAACAGCAGGCACCGGCAAATACGACGGCGCCGACGCAGTTTACATAAAGGACGAAGGCATCGGGATGACAGGGGAGCAGACCGAAAAAGTATTCGACAGATTTTACCGGGCCGACGAATCCCGTAATTCGAAAATAACCGGCAGCGGCCTTGGCCTGGCAATAGTGACAAAGCTGTCTTCGCTCCAGGATATTTCAATCGATATTAAAAGCGGAAAAGATTCGGGCACAACGGTATCGGTTATTTTCCCCAACAAATGAACGCTCGCTACCTTCGAATAATTCCTGCGAAATTTTAAGCGGATTTTAAGAAAACTTTAAAGATCGTTTTAGGAACATTTCCCTAATTTTGAAACACAAATAAAATAAATTAAAGGAGTAGCTCAATGAAATTAAAATTAGTATTATCGCAGGCAGCGTAGTTTATAATAACCGGGTTAAGTTTTGCCGGTGTTCCCAATGCAAAATCCGAAACCGTTAAAGATCTGAAATCCGCCGTAACAGGCGAAACAACTGCAACCGCCAAATATTCGGCGTACGCCCAAAAGGCCAGGGAGCAAGGATATAATAAAATAGCATTATTATTTGAAGCGGCTTCAAAATCCGAAAAAATTCATGCCGGCAATCATGTCGCCGCGTTAAATCAATTAGGGGAGAACATGGATAAAGTGGAAC
>JBJKOY010000367.1:0-3878 GCA_046706945.1 Ignavibacteriaceae bacterium | reverse complement strand
CAGGTCATTCAAAATGGGCAACCACAAAAAGGAAGAAAGCTGCAATCGATGCAAAACGCGGCAAGATGTTTACCAAGCTGATCAAAGAAATAACAATTGCGGCAAGGGAAGGCGGCGGCGATCCCGCTGGCAATCCCCGTTTAAGGCTTGCGGTCGATAATGCCAAGGCGGCCAACATGCCCCAGGATAACATTGAAAGGGCTATAAAAAAGGCAACGGGAGAGCTGGAAGGAACTACTTACGTCGAATTGACATACGAGGGTTACGGTCCGGCAGGTGTAGCCGTACTTGTTGACGTGGCTACGGATAACAAGAACAGGACTGTTGCGGAAGTAAGACACTTGTTTTCGCGCAGCGGCGGAAGTATGGGAGAGAACGGTTCGGTTGCGTGGATGTTCGATAAAAAGGGAGTTATTACTCTTCCCAAACAAGGAAAAACCGAAGACGAAGTTATGGAAATTATCCTTGATGCGGGTGCGGAGGACTTGCAGACTGAAGAAGAAATTTTTGTCGTCCAAACCTCGTTGGAATCCTTTGAAGCGGTTAGGAAAGCATTGATAGATAAAAAGTTTGAAATTGAAAATGCTTCCCTGCAGTGGATCGCAAAGAATTCAATTGCCGTTGCAGGGGAAGATGCCGAACGAGTAATTAAGCTGCTGGAATCGCTCGAAGATTGCGACGACGTGCAGAATGTTTTTTCAAACGCGGATATAGACGATTCGTCGTTAAGTTAATTTTAATTAATGCGGCGCGGAATTATGTTCTGCGCTTCAAAATTTTAAAACAGTTACATGATAATATTGGGTGTGGACCCGGGTACAAACTATACCGGCTACGGAATAATAAAACAAAACGGAAATTCTTATTCGCGGTTAGCGAACGGATTGATAAAACTCCCGCCTTCCAAAGAGATCCCGCTGCGTCTTGAGATGATATACGACGATTTATGCAAGGTCATAAAGCTTTATAAGCCGGATGAATTTGCAATCGAGACCGCGTTTTACGGTAAGAACGTTCAATCCGCCATGAAAATAGGATATGCGCGCGGGGTTGCAATGCTTGCGGCGGTTCACAATAATCTTCCGGTCAGCGAATATTCCCCAAGAGAAATAAAAAAAGCCGTCGTGGGAACGGGCGCAGCCTCCAAAGAACAGATAAGTTATATGATTAAGATTATACTGAACATAAGAGACAGTAAGATGAGGTTCGACGAGAGTGACGCCCTGGCCGTTTCACTTTGCCATGCTTTTAAAATTAAAATGCCCTCTAAGAAAAGCACAAACTGGAAAGCATTCGTCGAAGCCTTCCCGGACAGGGTCGTTAATTCCTAACTAAAGCCGGAATTTATATGATCGGTTATTTGAAAGGTAAAATAATATCCGCGAAGCCCGCGCAGGTTCTCCTCGACGTTAACGGCGTAGGGTATCTCGTAAATATTTCCATAAATACTTTCGAACGCATTGCGGATAAGGAAGCCGTTTCGCTTTTTATTCATACCAGCGTAAAAGAAGATTCCATAACGCTGTTCGGCTTTTTTATGGAGACGGAAAAGCAAATGTTCGAACTTCTTATAGGCGTGAACGGCGTTGGACCTAAACTGGCTTTAAATATTCTGTCCGGGATACGGGTGGATGAACTGAAAAATGCAATTCAGACCGGGGACTCGTCGCGAATAACCGCAATACCGGGCATCGGGAAAAAAACGGCTGACCGGCTTGTGCTCGAACTTAGAACTAAAGTTGATCATATAGCCGGGGAAGGCGGTGTCAATATTCCGTTCAGTATTAAGAATGAAGCGGTCTCCGCTTTAACCACCCTGGGTTATAATCAGAAATTATCTGAAAATACCGTGCGGGAAGTACTCGGAAAAGATCCGAACCTTTCTCTCGAGGAGATCATCAAAAAAGCGTTGAGTAAACTAAATAGTTAGCAGGGGCTTTTCAAAAAGTAATTTTCTATTTTAAAATCCGCGAAAATCCGTTTAATCCGCATCATCTGCGTGCCATTCTTTTTAAAATATTAATTTTTAGACAACCCTTAAGTTATTGAAAATAATTTAATTCTTTTCCTGACTAACTTGTCCCCCCCTTCCGGTTGGCTTGTCGAAATGCGGTTTTTGTCGCAGAATGCCGGTCCCGATTTAATCGGGACTCAGCCTGCGAATTAAACTACTTATTGGACAGCTGCAGATTTTATATTTACGGATTCAATGTCTCAATACTGTTAAACATTTCTTTCTCCGATTTTATCTTGTCTTCGTTGCCGTAAATGCAGAAAGTTTTCCTGCTTACTATATCCTCTACAAATTTGCTCATGTTCCTGATATCGTCCGGGGACGTTCCCAAAACCTGGTCCCTGATTTTTTGTTCGTCCTGCTCATTTATATTTTCAAAATAACGGCTTACCGCAAGATCTCCCTTCGCCGACGGTGTAAGAGGCCTGTCAAGTCGTGCGACCGTACCGATTATAAATCTGGTCATGGCTTGATCGTCTGCCTGAAATTTGTTCAGATAGTTTACGGAATTGGAATAAATTTCCAAAGTTCCCTTTATGTTAGGGTCCCGGTAAGAAGCAAAATAAGCAACTCCCGAAGGAGAGAACGATGCCCAGCTTCCGTAAGCGCCTCCCATGACGCGGACCCTGTTTTGGAGCCAGTCGCTTGAAAGTATTTGACCGAGCACCAGCATTTTACCGCTCCATTCGTATCCGAGCTTTTTATAATTATATCCTTCCAATACATACTGTACTTTTGATGCGGTTAGAAATCCCTCGTTTTTGTTTTTACTATCGAAATTCCATTCGTGTAAAGCAGGTTTTTCTTTTTTCAATTTTCCTGTAAAAGCTTCCAATCCTTCCGTGTAAGCCGGCATATCTTCTGCGTCGCATGTAACCGAGGCAAGACAATTGTCTTTATTGAAAATTAGTCCGGCGGTTTCCCTTATGTTGTTTATTATCCGGGAAGACTCGGCGTTGAAATTCTTTGTTAATCCGGAAACAAAACGGTAATATGAAATTCCTCCGGTTAATTCCTCGAACATTCCCTGTTTGCTGAAATAGGAAAGCAGTCTTTTTTGAGTATATTCGTATCCGTTGCGGTTTACGTTTGCCTCAAGCTTCGATTGAAGTCTTTGCAGAATTTCTTTCAATCTTTCCTTGTCTTCGTATTTGGTATTTCCAATAATTTCGCCGGTAAGTTCGAACATTTTCGAGACCTTATCCTTCATTGCCTTTGAAGAAACGACGAACTTCGGAATAAGCGATGAATCAATCCCGTATTTGACATAGCTGCCGAGATATGAGTTGAAGCCGCCGGTGTTAATGTTCAGTTCCTTCTCGAGGTCGCCGTACGAATAATTTTCCGTATTCATACTTCCAAGCACCTGCGCAAGTAAGGCGGCGTACGGGACCAGGCTGTCCGGTAAAACGTTCATATCGAAATAAATCTTTGCATATACGACGCCGTTGGCAAATTCGTTATGTGCCAGTACCGGCAGACCGTCGATTCTTTTTTCTTCGAGCGAAAACCATTCCGCTTTAGGATTTATATCTTGAAGGGATAATAGAGGTATGGTTGCCAGGGCTTCGGGCGAATCTTCGGTTTTCTGGTATTCCTTAAGATCCGCGGTATTCTTTACGATGCCTTCAATCTGTTTCCCGGATAGCGAAGCTTTGTAGTCCGACAGCTTCTTCTCCGTTTTTTCGTTGTTTAATTTTTCGAGGCCCGGCTCGGGTTCAAGCGTTAATAAAATACTATGAGGGTTGTTTATCAAATAGGTCTTAACCGTTTTTTTCAGGAAATCTTTTTTCAATCCCGCTTTCAATTCCGAAAGAGTTTTTTCATACTTTAGACTCAGGAACGGATCGTCTGCAAAAAACCA
>JBJKOY010000366.1:0-1515 GCA_046706945.1 Ignavibacteriaceae bacterium | reverse complement strand
TTAGCCTGCCAGTTGTGAATTTGAATCCGGAGATCCCTAACGCCCGCTTTGTATACTTTTTCCATATATCTTTCGGGAGAAGGACTGATAAGCTGATCGAATGACGGGCGGAAATCCCATAAAATCCGATCGGCCGTTTGTTTCCTGTATTTTGAAACAGGGTTCGGAATATTCGGGAATACATCCGTAATATTCGATGAAGTCGTCAAATAAAGAGTTTCGTTCATCCTGTCCCTATGATGATCCGTCTTAGGATTATAATATATGGCCTGCGCATATCTGACGGAACTTTTCGAAGAAACGGAACCATCGTAGGTCATTATTTGAGAAGCGCTGCTTGTCTGCCAATCGGGAAAGAACGAAGTAAACATATTGTTTGCGTAAAGTATATAAAACAGCGGCAGGTAAGGAACGGCAATTGCCGCCGGCTTTACCGCGAGTTCGCATCTGTCCAGTTCAAACCGCAGGGCTTTGTCGGAATAAGCGCTATCCACCGCTACGCGGATGATAAGGGTTCTGCCGGCTATTTTAAATTTATATTTATACTTAATATAATCGCCGTGATACATCATTTCCCAGTATGCGAGTACAGTATCGCCTGGCAGGATCTGATTTTCCAGCAGCTGAAATGAAATGCCCTTATCGAACGGATACCGGGAAGCTCCGTCCAAATAAGCCGTAATTCCGCCGAAGTTGCTTGGAAGAAAATAATTCCCGTTATAATCGTAAGCTTTCAAAACATTGAACGAGCCGCCGTTCGTTGAAGTACCCGGAATGACTGTATACGAATAACATAAGCTTCCCTTAAAATAAAAATTATACGTGCCGGTATTAGCATCGAATGATACCGAATTGGAACCCGGTAACTGTGTAGGCATAACGCCGGTTTGACCGCAGTATGTCATCCGCGCTAAAAAGAAAATATCAGCAATTAAAAATAGGGTAATTATCTTTAAGCGAGTAATTTTTTTCCGGTTCATATCCGCCCCTCACAATAAAAACAATTATTATGGAATATATTTTTTACAATTTCTAATATCAATTTACTATTACGATGTTAATAGCACGAACAATGCGAAAATATTCAACCACCTACAACCTACCACCAACAACCAACCGTACTACCGCCGCAGGTTCATTTTAATAATATCATTTTCTTCACCGCAGAATAACTCCCCGCCTGAATTTTGTCCGGATGGATCGCTATGCGATAAAAATATTTTCCGCTTGCCAATCTGCTTCCGTCAAAATTTACTTTGTAATTTCCCGCAGATTTTTCTGCATCGACCAGCGTCGCCACAACTCTTCCGAGAATGTCATAGACTTTTAATGTAACAAATGATGTTCGGGGAATTGAATAATCAATACCGGTTGCGGGATTGAAGGGGTTTGGGTAGTTCTGAGAAAGGGAGAAGTTATTTAACAATATACGCTCATCAGCTACGCTGACAGTACTTTTTTCATTTAATACGGAGATGCCCCCGTATGTTGCAAACCATTTATAGCCGGTATTTT
>JBJKOY010000365.1:0-3631 GCA_046706945.1 Ignavibacteriaceae bacterium | reverse complement strand
GCATCAGGGTATATACGATCGGCGTCGGCACCGAGGGCGAAGCGCCTTACCCTGTACAGACTCCTTTCGGCGTCAGGTACCAGATGATGCCGGTTCAAATAGACGAGGGACTCCTTCAGAAGATTGCCGATATAACCGGAGGCCAGTATTTCCGGGCCACGGATAACCGGACTTTAAGAAACATTTACGACAAAATCGACAAACTTGAAAAAACAAAAATTAATGTTACTTCCTACAGGAATGCGGCCGAGCTTTTTTACGGCTGGCTGGGCGCAGGCATGGTGCTTTTGCTGGCTGAAGTCCTGCTGTCGAAAACTGTGCTGAGGAAAATTCCGTAGCGGATTAATTTTTATATTATTTGAGAAAAAGAAAATATGTTCCGTTTTGCTCATCCAGAATATTTGTATGCTTTATATATTATACCCGTGCTGGTGTTGGTTTATTGGATTGTAAGCAGGAATAAAAAGAAACTTTTGACGAGATTCGCTGAAAAGAAACTGCACGGCTATATACTTCCCGAATACAGCAGGCTTAAAGGATTGTTCCGGTTTGCGGTAGTAATAACCGCGATTTTTCTGCTCGTAGTAGCTGCGGCTAACCCGCAGATAGGAACCAAAATAGAAAACGTAAAAGCAAAAGGCATCGATGTTTATATTTGTCTCGACGTTTCGCTGAGCATGCAGGCCGAAGATATTAAACCCAGCAGGCTCGCCAAAGCTAAGTACGAGATCTCAAACCTTATGAGCAGACTGCACGGCGACAGGATCGGATTAATTATCTTTGCCGGCGAACCGTATATACAATTCCCGTTAACATCGGATTATTCTGCCGCAAACCTTTTTTTGTCGGCCGTGAGCGTTAATTCCATTCCCGACCAGGGCACCGCGATTGCCGCGGCTTTGAATCTTGCCGTAAAGTCGTTCGACTATAAATCGAAAACGGAAAAAGTGATCGTTCTTATTACCGACGGCGAAGACCACGAGGGCGATATCAGCGGCGCGATAGATAACGCCAAGTCCAAAGGAATTAAAATATACACGGTCGGTCTGGGCTCCCCGGACGGAGTGCCGATACCTGTATTCAACCAGCAGGGCGACCAGATCGGTTTTAAAAAAGATATGAACGGGAACATTGTTATTACCAAACTCGACGAATCTGTTTTAAAAGAAATAGCTTCCCAGACCGGGGGTAAATATTTCAGAGCCTCCAACTACCAGGACGAACTCGAGTTAATATATAAAGATCTTTCTGCCATAAGGAAAACCGAATTCGGTGAAAAAAGAGTGACTAACTATGAAGACAGATTTTATTATTTTTTAGCACCCGCTCTTATTTTATTGCTGGTTGAGTTCTTTATCACGGAACGAAAATCGCCGTGGTTCGGTAAGCTGAGTAAAAAATTAGGAATTGAAGGATAAAGCACGATTAAAAACATGAAATTCTTTTCTAAAATATCGACGTTTGCCCTGGTGATTTTAGCCGCCGGTTTTGTGAACGCGCAAAGTACCAGGTCTTCCGTTAACAAAGGCGTTGACCTTTATAGTGAAAAAAAATTCGTAGATTCCGAAGTGGAATTTAAAAAAGGTCTCGAAAAATCGCCTAAGAATTTCCAGGCTAATTTTAACCTGGGCGATTCGTACTATAAACAGGGCAAATACCAGGAAGCTTTAAAAGCTTACGGCGCGGCGCTGTCAAACACAGATAATAAGAAATTGAAATCCCTTACCTATCATAATATCGGGAATTCGCTGATAAAATCGGATAAAATAAAAGAAAGCATTGGGGCTTATATTAATTCTTTGAAGCTCGATCCAAACGATCTGGCGACAAAATACAACTTGTCCTATGCGCTGGACATGCTGAAAAACAAAAACAAGAATCAGAAAAATAAAAACGACAAGAACAATAAGAACAATAAAAACGACCAGAACAAGAAAGATCAGAACCAGAATAAAAACGATCAAAATAAAAAAGATCAGAATTAAAAGAATCAGAACCAACAGAACCAACAACAGAAAAACCAGCAGAAACAGCAGGAAAACCGGCAGAACCAGCAGGAGCCCGATAAAATATCGAAACAGCAGGCGCAGGCAATTCTCAACGCCTTGAACAACAATGAAATCGAACTGCAGAAAAAGCTCAGGAAAATGAAGGGCACGCCGAATAAAACGGGTAAGGATTGGTAAAATTACTTAATTTTAAAAATTAATTTCTTTGGACTTTGAAGAACAATATGTTGCGGAAATATTTTTTACTTATACCAATAATTTTTTTCGCATGCGGTTTAACCCCGGCGCAGACATTCAACGCTACGGTAAACAGCACTACCGTCGGGGAATACGATCAGTTCCAGGTCTCGTTTACGTTCCAGGCGAACAATGTGAACGGTGTAAGCAATTTTAAACCGCCTTCGTTCGAAGGATTTTCGGTGCTGTCCGGCCCGAACCAATCCACAAGTATGCAGATCATCAACGGTGCTGCGTCCGGCTCGGTATCCTACAGCTATTACCTTCAGCCGAAAGGAGTAGGCAAGTTTAACATAGGCAGCGCCTCCGTCGATTACGGCGGGAAAGCCTATCATACCCAGATGCTAGCGATCAACGTGGTAAAAGGAACTCCGCCTAAACAAAATCAAACTGCTCAGAACGGCAATACCATAACCGCGAAAGAAATCGGCGATAATTTATTCATCAGGGCAACGGCGGACAGGAAGACCGTTTACCTCGGGCAGCAGGTAATCGTTACCTATAAGCTTTATACGCGGCTGGGGATTGCCTCCCAGATGTCCGTTAATAAGCTGCCGTCGTACGAAGGCCTATGGGCCGAGGAAATAAATGTTCCGAACAATATTTCCTTTACCACTGAGATGGTGGACGGGAAACAGTACCGGGTAGGGCTTCTGAAAAAAGTAGCTTTGTTCCCGTCGCAAGAAGGTGACCTTTCGGTAACGCCCATGGTCCTGGATATCCCGGTTCAGATACAGCAGAAAAGACGAAATTCAGGCAATATTTTCGACGACTTTTTCAACGACCCGTTCTTTAACAATTACAGGACTTTGAATTATACGGCGAAGTCGAATACCATAAAATTAAAAGTGCTTCCTCTCCCTTCCCAGAACGTTCCGAAATCATTTACCGGGGCGGTCGGCGACTTCAGTATGAATTCCCAGTTAAGCACTACAAAAACCAAAACCAACGAGCCGATTTCATTAAAGATAGACTTAAGCGGGAAGGGAAATATTCAGCTTCTCAGTATGCCCGAGATTAATTTCCCTTCGGGATTCGATAAGTTCGAGCCTAAGACCTCCGAGAACATCAACAGGGACGGAACAATCAGCGGTAAAAAAACTTTCGAGTATCTTATCGTTCCCAGAACAGCAGGAAAAAAAGTTATTCCGCCGATAGAATTTTCGTATTTCAGCCCGGAAAGAAAATCATATGTAACATTAAAAACACCGTCTTATGCCGTTGAAGTGGCGCAGGGCCAAAATATCCAGGGCGGCAATACGGCAGGCCTGACGAAAGAAGAAATTAAGGTCCTCGGACAGGAAATAAATTACATAAAAACAGACAACGGCGATTTATTTAAGGGAAGTTCTTTGGCTATTAAAAGCGTCGGGTTCTGGACAGCT
>JBJKOY010000364.1:0-19660 GCA_046706945.1 Ignavibacteriaceae bacterium | reverse complement strand
GGTTACGGCTGGAAGGACAAGGAGCTTCAAATACCGCTGCCCTGCAACGCAATGCTGCGAATCGCAAGCATAACAAAGCCTATCACAAAGGCAGCAGTAAAGAAGCTCATACGCGAAGGCCGTTTGAAGGCAACAGATAAGGTTTTTTACTTACCCGGTTCCACCGGCAAGTGCTGGTTGAATATCGAGCCTTTCGGCAAACCCGATCCGCGTTTGAAAGAGCTTAACGTTCAAAATCTTCTGGATCATAAAGTCGGCTGGGATGAAAAGATCTTTAACGGGCTTATTTTCAAATCGCTATACATCGCCAACAAACTCGGCATCGCAAGTCCTCCTTCAAGACGCGATATTATTCGATTCATGATGGGGCAGCCGCTGGTCCGCGCACCGGGTACGCTCTATGAATACTCTAATTTCGGACATGTGCTGCTGGGAGCTATTATAGAGCAGGTGACGGGACAAAGCTACATAGATTATGTGAAAGAAAATATTTTTAATCTCCTGGGAGTTGAAGATAATGAAATTGAGATCGGACGAAGCCTGCCGGAGTTCCGAAATCCGCGCGAGCCTTGGTATGACAGCAGACTGGCGGCAACAAGTATATTTCAACCGCCGTTAACAGTGTCGATGCCCGACGGGGGCATGCACCCGGAGGCCCACGAAGGCGCCAGCGGCGTTATTGTATCCGGCCGCGCGTTGTTGTTATTTATGCAGGCTTACTGGCCGGACGGCTCACCGCGCTCAAAACTGCAATTCGGAAATGTCTCGGCTTTCGGAGCAATGCCCGGCACATTCGCAGCGGCGCGCTGGTATCCGGGCGGAGTTAATTATGTTGCAATATTCAATAAGCGCGATCCCCACGACGAGCATAATTTGCTTGCATCGACAGGTGACGATTTTGCAATAGTAACCATGCTCGACAAAACAGTAAGCAGTATAAAAAAATGGCCGACTAAAGAACCTTAGGTCCGAATATTTTTTCAGATAAACAGGAAAGACAGATGAATAAATTATTTATCCTGATATTCTTCATATATATCCTGCCGGGCTCATCAACAGCATCTGCAAACGACAGCCTTGAAGTCCCGGCTTCGAATTTTTCCCTGGGTTTAAATTTAAACGAAATCCGGAACCAGCCCGGGGCGGGTTTGACAATAACAACCCCTTATTTCTTTAACGGCAAAATTGCATTCCGCTTTTCAGGCCATCTTTTTTATATTTTCAATATTCCGCTTTCAAGCGCCTCGGAACAGGCGCTGCCTTATGCGAATTTGAGATTCGGCGCAGTGTACATTGCCGGGACTTTAGCAGGGTCTATTAGATTGTGCCTGGTCGGGGGTGCCGCCTATACATTGCCCGGGCGTAAAATATCGGATGATAAAGGGTTCGGAGGATATCTCGGCCTAGGGTTTGAGTTCTTTACGGGCAGCATCGATCGGTCACGGATTAGTTTTCATCTCGAATCAAGCGTTGACATTATACCTTTAACCGCAGAGAAGCTTCCCGGACAGCCGATTTATGCCAGCGGTATTGATCTATCCGTCGGAGCAAGATATTACTTTTGAGATTGTATTATTCTCTGCCGGTCCGCATTCCAAGAGGCAACTCTTTTATCTTATGCCGATAGCAAAGACCTGTATCATTGGAAAGACAAGGGCAAAGCCGTGGGGGACCAGCCGGGCGAAGGGCCGAAGGTTTTTAAATGGAAAGGCAAATACTGGATGTTTACCGACGTATGGGACGGACTGGCAGAATATGAATCCGATGATTTAATTTCATGGAAAAGAATTCCCGGAAATCTTTTAAAAAAGCCGGGGACAGGCAGGGATGATAGCGCCAAAGGACATCATTGCGACGTTGTCGTTAATAACGGCAGAGCATATCTGTTTTATTTTACGCAGCCGGGACAAAACGATTCTCTTTCAACGTGGGATCCGTATGAGAAGCGGCGGAGCTCTATACAAGTAACCGAGCTTCACTACAAGGACGGCCGCATTACCTGCGATCGTAACGAACCTACGTATATTGATCTTCAACCTCCGAAGCATCAATAATACTTACCTATTTCAATAAAAGCGTAAAAAGGTCCGGCAAATTTAATATTTGCCGCCTCCCGATATAAAAAAATAAACGGGGTTCGAAATGGATAATACAAAACCCAAAAGCATAACGGTTATCTCAATCATTATTTTCCTATTGGGATTAATGATGTTGGGATACTGGACAAAGTACATAATCGACGGGATGCCACTTAAATCCGTACCGATAGCATCCGAAGGAACGGCCGCGGTACTGGCAATAATAACCGGGGCCGGTCTTTTTAGGATGAAGAAATGGGCATTTGCAACCGGGATACTTGTCTCCGGTTTTTGGTTGTACGGTTGCATCGGAGGAATAAATATGGTGCTCTATGACTTGATAGTTCACGAGCAATTAAATTACCAATCGCCGATAGGAGTATGGACAGACGCGGTACTGTTTATAGTAATTACAATTTGGGCGGCAATGCTGGTAATCTATCTTTGGAGAATAAGAAATGTGCTGTTATAAAGCTTTACGGCTGTCAGTACCCGAATTAAAATTGTTTATAAAATATGCCGTAAATTTCTTATTGATTTATTAATTTTTTTCATAAATTGAAACGATTCAATCTACCGATTATTCGTACCGGAGAACAATATGAAAAAATTAATACTTTTATTGGCCGTTCTGTTTGCTTCACAGATATTCTACGAGATCCCGGCCCAGGAAAAATGGCCGCTTGTTTATAATAATGAAAATACAGGTGCCGACTGCCCGGTGCCGTACATGCCTATTTTAGAAAAGCTTCCCCTTGTAAAAAACTTGCCCGATCCCTTTGAGTGGTCCGACGGCAGAGGAAGAATAAAGTACTACTCCGATTGGAGGATAAGGCGTGAACAAATCGGCGCTCAGATACAATATTTTGAGATCGGCGAAAAGCCTCCGCGCCCGGATACTATTTCCGCCGATTACTCCAAGAGCGACAGTATGCTTACAGTAAAAGTTACAAAGAACGGACAAACGCTTATACTATCCTCAAAAGTTAACATTCCGTCCGGAACAGGTCCGTTCCCGGTAATGATCGGTATGAATATACCTGTTCATTTTCTTATCCCTTCAAGTATTTTGAACAGTCGAAATATAATAACGCTTAAATTCAACGCGGATCAGGTAACATCCTATTGGAAGCCTAGCGTCTCGAACCCGTATTACAAGCTTTATCCCTATCTTAACCTTGATAATACGGGCCAGTACAGCGCGTGGTCATGGGGCGTCAGCCGTTTGATCGACGGACTTGAACTCGTAAAGGACAAGCTTCCCGTAGATCTTAAACATATCGGAGTAGTCGGCTGTTCTTACTCCGGAAAAATGGCTCTCTTTGCAGGAGCGTTTGATGAGCGCATTGCCCTTACGATTGCTCTTGAATCGGGTGGCGGCGGAGCTACTTCCTGGAGATACTCTCATACCGAGCCGGCCGGCACCGTGGAAGATATAGACCGCACCAGCTATACCTGGTTTAAAAACGATATGCGGCAATTTTCCGGCGATAATGTTTACTATATGCCTGAAGACCATCATGAGTTAATGGCAATGGTCGCTCCGAGAGCATTGTATGTTACGGGAAATCCAAACTATACATGGCTGTCAAATCAATCGTGCTACGTCGCCAGCAGTGCCGCAAAGAAGATCTACAAGGATCTGGGCATACCGGACAGGTTCGGCTTTTCAGTCATCGGAGGACATTTACACTGCCGCGTACCTGACAGTCAAACTCCGGAAATCGGAGCTTTTATCGACAAGTTCCTCTTCGGCAAGAAAAACGTTAATACCGGCGGCATAGCCGACAGTCCTTATAACATTGATCTCTCCGAATGGATAAAATGGTCCAAGCCTTCATTTTCAAACGGTACTACTTATTATACAGACTTATTCTCCCCGTCAAATTATCAGTCGAACGTCGACACGGCAAGCATTATTTTTAAATGGAAGAGTGTGAAAGGTGCCGAAGGATATCATTTCGAGTTATCGACCGACCCGTCGTTTGAAAAGATAGAAAAAGATTATACTACAACGGATACATCAAAGGAATATACCGGTTTTGCAATGGGGCAAAGATACTATTGGCGTGTCCAGGTAAAGACTGCGGAAGGCTTAGGTCTTTGGAGCAGTGAATGGAGCCTTTTCACCAAACGCAAACCGTTCAGGTTTTGAAGAACTAAACTCCGGATTATCGACGGCACTCAGAATAATATATTATAGACAGCAACGAGAACCGAAGTTTTTACAAAGCAATATTCGTAGTCGAATAATGTTATTAGTTGCTGATTGAAAAAATGCTTGATCGGCCGGCACTATAATAAGCCGTCGATCAAGCATTCAATTATTTCAAAAGCAATAATTTCTTCACTGATGAAAATGCACCGGCCTGCAGCCTGTAGAAGTAAACTCCGCTCGGCAGCTCCCGAGCATTGAACGTAACCGAATAGCTTCCCGGCCGTTCAACTTTACTTACAAGTGTACTTACTTTTCTGCCCGTCAAATCATACACCATCATGGTAACGAAGTCTGATACCGGAATATCGTACCTGATTACCGTGGAAGGGTTGAACGGGTTAGGGTAGTTCTGGCTTAAACTGAACCCGCCGGGCAGCGCAGAATTTCCGTTCTGCACCTCCAGTATCTCGCTCGTGTCAGAGAACATCGCTATATTGCCGGCGTTAATCCCGCTCGCCGTAATAAACTCTCCTCCCACGTATATGTTGTCGCCTGAATTGCACAGAGCCAGCGCCCCTAAGGAACTGAAACTTGATGAAATCCCGGTGCCTAGGGAGCTCCATTTGGCACCGTCCCATTTAGCTATGCCTAAGGCATTCACCGGGCTGATGGAGAACCATCCGCCTGCGTAAACCCGGTTTTTCGAGATAGTCAAAGCAGAAACCTGAGTTTCTCCGACACCGGATGTATCGAAGACATTACCCAGTGAACTCCATGTCTTTCCGTTCCACATGGCAATTCCGTGCGCGTTAATTCCTCCGGCATGATCGAAATTCCCGCCGACGTATACGTCGTCTCCGTTTACCGCGACAGCGTTTACAATACCGCTGGTAACTTTGCCAAAATCTGCGTTTAACATTGTTAATCCGTTCCCAAGCGAAGACCAGACTTTGCCGTTCCACATGGCAACGCCGTTCGCATATACTGTATCGACGGCATCGAAACTTCCCCCAATGTACACATCATCTCCGCAGACCGAAATAGAATTTACTCGGCCGACTTGGACGGCTCCCGAATCGTACGGGTTATGATATATAACTCCCTTCCCGAGAGACGACCAACTCGCGCCGTTCCACACTGCTATCCCGTTAGCAGTGACGCTTCCAGCGGCGACGAAGGATCCTCCTACATAAATGTTTTTTCCCGATATGGCTATGGCGTCGACGCTGAGCGAGCTGTCTGCATTTTGAGAAATTCCGTTCCCGAGCGGAGCCCATGCATACCCGTTCCACACCGCAATATCGCCGGCGCTCCTTCCCCCGGCTTCCGTAAAAAGTCCGCCGACGTAAACATCGCTGCCGGAAACCGCGACAGCGGATACATAAGGAAAAGTGCCGCCGATACCGCTGCCCAGGGGACTCCAACTTGTACCGTTCCACATGGCAACCAAGTTAGCGCTTTTTCCGCCGGCAGTCTGGAATAATCCGCCGGCATAAATAGTATCGCTTAAGCAGGCGATGGCGGATATTTCGTTATCCGTTCCGCTTCCCAACTGCGACCAAGCTACCGTCTGCACATGTCCGGGGTGCATTCCGTTTCCCGGATTTCCAAATACGGATTCGGCTTCTGCTGCGGGCAAAGATAAGCACACCAGGAAAACGATGGCTGTTATGCAAATTTTATTCATAACTCCGTACACGGTTTTCATAATCAACTCTTGTTTAAAATGAATTACTAAAATTTTAATTTTACCTGCTTAATAGCCGGCAGGCCTTTTAATTATTCTTAAATTATCTTTAGAGCATTATTTCAATTCAATCATCTTTTTAATGGAAATAAAGCTCCCGGCCTGCAGCCTGTAGAAATAGACCCCGCTGGCAAAACGCGACATGTCGATATTCTTTTTATAAGAGCCGGAATTCATCCGCCCCAGATCAAATCCTTCAACTTTCTCGCCCAGCACGTTATAAATACTTAGTTTAACATTTGATTCTTTAAGTATGCTAAATTCTATTGTCGTGCTCGGGTTAAAAGGGTTCGGATAGTTTTGCGAGAGGGAGAATTCAGCCGGGATTTGATTACGACTGTTCTTAATACCGGTTACTATTTGGGATAACGGACGGATCCAGACCCCGTCTCCTAAAGTACCGATAAAGAGATTAGATCCGCCGGCCGCAACGGATAAAACATTTTTATTCAAAAGGCCTTCATTTACCGGCGTCCAATCAGCGCCGTTGTCCGTTGAAAAGAATATTCCCAGATAAGTCCCCGCAAAAAGGTTTCCGCCTACTGCTGAGATCGAACTAACCGTAGTATCGGGAAGCCCGGTACTAATCGAAGCCCAGCTACCGCCGTTGTTTGTAGAAAGAAATACGCCGTTCGTTGTCCCTGCGTAAATATTAGTGCCGCTTACCATGAGCGTCGATACAAGCGTATCCGTCAGACCGTTGTTTTTCTGAGTCCAGTTTACGCCTTTATCCGATGAAATAAAAATACCCGCGTTTGTGCCTGCAAAGAGTTCATTCCCGCCGGCTTGATTTGAAGAAGTTACGATTGAAGTAACATAACTATTCCTAAGCCCGGTGCTTGCCGGTTTCCAGTTCGATCCGCCGTTTGTGGACATGAAGATACCGTTTCCCCAGCAGGCGGCATAAAGATCGGTTCCACTCTCCAGGAGCGATGTAATTACGGTATCTCCCGTGCTCGTATTTAGTCCCGTATTTTCTTGTGTCCAGCTTAGCCCGTTATTTGCGGAAAGAAATACGCCGCCGTACGTCCCGGCAAATAGTTTAGTCCCTCCTGTTCCGCTTGAGCCGAGTGCAAGGCAAACAACATATGTATTCGTAAGGCCCGAGTTGAGAGTAGTCCATGTTTTGCCGTTATCGGTTGAGTGAGAGACGCCGTCCTCGTAACAACCGGCAAAAATGTCGGTTCCTCCAGTCCCGTTGGGACTGAGTACTAATGAAGTAACGCTGGTAGCCGCGAGACCGGCGTTTGCCGATTTCCAGCTAGCCCCGCCGTTAGAGGAAAGAAAGACATTGTCTACTGTACCGGCGAAAATATTTGTCCCTCCCGTTGTGTTGGGTGTGTTCGCAAGCGATTGAATATCTTCGTTTACCAGGCCACCGCTTCTCCAGTTTTTTCCGTTGTCGGTTGAAATAAAAACTCCGCTGTAAGAGCCTGCATAAATGTCTCCCGTCCCCGGGTTTGTCGACAGACAGGTGATATAAGAAACAAAAGGAGAGGGCAGGTTAATATTCACGGGGTTCCAGCTGACGCCGTTGTTTGTTGATTGAAAAAGTCCGCCGCCGTCGGTTCCCGCAAGCAGATTTCTTCCTCCTGCTCCGTTAGAACTATCGGCAAGGGACAAAATATTGTGAGAAGTCAACCCGTTATTTACCGCTTTCCAGCTTGTACCGTTGTCCGTTGAAAGAAAAACTCCGCCGGTATCGGTTCCAGCAAAGAGATTGTTCCCGTATGCAGCAAGACAAATTATATTCTTATCGGTCAAGCCTGCATTTTCAGCCTTCCAAACGGTTCCGTTGTTCGCGGAAGCGAAGACGCCTTCGCTATCGGTTCCTGCAAACAAAATAGACCCGCCTTTGCCGTCGGGAATAACGGCAAGTGCTTGAACGTCAAGGTCAGTCAAGCCGCTGTCGATCCTCGACCAGTCGGCGCCGTTGTCGGCGGAAACAAAGACTCCTTGATTAAATGTTCCTGCCAGAAAATTTGTCTTACCCTGCCCGTTTGGAGCAAATACAAGCGACAGGACATCGGTGCTTTCCAAACCGGTTCCTTTCCAATTCGCGCCGTTGTCGGCGGAAACGAAGACGCCGCCGAATGTTCCTGCAAATAAATCGCCGCCGTTAACTGCAAAGCAATTTACATTTCCGCCGTCCGGTCCGCCGGTTTCCTTCCATTGAGCTCCGGCTTTGCCCGGAGAGAATACGAGAGCAAAAAGTAAAATCCACATTGAATTTAAATATTTCATTTTAGTCCTCTCTTAATCCTAAAAATCACTTAAGCAGAATCATCTTCTTTGCGGCAGTAAAATTCCCGGCGGCATCGTACACCTGCAGTGAAACAAAACTGTTTACCGGCAATTGATAAGTTATTTCCGTAGCGGGATTGAAAGGGTCGGGATAGTTTTGAAATAAAATAAAATCAGCCGGGACTTGATTATCTTTTTCACTCACCGAAGTGATCATTTCCGATAAAGGTCTTCTCCAAACACCGGCGCCGGCAGTTCCGGCAAAGAGATTTGTACCGTTGACTGCTAATGCAATTACATACATGTTCGTCAAACCGTTATTAACCGCTGTCCAACTGCCGCCGTCGTTTGTCGATAGAAATACCCCGCTAAAAGTGCCGGCAAAGAGAATATTGCCCGATACGGCAAGAACTTGAACTACGGTGTCCGTTAAACCGTTATTTACCGCTTTCCAGCTGCCGCCGCTGTTGGTCGATATAAATACACCGTTACTATATGTACCGGCAAAGAGATTGGTGCCCGATACGGCAAGAGATTTGACATAAGGTCCGGAAGAAGGAGAGTTGGTCAAACCGTTATTTACCGCCGTCCAGCTGCCGCCGTTGTTGGCCGATAGATATACTCCGCCGGAAGTACCGGCAAAAAGATCAGTACCCGACACTGCAAGGGAGGGGATTTCGGAGTTCGTCAAACCGTTATTTACCGATGTCCAATTACCGCCGTTGTTAGTCGTAAGAAACACTCCGATGGAATTAGTACCGGCAAAAAGATTGGTGCCAGATACGGCAAGAGATCTGACATAAGTGTTCGCCAGACCGTTATCTACTGCTGTCCAGCCGCTGCCGCTGTTGGTCGAAAGAAATACTCCGCTCTCAAGAGTACCGGCATATAGATTGGTGCCCGATACGGCAAGACATTGGACCACGGTGTCTGTTAAACCGTTATTTACCGCCGTCCAGCTGCCGCCGTTGTCGGTCGATAGAAAAACTCCTGCGGAAGTACCGGCAAAAAGAATGGGACCCGATACGGCGAGACAATTAATATCGGCGCCGAACGGTCCGTTAGTTTGCACCCATTGTGCATCAGATTCGCGGGATGAGAGCAGCAGTAAAAAAAGTAAAATCAAGATCGAATTTAAAAATTTCATTATAATATTCCTTTTTTAAAGTTACTTTAACAAAACCATTTTCTTTATTGCGGTAAATCTCTCACCGTCATATTCAACGGCATCTATCCTGTAAAAATAAACTCCGCTGGCAAAGCCGGACATTTCTACATTTTTGTGATAAATTCCTGAACTCATCCTGCCTAAATTAAACTCTTCAACCTTCTCTCCCAGTACGTTATAAATACCAAGTTTCACATTTGATTCCTTCTTTAAAGCGAATTCAATTCTAGTGGAAGGGTTGAAGGGATTCGGAAAATTTTGTCCGAGCGAGAATGCATCAGGCGTTTGATCAGTGTTGTTTTTAACACCCGCAATCATTTCTGATAAAGGTCTTCTCCAAATACCGTTATAAACAGTTCCGGCAAAGAGATTTGTACCATTAACCGCTAATGAAGATTCATAAGTGTTCGGCAAACCGTTATTGACCGCTGTCCAATTACTGCCGTCGTTGGTCGATAGAAATACTCCGTTGTTGGTAGTGACGGCAAATAAATTAGTGCCCGATACGGCAAAAGACCGGACATCAGAATCCGTCAAACCGTTACTTACTTCCGTCCAACTGCCACCGTTATTGGTCGATAAAAATACTCCTCGATAAGTGCCGGCAAAAAGATTAGCGCCCGATACCGCAAGAGAGTTGACCAAAGTGTTCGTCAAACCGTTATTTACTGCTTTCCAATTTTTGCCGTTGTCGGTCGATAGAAATACTCCGCCGTAATCGGTACCGGCGAAAATATTAGTGCCCGATACGGCAAGGGTGACAACATAGTTGTTTGTTATACCGTTATTTGCCGCTTTCCAACTGCTGCCGTCGTCGGTCGATAGAAATACTCCATCGTAAAAAGTAACGGCAAATAAATTAGTGCCCGATGCGGCAAGATAGTAGATTGAAGTGTCCGTCAAACCTTTATTTACAGCTTTCCAGCTGCCGCCGTTGTCGGTCGACAGATATACTCCGTTGGAATTAGTACCGGCAAAAAGATTAGTGCCCGATACGGCAAAACAGTAGACGTCAAGGTTTGTCAAACCGTTACTTACTGAAATCCAACTGCTGCCGTTGTCGGTCGATAGAAGTACTCCGCAGAAATTAGTACCGGCAAAAAGATTAGTGCCCGATACGGTAAGAGTGTTGACAACAGGGTTTGTCAAACCGTTATTAACTGCTTTCCAGCTGCCGCCGTTGTCGGTCGATAGAAATACTCCGTCATAAGCAGTGCCGGCAAAAAGATTAGTGCCCGATACGGCAAGAGACCTGACATAAGTGTTCGTCAAACCGTTATTAACCGCTTTCCAGCTGCCGCCGTTGTTTGTCGATAGAAATACTCCGCCGTAACCGGTACCGGCAAAAATATCAGTGCCCGATACGGCAAAAGAGGTAATATCCAGTTCCGTCAAACCGTTATTTACCGCTTTCCAACTGTCGCCGTTGTTTGTCGATAGAAATACTCCGCCGGTAAATGTAACGGCAAATAAATTAGAGCCCGATGCGGCAAGAGAGACGACTACATTGTCAGTCAAACCGTTATTTACCGCTTTCCAACTTCCGCCGTTGTCGGTTGATAGGAATACTCCGCCGCCCGGAGTTCCGGCAAATAGATTAGTGCCAGATGCGGCAAGAGAGTTGACATAAGTGTTCGTCAAACCGTTATTTACCGCTTTCCAACTGCTTCCGTCGTCGGTCGTTAGGAATACTCCGCCGTGAGCGGTACCGGCAAAAAGACTAGTACCCGATACTGCAAGAGATTTGACGTAAGTGTTCGTCAAACCGTTATTGACCGCTTTCCAACTTCCGCCGTTATCGGTCGATCGAAATACTCCGCCGGAATCGGTACCGGCAAAAAGATTATTGCCCGATACGGCAAAAGAGTTGACTAAAGAGTCCGTTAAACCGTTATCGACCGCTTTCCAGCTGCTGCCGTTGTCGGTCGATAAAAATACTCCGTTGGAATCGGTACCGGTAAAAATATAAGTGCCCGAAACCCCAAAGCATTTAATGTTGCCGCCGTACGGTCCGTTAGTTTGTACCCATTGCGCCTCGGATTCGCGAAATGAAAATACCAGCACAAAAAGTAAAATCCACATTAAATTTAAATGTTTCATTTTAGTCCTTCCTTAATTCTAATAATCACTTAAGCAAAACCATCTTCTTTGTTGAAGTAAAAATCCCGGCCGTGATACGATAGAAATAAACTCCGCTGGCGAGTCCGCTTCCGTTGAAACTTACAGAATGATTCCCTGCGTTTTGGCTTCCATTAACCAGCGTCATTATCTCTTTCCCGGTAATATCATAAACTTTTAGAGAAACAAAGCTGTTTACCGGCAATTGATAAGTTATAACCGTTGTAGGGTTGAAAGGGTCGGGATAGTTCTGTGATAGAATAAATTTTCCCGGGGTATTTCCCTCTTCATTGTAGTCCTTTATCCCGGTAATAAAATCGGTTCCCAGAATTAAACCTCCTCCGGCATCGGTAACGCTGTTGACGTAAGGTATAAGTATATATTTATCAGATAATGCCACTCCCTGTGGAATTATGTTTGAGTCCGGGACAAATGATGCGGCTTCATGCGGCGCCGTAGGATCGCTGATATCCAATACTTCGAATCCCTGGGCTCCCCGGGAAATAAACATGTAATTCCCCGAGAATGCTATTACGCCGCCGAGCAGCGCCGCAATTTGAGAAGGCCGGTACCTGCCCGATTTCGGACCGGGATAAACAGATCCGTTGGTTGGACCGTTTTGAACCGACAGGAGGGGAGCGTTGCCTACCTCGACCGGACTGGCCGGATCGCTCACATCGACCACATAAAGTCCGTTGTCTCCAACTACATAAGCATAAGGATATTTAAGTCCCACCGATGTAACGTATCCGAAGGAAAGGTTCTGTCCGATCTGGCCTACCATTGTTGCGGCGCCCGATTTTTCCCCAGAGAAAATCATCAAACCTCCTCTGCCGTTAGCGAGATAAGAGACTCCGCCGTTGGCGGCTACCCCTAAGCCGTAATCCCAGCCCGGGGAATAAGCAATCAGTACAGGCGCTTTCGGATTGGATACGTTGACAACATACAGACCGCTTTCCGCCGAAGCAGACATTGTGGATCCGGCCAGCGCAAGGTCGCTGATCCCGCTCGCGTTCGGCAAATTCACGCTTCCGACTTCCGCAATACCTGTCGGGTCGGAAATATCGTAAACGTGAATGCTGTCGACCGCATCGGCTGCATATGCATAATGACCCGAGATCAGTATATTTGTAATCCATACCGCCGTGGCTATTTTATCCACCTCCGCCGGGGATGCGGGATTGCTGATGTCGAACATTTTCAAACTGTCGTCAAAGTCGCTTACAAGCATGTAATTGCCTGTATCGGCCACACATAGGCATTCTCCTACTGTTGCCCATTTTCCTACGATAGTAAGGGTGCTGTCCACGGTAGAGTTTCCGAGTATTCGACCCGGTACCGTTCCGCCCGTTTCCATCCGCTGAGCCCGGGCTTCACCCAATAATAAAATAAAAATAAAAAGTAAAAACGTCTGTAAATGTAAAGTTCTCATTAAGAGTTCCTTTCTATTTTAAAAAATTTATTTTCTTATGTTAAATCACCATACAGTAATTTGATTCTGCGTCATTGCCTGAAAAGCTAAATGCATGATGACTTAAGTTCAAAATGTTTTTAACAAGTTAATTTTCTTGTATTAGGAGGGTTGTTTTTTCTCGAGACTTCCGTATATATGGATACGCCAATTATATCCAAAAACAAAAATTCCCTGATTAAACGGAGGAAATGTATTTTTAAATCCGCTTACACAAGCTAAAAAGTCTGTTAAGTCATAATATCGGGAAAGAGAAATACAATAGTTCTAAAACAGTTATTTGGAAATAACCTAACTTCCGAAAAGAAAGTAAAAATAAACCGGATTCCTGCCAATCGGCTGTGTCACAAATTACAAATATTATAAGGCCCGGTAAGTACGCCTGTTGACGGTTTTTTTATTGAAGTAAGAATTAATTTTGCATAATTTTGAAAAACACGATAAGAATTATTGACGATAGCCGTACTGCGATACTTATATATTTTTACCACTACGGGGAGTCAAAATATTTAACTTTTTGGAATTAGCGTCAAACCTTTCAATTAACTTTGAAATTCCTCTTATACTGCAATTAAAATATTAGGGTTTTAAATATTTAAGTAAATCCCGTAATTATAAAGAATGGTGAGTCCCAACGTATTACTGCCAGATGGAAGGCAAAGGTACAGAGAAAAGAAACATTCCTCACCCATTGCTTTATGGAGCACCCAAATAATTATACCGAAATAATAAATGAAAGGAGTATTATCCCATGTTGCCGGTACAGGAAAAAGAGGACGTTTATCCGATATGTCCGCATTGCGGCAAAGAGTTAAAGAGTGTATGGTGCCGTCTGCTGGAAAGTCTCTTCGGAAAAAGATTTATTTATTTTTGTCCCGAATGCAGAAAAGTGCTCGGAGTGTCCCATCGCAAAGGATTTTGGATGGGTTGACGGCAAAATTGTATTTATTAATGAAAGAATCTTGAAGAAGTAATAAACTTGATTAAAAAACGAATTAGATTAAGAGTAAGAGCAGGATTAAGATAACCGGAACATTAACTCTGCCTGCTGCTAAACCTCCGTTCCCTGCGGCAATATTAATTTCAGGTTCCGGACCACAGGACAGAGATGAAGCGGCATTCGGACAGCGACCGTTTTATGTCCTTGCCGATTATTTAACAAGATGCGGAATTGCGGTACTTCGATTTGACGACCGCGGTACGGGAAAATCGGAAGGGAATTACTTTCAATCGACTATTGAAGATTTTGCATTTGACGTAATTGCGGGCTTTAATTATCTGAAAATCAGAAAGGCGAATATCTCCTGAATTTGATAAGCTATTTGATAGTGCGATAGAACGCTACAGTGTTGTTGCCGATTGTTTTTCAGAATTATCACGGATATTTCCTTATCTGAATGTTTCTTCCGAAACGGAATACGATGTCAGCGTTAAAGATAAAAAGAAAATTCAGCGTGCGATTTATTTACTCAAAACGGCACGCGAAGCCGAACTGCAAGGAACGGATGTACTTCAAAAAATTGAAGAGCGGCTTTGAAAAAAGATAAATATTTATTCATGTTGTTCTGAAAAATGACTTTAAAAAAACCTCTATTTTACATAGTTTAATAAACGAATTTAAGAGAGTCCGGTAGGGCAATTTGCGGCGGCAGATTTCGGAGAAATAAATGAAAATTACGGAACATATACATGCCTTAAAAATCCAATTTAAAGTCCCGGTTTCTCCTGAATTATCCCTTGACCGATTCGCTTACGTTTATCTGGTTTTCGGGGACAAAATCCATTTGATCGACAGCGGCACTGCAGGCGCCGAATTAATTATTCGGGAATACATAAAAAATCAGAACAGGGGACCGGAAGAAATTTCCGATTTGATTCTTACCCATTCGCACCCCGACCATATCGGTTCGGCTAAAAACTTAAAGTCCCGGACGGGCTGTACAATTTATGCCCATAAAAGCGAAAGGTACTGGATAGAAGACACCGAAAAACAATTTAAAGAAAGACCCGTCCCGGGATTCCATGACCTGGTTGAAGGCCCGGTAAAGGTCGACCGCCTTATTGAAGACGGCGAGATTTTAGAATTAGAGAAAGACATAATATTAAAAGTAATTCATACTCCCGGCCATTCGAAAGGCTCTGTTTCTCTTTTGTATGAAGACGAGCATTGCTTGTTTACCGCGGACGCATTGATTTATCCGGGCGATCTCCCGATTTATGAAGACATTTACGCCTGCTTTTCGTCAATCGGGTCTCTCCGGCAGGTAAAAAATATTGAACATTTATTTTCTTCCTGGGAGCCTCCCGTTAAAGGACGAACCGATATCGATGCACGGATGGAAAAAAGTCTTGCTTACCTCCGTCGGATACATAATACGGTTATTGAAGCCGGTAATTCTGGTAAACGGCAGGATATTGCGGAGTTATGTAAAAAGGTTGTGAAAAAGCTCGGCCTGCCTCCGTCTGCGGTTAATCCGCTTGTTGCCAGGGCATTTGCATCAAGCCTTGAAGCCGGCTTAAATTTAAATACACAAACAATCCCGCGAGAAAAATAATGCGCAATAAATAAATCGGCAGCGGATAAATTCCGCTCCTTTTATAATATGTATAAATTAAATCCCATGAAAGGATTTTGCCGCGGGGAAAGTTAAAATATAATAAGCAATTAATATTTCAGGCTATCCGTTGAAATGAAGGCATATCAATTTATTAACTACAACAATCTGACAAACGTCGAGCATATAAAAAAATATGCAGAGCGGCAGGCTGTCCTTTGTTTTGATTTTGAGGATAGTATTAAAACATCGGATAAAGGATATTACCGCAGCTGCTTTAAGAATATTATTACGGATATCATACCCGAAATCCCGTCTATTAAAATCGGACTAAGAATCAACGGCGAGGCATCGGAATTCAACAAGGACCTGGAAGCAATATCGAATAAATTTATAAACACGATATTATTGCCTAAAATAGAATCAGGAGAAGAGATAGAAAAAATCGGAAATCTTTTGGCGGCGAAAAATATAACATATGATGAATTAATCCCGATAATCGAATCCAAAAAAGCTATGACTAATATAGAGGCAATTGTCGATTTACTGCCTCCTAAAATAGAAAGGCTGGGATTCGGTCATTGCGATTATAATTTGGACATCAATGCATTTCCGTTCTTTCATCAAAACAGCATCGAATATTGGAAATGGATAAAAAAAATATTTTCCGCGGCAGCCCCGAAAAATCTTAATATTCTGAACTCTCCTTACCTGGAATTGGAAAATTATTCGTTCTTCGGGTCGATGCTGCATAACCTTTATAATATTTTCGGACCCGGGGCCGGGCAGACTGCGCTGAACAAAAGGCAATGCGAATTAATTAATCATTTCGATCCGGCCGGCGATCATATTCCTTTTAATAAATTAATAAGACACAGGCTGGATTTAAGGGTACCGGATAATTATGAAAAACGCATTGTTGAGAACTACGGGAAAAATAAGAAAACTAAGACTTTTTCTATATCCGGGGAAAACAGCATTCTAATTTCTCCCCACGAATTTACGGCCGCTAAGAATTACTCCGTTGCGAAGAAAACAAAAAGTATAAATATGACCTTTGTCGGCGGATGCTTCCCGGTGCAGAACGATATCCTGTTTGAAGATTTGTTTCATCAAAAACTAAAGCGAAGAATTGAAAGCGAATACGATTTTGACCTTAATATTAACATCATTCGTTACGAACTGTTTAATAATTGTTTAAATAAAATTAAAACTTATCATCAATCCGACACGGTCGACATTCTTGTTTTTCACATCAGACCGGAGCCTTTTCTTCGACTGGTAAAAGTATTTTATAGGTATTTGAACAATAACGGTGAATTGAAATCGTCCCTGAATTTCAATTCTTTGAAAATGTCAAACTCGGAAAAATACGACAGTTCGAAATTCGAAAAAGGGATAGTCTATAATGAATCAAAAGAAGAAACCGGCTTTCGCAAATTACTCATCGATTTAAATTACTTTATCGGGCGTTATTCAGGGAACCTAAAATATGCGTTCGAAAAATATTATGAACTAACGCTGGACATAGCTGCGTATTGTAAAAGAACAGATATCAAACTGCTTGTTCTCGGAATAGGGTTCAGGAACAACACGCCGTACGCAAAAAAATTATGCGGACTATTAAACGATTATTTACAAAATATGTTTGCAATTCGGGGAATAGCGTATTTAGAAAACTTAAGCATTCATTCCCGGAATACCCGGCAATACTTCCAAAACGACGGTATCCACGCATCGGAAAAATATCATGATTTAATAGCAGAAGTGCTGTTTAACCGTTTAACAAATTTATTAGCCGAAAAGCCGGAGACTTGTGCCGCAGAGAAGAATAATTAATTTTTTCGTTCCGGGAGAATAATTATATCTTATAATTTGTGTGTTATTCTCTTTTTATTCTCAAGTTTTGTCCTAATATATTCCAGCCGGAAACTTTTAGATAAGGTCTCCTGCCATCTAAGCCGGCGGTCGAAAAGCGGCATTTAACGGTTCGCCTTTCGCCTGGCAGAAGGGAGAAGTAGTTATCGTCCCAAAATACCGGGAGAACATCCCGGCCTTCTTTCCCTTTTTTAACGGCCAGCCGGATCTGGAATGCCAGGTTAGAAGAGTTGTTTGAAACTTCAACTTCGGCAATCGAATTTTTACCGTGGATTTTAAGTCCCGGCACAACATCGAGTTTTACTTCCTTAAGTTTATTCAGCTCCGTAAAATCGGCGTACTGTTTTATCGGCGTATAGAACCATTTAGTCCCGGCGGTGTTGAGCTCGTCGCGCTTTGTAGATAGGCAGTAAAAATTGCGGCTGATAATTTCTCCCTTTTCGTTTTTTAGTTCAAGGACAAGGAAGTAGGTTTTCGATAAATCAGCGGTTCCCGGAATAACCGTTACAGACTTGTCAAGGTAGGGCTTAAGATCGATCTTTTTCTTAAACGAATATGCTTCGGATAAATCGAATCTTAAAACTCTGACGTCCGCGGTAAGGTTGCTGTATTCCCGGTATGTATTGTTCACCGCAACGATACCGCCGTCGGAATAATTGTAGGCTATGTGAACCGGCTCGTTAGCTTTCATTGCCCCGTAGAAGGCCCCGTTGGGCATTAAATAATAATCGTAAAGCTGCCAGTAGAATTCCGGCCAGGCCGAATTAAGCATCCACTGAATAATGCCGGTAGCGGCGGGTTTATTTATTGTGAAAGCTTCAAACATCGCCCTCATCGCATCGTAATTCTGGAGCTGGGCTTTTGTGTCGTATTCTTTTAGGCTGCCGGGTTTGCCGTAGTGGTTATCGAGAGCCTTGTTGTATACAATAAGATTCCCGAATTCATGTCTTCCGCAATGATAGTCCCATACCGCGTTGATAGGCCAAAGATCGTCCGCGGGTATCATTTTTTTTATGCTTTCCACGGGAGGGATCTGCGGGCCCGGGCCGGTTTCAGTATTAAATCCGAAAGCCCCGCCGTAAGAAGTATCCGTCAGCCAGTACATCGGCGGTTCGTAATCGTAAGGACCGTTCATCTTAACGGCAGACGGACCGGAAATACTGCTTTTTATACCTGCCGCAGAAGCAAGGGAAGGCCGGGTGGGATCGTCATCTTTCAGTATATCAAGCAGTTTACGTTCAAGTTCCGGGCGGGGAAATTTATCGCTCCCGTATAGCCAGACCAGTATGCTGGGGTGGTTTCTAAGCCACTTGATCTCGTCCCGCCAGTATTCGGAAACAAGTTTAATATCATGGGGGGTTTTAATCGCGCCGTATTCGTCGGCGGTTTGACCGATATAATCTGACCATTCCCACTGACAGCTGAAACCGGCCATAATTAATATCCCGTTTTGATCGCAGAGGTCATAGATATCCTGGTTGTTTCCCCAGAATCCCTCGAACCTAATTGCGTTTAATCCCATATGTTTAACATAAGCTATTTGTGAGGCAAGTTTTTTATGATCGTATTTCAGAAATATATCGTCCGCCCATCCTCCCCCGCGTATTAGTATTTTCCTGCCGTTAAGCTTAAACCCCCTGCAGCCTTCTTTATTTATGTAGCCGGATACCTCGCGTACCCCGAAACTGGTTTCATCCAGGTCAGACAGCATCTTGCCGCTTTTAAGTTGAAGCTTCAGTTTATAAAGATAGGGACCGCCGAGGTCGTTTGTCCACCATAGATGCGGATCCTTTATAATCAATTGCGGGTAATCTTCCGGAGTGAATTCGACGGTCTTGTTTTCTCCCGGCGCAAGCCTGACTTCTTTCGAAAATTTAATATTCCCGATCTCTCCCTCCAGCAAAGCCGGCAGCTCTTTACCCGAAATGTTTTTTATTTCCGCGGAGACTGTCAGTCCTGCTTTTTTAAAAGTCTTAAGATCAATCTTACTTTTTACGAAAGGGAAATTCAGAGAAAGGTCTCCGCAAGTTTTTATGCTTACGTCCCTCCATAAACCCATGTTGTCGTCCGGGGAACGCGGGTTCCAATCGACAAAGCCGACGGTGGGCTCGCTCCATTCCGGAGGATAAACCTTTACTGCCAGAACATTTTTACCGTCGAACTTTACAATACAGGTTACGTTAAAATCAAACCTCCTGTAAACTCCGAATACGCTGTCCGACCCGGCTAACTTCCTGCCGTTC
>JBJKOY010000363.1:0-6100 GCA_046706945.1 Ignavibacteriaceae bacterium | reverse complement strand
TCACTTGGCTGTTTATTTTGCCGCTGCCAACGATATGCTGATATTGATTTTTAATATTTTAATAGGATATTCGGGGCGGCTCACATATTCGCACCTGGATATTAGAAATTTTTCCGTGCAGGATATTATAATATTTTATTCTTTCCTTGCATTCATAACCGTCTCAATCAAAAAATTTACTCACTACAGCGCAAAGTTAATTCTATTTATACTGGCAGCCGCTGACATAATTTTATTTTGTTCGCTGGACGACCGCAATCTACTGGAAAAGAATAAATTCAATTTGATGATGATAGATGTAGGTCAGGGAGATTCTTTTTTTATTAAGTTTCCCAACGGAAAAACTGCATTGATTGACGCGGGGATTGCTACTGCTTTTTTCGATAACGGTGAAAGAAGGATATTGCCGCTGCTGGATTATTTGTCTGTGCCTGCAATTGATTATGCTTTTGTATCCCACATCGATGCCGACCATTATGCCGGTTTTGTTTCACTGATTCACAGCGGCAGGATTAAGAGTCTATATAAACCTCCGCCGGATTCTTCAAGCATGAAAGACGTTCGTTTTGAAAAATATCTTAAGAAAATGAGAGTACCGGTTCATTATTATCGCCCCGGTATCATGAAGATAGGAAATACAAGATTTTATATTTTAAATATGGGGAACATGAATAACAATTTTAAAAAGTCGACGAACAACGGAAGCGGATTTTTCAAAATATTATACGGGAAGACGGCTTTTTTATTTACGGGCGACCTTGAAAAGCCCGCGGAGTCTAACTACTCAGGTCTATACGGCAGATTTATTGAATCTGATGTTCTGAAAATCAGCCATCACGGTAGCGGCGGGGCGACAGGCGGAATCTTTTTGAATCTTGTCAAGCCGATGATTTGTTTAATAAGTTCGGGACTCGGCAATAAGTTCGGGCATCCGGCTGCCGCCACGATAAGCAAATTAAGATCGAAACATGCGTTGATAATCAGGTCTGACAGCAGCGGCGCGGCCTTGCTTAGGTCCGACGGTGAAAAAATAAATATCATCAATTGGAGATGAAAAATAAATGAGTAATACAACATTCTTTTTAAAGCATGGAGGAATTAACCGCAAAGCACGCGAAGGTACGCGAAGGGCGCAAAGAATAGTCATACAACATCGAAAATTAAAAAAATTTATTCCTAAAAAAAACAGACGTAAATCCCCGGAGTATTGCGGTTAGGTTTTCTAATACTTTTTAATAATAAATAAGGTAATAATGTATTTTTTGCTTGCATGTTAATTGTTACTAAGGTTAAAATTTTATGGATTTGAAACTTTTTTAATTATTAATCGGCGGAAGTTGCTATTAAAAAGTTGAGTAAGTAATTAACACAAGTTGACCGCATGTTGATAAAAAGTCAATATAGCCGCGAATTCACTAATTAAATTATTATATTATTAAAACAATTCGCGTTAATTAGAGTAATTAGCGGCTTGTTTTTAAAGAATTTTATATAAGGCGGTCAACTTGTTTGATTAATTAGAATTAAAAATAAACCTTAGCAACGAACTTTAGTACTTAACCTTAGTAACATACCGCAACTCCCGCATCAATTACCTTATTACCTTATTTTTATAATAATGAGATAACTCAAAAGAAGTAATTTAAATATTTATTAATTTGGTAAATAAAATTTTTAGTTATACACATCATAAGAAAAAAACGGAGAAAGTCATGAATGAAAAACCTTTAGTAGGAATAATAATGGGAAGCGATTCGGATCTCGGCGTTATGCAGAAAGCCGAAGATATTTTGAAGGAATTCGAAATCCCGTTCGAAGTAAAAATACTTTCTGCCCACCGCACGCCCGAACAGCATAGGGATTATTCGAAAACCGCGGCGGAAAGGGGATTAAAAGTAATTATTGCGGCGGCCGGCGGGGCGGCACATCTGCCCGGGGTTACGGCTGCACAAACTACATTGCCCGTGATCGGCGTCCCGATTTTCAGCAAAGCTCTGCAGGGCGTGGATTCTCTTTTGTCCATTGTGCAAATGCCGAGCGGAGTTCCGGTAGCCACCGTTGCGATAGACGGCGCAAAAAATGCCGGTTTGCTCGCAGTTCAGATATTGGGAACATCCGATAAAAATATCGCTAAAAAACTGGCCGATTATAAAGAAAAAATGAAACAGGAATCCATGAAGAAAAATGAGAAGCTCAAATTAAATTGATACTTCTCCCCAAAATTGATAACTTTAACGGCAAGAAATAAAAAAAGTGGAAATCATGAAAAAACTTACCTAATTGTTTGTTTTTATCCTCGGGATTCTTCTCTCCGGTTGCGGTAAAAAAAGCGATATAGATTACATGAATATTGCCGAAAAGAGTATCAAACAAAACAATATAGCGCTGGCAGTGGACTCATATAAGAAATTAATCGATGAGTATCCCCACAGTTCAAAAGCTCCGGATGCAATGTTTCGACTTGCAACCTTATATCAAAATAAAATGGTTAAAAATATATCCGATAACGAATCTCTCGAAAAAGCGGTGGATTTATTCGAAGAATTAAATAAGATATATCCGGACAGTCCGATGGCTCCAAAAGCATTATTTATGTCCGGTTTTATTCTTGCCAACGATATACACGACTTTACCAGGGCTACGCAGGTATTTAAAACATTTCTGGAAAAATACCCGGAAAACGAGTTGACTTCTTCGGCCAGGGAGGAACTAAATAATATGGGAATGTCGCCCTCAGAAATTCTCGAAAAGCGGAAAGCTTCCAGGATTTAATGGCCGAATTAAATTTAGATTATAGAAAATATTTAAACCCTTCGGTAATCTCCAAACTGAATTCTCTGGAATTAAAAGCCAGGCTGGTTGTCGAAGGATTTATGGTAGGGCTTCATAAAAGTCCTTATCACGGTTTCAGCGTCGAATTTACCGAACACCGGCCCTATATGCAGGGAGACAGTCCGAAGGATATAGACTGGAAAGTTTACGGCAAAACGGATAAATTTTTCATAAAGCAGTACGAAGAGGAGACGAATTTAAAAAGCTATCTCCTGCTGGATACTAGCGGTTCGATGAAATATGCTTCCGAGGGCAATGTAACGAAACTGGAGTACGCTACAACCCTTTCGGCGGCTTTGAGCTACCTGATGTTAAAACAGCAGGATGCCGTTGGCTTGACTTTATATTCCGATAAAATAGAAAAATATTACCCGCCGAGAGCAAATAAAACTTATCTTCAGGAATTATTAAAATCCCTTTCGGATATACCGGCTTCAAATAAAACAAACACGGCATCGTGCTTGAACGCAATCGCCGAGAAAATCAAACGGCGCGGCCTGGTAATAATCGTTTCGGATTTTTTCGACGATGTTAATTTCACTCTTTCGGCATTGAAGCATTTCAGGTACCAGAAAAACGAGGTGATTGCGTTTCAGATTTTGGATCCGATAGAGAAGAGCTTTGCCTTCGGGAACGACGCCATATTCAAAGATATGGAATCCGGCGACGAAATTACAACTAGACCCTACCAGATCCAGAAAGCATACAAACAAGCTATGGAACAGTTTATCACCAGGATAAAGAACGAATGTCTGAATTCCAACATTGAATATAACTTGCTGGATACTTCCGTTCCCTTCGACAAAGCATTGTTCAGCTACATTCAAAAAAGAAAAAAATTATATTGATCCCCCGGACTTCATCAATTTTTTTATCTCATCGTAATATTTGTCGGAGTATTGTCCCGCCGATTTTACGTCCTCGGCTTCGGTAATTATTCTGATAATAGGTTCCGTATTCGACTTCCTGAAATGCACCCAATGATCTTCGAAATCAATCCTCAAGCCGTCGTCCGTATTTATATTCTCACGGCGGTATTTATCGGTAAGCGCAGTAATTATTTCATCAGGCATTACATTCCCGAGATCGATTTTCTTCTTTGCTATAAAATATGAAGGGAGAGACCTTTTCAATTCGGCCAGCGTGCCGCCGAATTCCAATAAGTGCTGAAGGGTAATTGCTATGCCTACCAGAGCGTCCCTCCCGTAGTGAAGAGCCGGGAATATAACCCCGCCGCTACCTTCCCCGCCGATAACTGCATTTACTTCTTTCATCTTCAGAACAACGTTTGCCTCGCCTACGGGAGAACGGAATACTTTCTGTCCCGCCGCTTCCGCAACATCGTCTACGGCTCTGGTAGTTGATAAATTTACCGAGATGTTCCCTTTTTCTTTTGACAAAATGAATTTAACTGCCTGGGTAATGGTATTTTCCTCGCCGAAAGGCCGTCCTTCATTTGTAATTAAAACCAGCCTGTCGACGTCCGGATCGACGACAACTCCCAGGTCCGAATTTGTCTCGATGACCGCCTTCATTGTTTCCGATAAATTTTCCGGAAGAGGTTCGGGCAGCCGCGGGAAAATACCCGTTTTCTCGCAGTTCATTTCAATCACTTCGCAGCCGAATTTTCTAAGCAGATCGGGAATAACATAAACACCGGCTCCGTTAACGCAATCCGCAAGCACTTTGAACTTCCGCCGAGAAATTTTTTCCCTATTAATATATTTTAGGTTTAGAACGTCATCTACGTGTTTCTGCAGCCCTTCCTTATAATAAGTCAATTTGCCTATCTTATCCCAGGTTTCGTATTTGCGGTCCGGTTTGTCCAGAAACCGGAGCATTTGTTTATTCTGGTCGGGGGTCATAAACTGTCCGGTATCGTTCAGCAGTTTTAACGCATTCCATTGATTCGGATTATGGCTGGCCGAAATCGCGATTCCGCCGGCAGCTTTCAGATTTTTTACGGTATATTGCACCGTCGGTGTCGGGCAAATGCCTATCTCCGCCACGTCAATGCCGTTGGCCAGCAGCGTCCCGGAGACCAGGTTCTGCACCATTTCGCCTGTTATTCTTGCATCACGTCCTATTACAACTTTACCTTTTCCAACAAATTCCGCGTAAGCGGAAGTATATTTGATGATGGTTTCCGGGTCCAGTCCGTCGCCTACAATCCCTCTTATACCGGAGACGCTTACCATTAAGGTTCCCATTAATCCTCCCAATTTTCGAAATTATCAGTTTTTACGAGCCAAAATAAAAAAAATGTTAGTTGTGTCCTAATTTCTTCTAATATTCAAAATTAAATTCAATCACGTGCAGCCCGAATACTTCTTAGTGACACTTAGTGTGCTTAGTGCCTTAGTGGTAAATATTTTTTTTATTTTATAGAAATTGCAATATCACCACTCGCATCGCGATGCCTATGGCATAAGACACTAAAATCACAAAGTTTCACTAAGGGAAATAATTTTCAAAATTTTATACAATTTAAAAAATTTACACTTTTTTTATTTTGTTAATAGAATTATATTAAGAATGAAAATTTAATGATATTCGGGGCTATAGCTCAGCTGGGAGAGCGTCTCGTTCGCAACGAGAAGGTCGGGAGTTCGATCCTCCTTAGCTCCACCAATTTAAAAAAATCCTTGACATTATAGGGGAATTAAAATATATTTTTAGCATGAAAAAAGCCCCGTTATTAATAGGACTTCTCTTTTTTACCGCAACTATATTAGTTATTGCCGATGCTCATTTATCGGAATTTAATGTTTACAGCAATTCGAGCGGGAATGTGGTTGTGGAATGGAAAACATCCTACGAAAGCGATGTAAGCAAATTTATTATTGAAAGAAAAACCGATCAGACAAACTGGGATGTAATCGCAAACATTGCCCCTAAAGGTGCCGGTTATACCTACACTTTTACCGATCAAAGCGCATATAAAACCTCGGACATAACTTTTTCTTACAGGCTCGGCGTCCAGTCGGCCAGTACTCAGCAAGTAACTTACATGGAAGAATCTTCTATTAATCCTAAAATTTCTGGAATTAAGCAAACCTGGGGTATGATAAAAGCAATGTTCCGTTAATCCTCTCCTATACATGCCGTTGAATCGTAATACCGTTCTTAAATTAATAATATTTCCGTTTTTATTTTTTGTTGTGTTATTTATATTCGGCTGCAGTTCGGGCCGTTATGCGGAAAGATCTGCAACAAGCTCTAATGCATTCGAACCGGCGGTTTCGGATATCAGGGTGCTGTTGGAGGA
>JBJKOY010000362.1:0-1661 GCA_046706945.1 Ignavibacteriaceae bacterium | reverse complement strand
AAATAATTACGGCCGCAAACGCAACAAAAAATATGTATTTTCTCATATAGCCCTCCTCTTAAAATTGAAATGACAAGCCGCCTCCAAGGACAGGCTGGCTGCTTATATTATAATCGGCATTAAGTACTAAGAATCCAAGCTGTACTGAAGCGCCCACAATAACCCTGAAATGATCCAGCCCCGTGATGCTGGTCGAGATATTTTTACTCTGCCGCAGGCTGGGGTCTCCGCTCTGCGGGTCACCTTTTAAGGTATAAGATAAATCGAAAGTCGAATTTTCATACTGAAGCCCTCCGTACGCGGTTAGAAGTCCGAACGTTTTGCTTACCTCCCCGTTAATTGCCAAAGCAGTGGCGGTAATAAGGTTTGTCACGGTTAACTTATTATAAAGTATCTGAACGGCAAGATCTACAGGCACCAGCGGAAGATATTGACTTATACCGTGCCTTAGGCCAATACCGAAATAATTAACATCCTCGGTGCCGACCGATATCTTAGGCAGATACCTTATAAGGACTTCGGTTCCCAGAAAGCTGGCCGTAATCTGAGGTATGACGAAAGGAACGCTTTTTTGATTAAATCCGTTAGGATACGTTATATAACCGTTTCTCCCCGTATAAATAGCGCCTTTATCCCCCCAGAAAGTGGCGGTCGTCGGGCTAGCCTGGTATCCTGTCGGCAGGTTTTGAGGCGTAAAAGTCATTTGATCATTGGGAATAAAAATCAGCATTCCCCTAAAACTTATGGAAAATCCCCAAACGGAAGGAATAGATGCCGTATAAAATCCGCCCGAGTTCAAACCGGTTCCGAGAGTAGTAACAAACGGCTGACCGAATTTAGTAACATCTGCTTCTTTTAAAGTATTAAACGGATCTTCCTGCGAAAAAGCAGGTCGGTATGCAAAGATTAATAAAATGAGGAGCAATGAAAACTTTTTCATTCGATTTTCCTTTTAATTGATTTTAAATGGTGCAGAATCCTCATGCGTAATTTCTTCAATCTTTCCGTGGAAGTCAACTAAAATTATCACAGCCCCATAAGTTCCCTTGCGCCTTTAATGCTGGCTTCGGTAACTTTTTCACCGCTCATAAGCTTGGCAACTTCGGTAACTTTTTCATGATCCCGCAGTTTTCTGATGGAACTGGTAACCCGGTCTTCATTCTGCTTTTTTTCCACCGTAAAATGAATATCCGCCAGCCCGGCAATTTGAGGAAGGTGTGTTATGGCTATGATTTGATGAAATTTAGCCAGAGATTTCAATGAATTACCGACTTTCTGAGCTACTCTTCCGCTCACGCCGGTATCAATTTCGTCGAAAATTAGCAGTGGAAGCTTGTCGTTCTTCGCCAGGATGTTTTTCAAGGCAAGCATGATCCTGGAAACTTCTCCGCCCGATGCGACTTTTGCAAGAGGTTTCGGATCTTCACCTAAATTTGTCGATATATAAAATTCTACCGAATCGCATCCCTTGGAATTAAAATTAAAAGGCTTGTTATTTATGAGAATGTATTCGCCTTCTTCCGTATCCGCGGCCTTGCGGCTTATTTTAACCTGGAACACGGCTTTCTCAATCCCAAGATACTTTAAAACATCCTGGACTTCTTTCCTTACCTTTTCCGCCGCGGCGCTTCTTTTCCGGGATAACTTTTCCGCCGCATCTC
>JBJKOY010000361.1:0-3134 GCA_046706945.1 Ignavibacteriaceae bacterium | reverse complement strand
ATCCGAGATTATTTGAATTCAGTCCTTCCAGGTAATTTGCTTCTATGGTCTTAAATTTAGGGTTGTTTGCCTTAACGCTCTTTCTCTGAGCAAAAGATGACGCCGTAAAGAATACTGCAAGTATTATGACTGCCGGTATTACTAATGTCCTTTTCATTTTATGTCTCCTTTCGTTTTGTTGTTGATGCAAAGTTCGCAAAACGAAAGAGCTTTCCCTACCGCCCTTGTAACAAAGAAAGCGACATATGTAACATCCGGGTTATTTGTTATGATTAAAATTGCGCAGGTATTCCGAGGGCAATGAGCCGAAAAGCTTTTTGAAACAATCCGAAAAATATGAGGGATTGTTGAATCCGACGTCGTACGCAACTTCCGCGATGTTCCCGCTTTTCACGGTTAACAGTTTAGCGGCCGTTTTCAGCCTGAAATTTCTTATAAATTCACCGGCTGATTGGTCCGTAATGGCTTGAAGTTTTCTGTGAAGCTGCATTCTGCTCATACCCATTTCGTCGGCAAATGCGTCGACCGAGAAATTGTAATCGGTCAGGTGTTTTTCTATGATCCCGGTTGCGCGGGTCAGAAATTTTTCGTCCGATGAAGTAGCCGCGATTTCCTTGGGCTCCGATAAAATTTCCTTCCGGAACCTCTCTCTCAATTTTTTCCTTTGTTCTATTAAATTGTTCGTGCGGACCTGGAGTTCGGAAACGTTGAACGGTTTGGTCAAATAATCGTCGGCGCCGGTAACCAGGCCTTCTAATTTATTTTCAACGGAAGATTTTGCGGTCAACAATATGAGGGGAATATGACTGGTCCTTTCGTCGGATTTAATTCTCCGGCATAATTCTATACCGTCCATTTCCGGCATTACAATATCGCTGATGATTAGATCGGGTATGTTGCTGACGGATGCATCAAAACCTAATTTCCCGTTGCAAGCTTCAAGGGTTTTTATACCGGTCCCTAAATTTTCTCTTATAAAGTTCCGTATGTCATCGTTGTCTTCTACTATAAGTACAAGGGGTTCATCCGTCGATTGTTCTATTTCGTTTTCACTCGCGTCTTCTTTGAATTCGGGGATTTTTACATCTGACGGCTGATCTTGTTTTGCCTTTTTGGCGGATTCTGTCCGAAAGGGAAAGCTTAATTTGAAACGGGTACCTTTATCAACTTCGCTGTTTACCGAAATACGGCCGTTATGCAGTTCTACAAGTTCTTTTACCAAGGCTAGCCCTATGCCGGTACCGCCGGCGGCAGGTGAATTTTCGGCCTGGAAGAACCTGTCGAAAATGTTATTTATTTTATCGTCCGGTATGCCGCAGCCCGAATCTTCAACGTTAATTTCAATTTCATTATTCGCTCCCGTATTAACGGAAATAAATATTTTTCCTTTGCGGTGCGTGAATTTTAAAGCGTTCGAAAGCAGGTTCCCTATAATATTTTCGAATTTATCTTTATCGAAGAATGTAATTATTTCCCCGTATTCCGATCCGAACCTGAGATCGATTTCTTTCAACTCGGCCGAAGGCTGAAAAGTAGCCGAAATTCCTTTTACAAAGGAAATTATATCCGCTTTCTCTATTTTTAATTTCATCTTGGAAGCATCGATCGCCGAAAGGTCGAGCAGTTGATTAATTAATTTTAAAAGGTTGTTTGCGTTCTTGTGCATAAGCTTGAATTGCGACTGAAGTTTATCGTCGTAATTTTCAAGCATTAGTTTTTCAAGAGGACCGAGTATCAAAGTCAGCGGAGTCCTGAATTCATGGGAAATATTTGTGAAGAAATTAGTCTTGAGCCTGTCAAGTTCCTGTAGTTTTTCGGTCTCCTTTATTTTCTTAAAAGTTTCCTGCTGCAGCTGCAGGTTTTTTATTAATTGTCCGGCCTGAACCGAAATAATGGAAAGTAAAGTAAGGTCTTCTTTGGAAAATGATTTTTGATCCTTTTTGTTTATAGTCATCATAATTCCGGTAATTTCTCCCTCGAACCAGATAGGCACGCACAGCACGGAACGTATGTCCCTTTTTTCTTCCTGGGTCGCGTAGAATCTTTTGTCACCGGCAAGTTCTTCTATAATTAACGGTTCTTTGTGCAGCAGCACCCAGCCGGTAATATTCGACCCGATATGATAACTGTGCTTCAAGCTGCTTGTATCGTCCTGTCTTATTATAGTAGTAAAAGGATTTTTTTGATTGGATGTGACCAGAAGAATGGAGCCCTGCTCCGCATTTACGGCCTTTGTGGATTTCTGAACGACCAGATTGAGCATTTCATCCACGTTTGTCGCCCTGCCGGCAGCAACAGCTATTTCATTTAGAACCCGTAATTCTTCTACTGCGGATTTCAGTCTCTGAATTTGACTTTCAAGGTCTTTTAAAGTTTTTTCCTTTTTTACCATGTGTTTATTCGAAAATTATAAATATATGCGGCTTACTTTATCTCCATTAATAATGAAGCCTGCTTTTTTCACGGCAAGTTTTAAAAGGCTGTCCGAAAGGTATATCATAAACCTTAGTGTCTTCGCGTCTTCGTGGCAATTGTTTGAATTTATTTGAAATTCAAAGAAGTTATTTGCCGCAATGTCACAAAGGCACGAAGAATAACAATGTATATTACTTTTTTGTCAGCCCCGGAATCTTAAAATCCCGTAAGGATTTTTTGCATATTTAATTCTTAAATTCTTAAAAGTCAACTAAGACGGAAAAAAGAATTGATATTACGGGGAGACTGAGCTCCCCGTATTATTATTTCTTTTTAAAATAATCCGCCAGCATATTCGGAGGGACCGGATTCGGGACCTTGTTGTTGATAGCGGGAATACTCTGCAGGTATGTGAAAATTGCTTTTAAGTCGTCGTTGGTCAGTTTTGCCAAAGCATCCCAAGGCATGGGCGGTAAAATTCCTCTTCCTGTCCCGAGATGTTTGCCGTTTCTTAATGTATTTATAAAATCCTTAAACGTCCATGCTCCGATCCCTGTTGCAGAATCCGGCGTAATGTTTGCCGAAAAGGAAACTCCCCAGGGGCCTACCCAAGCGGTAAGATCCTGACTGCTGTGTAACCAATTATTAATGCCGGGAGATTTCAGATCCAAATCCGGCATAGGTTCGCCTGAAGGATGTCCGGATAAAAGTTTTGTAGT
>JBJKOY010000360.1:0-2336 GCA_046706945.1 Ignavibacteriaceae bacterium | reverse complement strand
ATCGGAAAGGTAAAATTACTAAATTGAGAAAAGTTAAACAACTGAATCGGAATAATACCGGTAATCTTTTACGGGCAATTGTTTAAAATGTGAAAAATATCAAGCCGCAAAATCCCCGAATTTTTAATTACTTATTCCCGGCGACGGCATATCGATAAAAAAGCAAAACTGCCGCTTACTTAGCGAATCTTTTGACATAATTATACATAACCGCCCATATGAGCAGCTCATTTATTTTTTCGTAAGAATTACGGAATCTTCGCCCAGCATTTCGTTTATCTCAATTAAAAAGTTGTCGGAAACGTCGACTCTGTAATCTTTAAGGAAAAATAACCTGGGCTTTTTTGCGCTGCCGGTCAGATGAATATATACCGGGAAATTACCTTTGTGCTTCTCGAGAACCGTTTTCATTTTAGTAAATATTCCCGGGCCGTTCCTGTCCCCGTCGAAATTTATTTTCACGCTTTGCGTAAATCTGTCTCTTGCTTCATCCAGGGGTATTACTTCATCTATATGCAGTTTAATCGCGTCGCCGCTGCTCTCAGGTCTGCCTATTATAAAAACGCACTTTTCTTCCTGCAGGTACTGTCCGCATTTTTCATAAATTTTGGAGAACATCAGGCTTTCGCACGAGCCGGAGAAGTCGTCAAGGGTGAGGAAGGCCATCGTCCTTCCGGATTTATCAATTTTTGTCATCAACGAAGTTATAACCCCGCAGGCTTTTACCACATCCGTCTCTTCGAGCTGTTCTGTTTCCCCCAGGTGTATTGTCGCAAACGACTTAAAATCTACCTCGTATTTTCTCAGAGGATGGCCGGTAACGTAAAAACCCATAACCTGTCTTTCTCTTGCCAGCCTTTCCTCGTCGTTCCAGGGAATAACGTCTTTTAATTCGGGTTCGGGTATTTTTACTTCGTCTTCCATATCTCCGAATAAACTGTCCCCGGCAACGAGTACGGAATTCTTTGTTTTATGCCCGAACTCCAGGGCGGCTTCAACGGCTTCAAACAGCCTTGCGCGGTTCGTGTCTATCGAATCGAAAGCGCCGGCAACAACAAGTCCTTCAAGCGTTCTTTTGTTCACAATCCTTGTATCCACGCTTGAACAAAAATCGAAAATACTTGTAAAGTTTCTGCCCAGTTCGTTCCTTGCTCTATTTATTTCTTCGACGGCCGGTATGCCTACGTTTTTAATGGCGGACATCCCGAACCTTATTCTGCCGTCTTCCACGTCGAAATGAACGGAAGGATTGTTTACGTCCGGCGGCATAACTTCAATTTTAAGCTTCCGGCAGTCCTCGAGGAACGTTGTCACCTTGTCCGTATTGCCGAACTCGTTGGTAAGGTTGGCGGCCAAAAATTCCGGGGTATAATGGGCCTTAAGGTACGCCGTCTGATATGCGACAAAGCTGTAGGCAACAGCATGGCTTTTATTGAAGCCGTAGTTTGCAAACTTGTCTATAGCCTCGAAAATTTCGGTTGCGGCTTTTTTAGGTATCCCGCCGGCAACCGCTCCTTCGACAAATTTGACTTTCTGTTCGGCCATGGCGGCAAGGTCTTTTTTACCCATTGCTCTCCGCAGGATATCGGCTTCGGCCAGGCTCATGCCTGCAACCTTGTTCGCTATCTGAATAACCTGTTCCTGGTAAACAATAACTCCGTATGTCTCTTTTAATATCGTTTCGAGAACGGGGTGAAGATAAATAACTTCCTTTACGCCGAATTTCCTGTCTATAAAATCATCAATGAACTCCATAGGGCCCGGCCGGTAGAGGGCATTCATTGCGGACAGGTCGCTTAAACTGCCTGGATGCAGTTTTTTCAAATACTCTCTCATCGGGGCGGATTCAAACTGGAACACGCCGGTCGTCTGCCCTCTCGAGAAAAGCTGGTAGGTTTTCTCGTCATCAAGGGAAACATGATCGATATCGATATCGATACCGTGATTCTTCTTAACCAGATCGAGCGTATTTTGAATTATAGTAAGCGTTCGTAATCCCAGGAAGTCCATTTTAAGAAGCCCCTGTCCCTCGATCTCCTTCATGTTATACTGTGTTACGATTTCACTCTGGGAGACGGCCGTTGCAAGCGGAACGTAGTTGCTGACGTCGCCGGGAGTAATAACAACGCCGGCGGCATGCTTGGAAGCATTGCGGTTCATTCCCTCGAGCACCTTCGCATACTTTATCAGGTTGATGATTTCGGGATCATTCGAATCCTTCACCCATTTTAATTCCGGGACTTCATTTAATGCCTGATCGATGGTGTAAACCTTACCGAACTTTGAAGGTATAAATTTCGTTATTTTGTTCACAGTCGGGATGGGAATTTTCAGAA
>JBJKOY010000359.1:0-4418 GCA_046706945.1 Ignavibacteriaceae bacterium | reverse complement strand
GCTGCCTCACCAGGGCTCGAACCTGGACTCTTCTGATCCAGAGTCAGACGTGTTGCCAATTACACCATGAGGCAATTTTTGTCTTCAAAAATTAATATTTTGTTTAGTATAAAACAAATTAAAACATTCTGTGAAGTATTCTAAATTTTTTTCTTAAGGCAATTTGGAAATTATTACTCCGACGTTTCCTTTTCCGCTGCCGCCGTTGTAAGGCAAATATTTTCCCTCTCCTATAACATCAAACCTGTTCCTGTTTATTCCCTTTTCGATAAAATAAATATATACCGCATTTGCCCTGTTGAATGAAAGCGTCTGGTTAAACGAAGCCGCATTATTAAAATCAGTAAAACCTTCAATTCTCCAGCGAGTTGAGGTATCGGCTTTAATGATCGCCGCAATCGTGTTTAATTCGGGGTATGCCGACGATGTAATAAACGCGCTCCGGCTTTCAAATATTGAAGAAGAAGAGAAAACGAACTTGTTTTTCTGTTCCTGATTTTCAGCGTTTGTTTTTGTTTCTTGAGAATTAATTTCCTTCGGCTTTACTTCTTTCGGCTTTACTTCTTTCGGCTTTACTTCTTTCGGCTTTACTACCTTCGGCTTTACTTCCTTCGGCTTTACCTCTTTACGCTTTACTAATTCCTCTTTCCCGGTTTTGATCTTTTCTGCGGTTTCTTGAATCGGACACCCGGTTGAATCAACTTTAACTCCGTGAGGAGTATTAGGGCACCTGTCCTTATAATCCGGCACGCCGTCACCATCGCTGTCCAGCGGACAGCCCACGGAATCTACTATAACCCCGGGAGGTGTATTTGGGCATTTATCCTTATAATCCGGCACGCCGTCAAGGTCGCTGTCCAACGGACAACCCACGGAATCTACTTTAACCCCGGGAGGTGTATTGGGGCATTTGTCCTTGTAATCCGGAACACCATCGCCGTCGCTGTCCAACGGACAACCTTCGGCATCAACTTTTACTCCGTGAGGAGTATTGGGACATTTATCAAGATAGTCCGGCACTCCGTCACCGTCGCTGTCCAACGGGCAGCCTGCGGAATCTACTTTAACCCCGGGAGGAGTATTGGGACACTTGTCTTTGTAATCCGGCACACCGTCGCCGTCACTGTCAAGAGGACAGCCGGTAGCGTCCACTTTTACGCCCGCAGGCGTATCCGGACATTTATCAAGGTAGTCCGGCACCCCGTCGTGGTCGGAGTCTTTTTTGGCGAATAATGCTATCGAAACTCCCACATTGAATTGAGCGGAAGTAACTCCGGATTTGCCGATTTTTATATCATCAAGATAATCGTTTGTATTGAAATTTTGCGTGAAGCTTGCGTCTACGGCAACCTGGTCGGTCAGAAAATACCTTAAACCGATTTCAAGGTTGCCGTTAAAAGAATTTTGAGAATATACGTCGCCTTTGGCATTGTTGGGAAGCCTGTGGCCGTTCAAATCTTTGGGATTGAAATAAAGAAATGTTGCTCCTCCAAATACGTAAGGATACATTTTATCCGTAATCCTGTAGCCAAATTCAACTCCTCCGCCCTCGTAGATAATTGTTGTTCTGAATGCGGTAGGTATCCCGAGCTGGGCGAAATTCTGCGATTTCCCCGTAAGATATGCCGAGCCGCCGTAAGCTCTTATGCCTGCGAAAATATCCTTGTATATGGGCAGAAAATATTCCCCGTATCCCCTCCATCCGAAACTAAAAATAGAATTGGCATAATCCGTTTGACTTATTGTTTCGGTATATTCCAGCGACAGCAGCAGCGATCCGCTCAACGGATGGTATATTTTCATATTGTCCTGCGCATATAATCTTCTCGGATTACATAAAGACAAAACAGTCAATATTATAAAAATACGGCCCGCAATACTTACACTGCGGTACAAGTTTTTCATATCTTTATCTCGAGGTTTTTAATTTAACCGGTTTAAACGGAAAACAACTGAAGAGAATAATATTTTTCATCAATAACGGTATAAATATTATCACAATAAATTAGCCTATTATCCATAAATTTATAATTTGCATCCTAAGATAACAAATTTTATAAAACCCGTAAAATTCAAATTAAATCCCCCTGCCGGCTGATAATTTAAGATTTTGCAGTTGCAATATGATAAAAATAATTAAATAATACATTTTTATCTTTTTATTTTATTAAACTTCATTTTAATTTCCGTTATCATATTTTAATAAAAAAAATGAAAACGTTATATACGGCCCTGTTATCTTTAATTATTTTCAGCGCACCGGCTTTACCGCAGACCTTCACATTCGAACGCAGCATAGGCAGCTTTAAACAGGCGTCTTCCTTCTATATTACTCCGGCGGGAATATTATATGTTACAGACGAAGGTACAAATGAGGTTTATAAACTGGATACGCTTGGAAATGTATTGAAATATACCGGGGGTTTCGGATGGGACGAAAGCCAGTTTGATACTCCTTCGGATGTCTTCGCAAACCCTCTATCGGTTTATATCTGCGATAAAAACAACAGCAGGATAGAAAGGTTCAATAAAGACCTAAATTATATTTCCTCTTTATATACGCGCGACAGCGACAATAAATCCGAAAGATTCGGGTACCCTATAAGCTGCGCTCTTTCGCAGCAGGGCGATCTCTATATACTTGATTCAGAGAATAAAAGGATAGTAAAGTTCGACCTTTTCGGAAATTTTGTCCAGAATTTCGGAGGCTACGATGCGGGGTCTTTTTCACTCTCGAAGCCGAAACAGCTTGCAATTTCGACCGATAATAAAATTTATGTTCTTGACGCGGACAGAATATTGATATTCGATCAGTACGGCAATAACATAACGTCATTTAACACAGGCCGAAATTTTGACGGCATAAGAATTATTTTCAACAATATGACGCTCACTTCATCAGGCGGTGTTTATTATGCAAATCTGAATAACCCGGATTTCGGAATCAGTAAATTAATTACCGAAGGAATAAAAGATAACATCACCCTGGTAAATTCTCTTATCTTTAACGGGAAACTCTATTTACTGACGCCGGAAAGAATCCTGATATTGAAGGCCGGGTAGTTTTTATGTCCCTAAAGACCGCTTTAAGGAAAAGAGCTTTCAGAATCATTTTTTTTGCGGCAGCATTTATCTGGTGCGCCGGGTTCTCTTCTCAGTCGTTGTTTCCCGGTACCGGGTTTGCCGTTATTTCATACCCCTTTCTTAAACATACTTACGGAATCGTATGTCATCAGCTTGACGCGAAGACTTTTAATTTTCTCGGACACAAGCTTTTCGTCTGTGCGCGCTGCACGGGGATTTACCTTGGCGCTTTACTTACGTCGCTCGTATCTATTATATTTTTCAGGAGATTAAAGCTGGGTTTAAAGCTTCTTTATATTGCCGTACTTCCGATAGTTATAGATGTCATAATGTCAAGCTTTGATGTTTATAATTATTCAAAGTTCGCGGCTTTTTTAACCGGATTATTTTTTGGTTCGGTGGTATTTCTTTATATTTTGGAATCCGTTGAAAATTATTTTGCCAAAGACCGAATGAAGGATGATGGATAAAAAAAGAGTGTTCCCGGCGCTGGTTTGCGGTTTCGGGGCTTCGGTATTGAATACGATACCGGGGATAAAAAATCTGGGCTGTTGTTTAATTGTTCCGCTTGCGGTAATCTTCGCCATGTTCCTGGATTACAGGATAAACAAGTCCCGGCTGCCGCTTGATTTAAAGACCGCGCTAATGTTCGGAATTTTAACCGGGCTGTTCGTAACGCTCTTCTCCACATTTTTTGAAGTGCTGATTACCTTTATAACCAGAACAAACGATTTTGTAGAAGCCTTGCCCCAGACCGAAATGCTGATCCGCCAGTATAAACTGGGCGTGCTGTTCGATCAGACAATGTCGGTACTGCATCAAATGGTCGATCAAATCAAAGCAAACGGATTCTCACTGCTTTACACTGCCGGGATATTTACAAGCAATCTCGTTATAAACTCTGTATTCGGCCTGCTGGGAGGAATAATAGGAATGGCTTATTTAAATAAAAGAGCTAATCTTTAGGAAAAAATTTATTTATGGTTCCCGCATTCATCTTTGCGCTTCATCTTATTTTTGCTCTTATTATTTTTACAAAAAAATGGCAGGATGAAAAATTGTCCGCGGCTTTCTTAAACATAGGACTAATTGCAATATTATTTTCCGTGGGATGGACTATAACGGGAATGATTTCACAGGTAATTATGAGCCCCAGGGGTTTCGGGTTTTATTTCGACAGGGATGCGTTCTCTCTTACTTTATTAACCGCCTCCGAATTTTTCTTTTACAGAATTTACTACAGCGATATTTTTACTGAAGACGGTAAGGAAAAACAATAACCGCAGTCTGGGGCATCTGTTTTTGATCCGGATCCAGCGGTTCGAATCTCCACT
>JBJKOY010000358.1:0-1205 GCA_046706945.1 Ignavibacteriaceae bacterium | reverse complement strand
GCCAGGGAACTGGCCGGCATTATAAGGAGCCTCGACACAACCCGCGCCGTTACTTCGAACTGCAACGATCCGCGTACTTCGAATTATATTATAAGATCGGGAGCGCTGGACGTGATCGGTTTCAGTTATCACCGGAAAGATTATGCCGATTTTCCCGAGAATTTCCCCGGGCAAAAATTAATCGGGTCGGAAACAACCTCCGCGCTGGAAACACGCGGCCATTACGATATGCCGTCGGATAGTATCCTTGTATGGCCGAACAGATTTCAAAGACCGTTTACCGGCGGAAACCCGGATAATACGTGCTCTGCCTATGATAACTGCAGGGTGCCCTGGGGAGCTACGCACGAGGAAGCGCTGGAAGCGGTGGACAAATACGATTACGTCGGGGGCATGTTCATCTGGACGGGCTTCGACTACCTGGGCGAACCCACGCCGTATTGGTGGCCTTCGCGCAGTTCTTATTTCGGTATTATCGACCTTGCCGGGTTTCCGAAAGACGCTTATTATCTGTACAAAAGCGAATGGACGGACAAACCGACGCTCCACATATTCCCCCCGTGGAATCCGCAGGTCTGGACGGAAATTAGAGATGGAAAACCCGACCTGCCTGCCGGACAGGCAGGTTGGAAGCAGGGAGATTCCGTCGACGTATGGGCTTATACAAACTGCGACGAAGTAGAATTATTCCTGAACGGAAAATCAATGGGTACAAAGAAAATGACCGCGGACAAAATGCACCTGATGTGGAGAGTACCTTACGAACCCGGCACGCTCAAAGCCGTGGGCAGCAAGGACGGCAAAGTAATATTAACTGCTTTGGACAAAACCGCCGATGCTGCGGCAAAAATTTTACTTGAACCGGACAGGGATAAAATTACTGCCAACGGGAGAGACCTTTCGTTTGTAACCGTTAAGATCCTGGATAAAAACGGTACGATGGTCCCTTATGCGGATAACTTGGTCAATTTTAAGATTTCGGGAGAAGGTGAAATTGCCGGCGTCGATAACGGATCGGAAACCGATCATGAGCCGTTCAAGGCAGACTACAGGAAAGCATTTAACGGAAAATGCCTCGTTGTAATCCGGTCAAAGGATAAAAGAGGTAAAATTACCCTGACCGCAACTTCGGAGGGTTTGGAGAAGGCTTCTACCGTGATTGATACTAATTAACCAAATATTAATTAAAAGGAAAGGAAGAGAGA
>JBJKOY010000357.1:0-2147 GCA_046706945.1 Ignavibacteriaceae bacterium | reverse complement strand
TCAGTTCACCGCGGGACTCGAATAACCTTCCTCCGGATATAGGAAAGATAGGGTATATAGCAAAGCTGGCAAATCCCGGTGAGAACTCACAAAAATATGAAATATTCGGCGACCCGGCTTTAAGAATTGTGCTTCCCGAATATAGTGCTACAGTTGATTCCGTCGATCATAAATCTATAAAAAACGATACCGTACAATTAAAAGCATTGAGCAACGTTTCGGTTGAAGGTAATATTAATAAACCTAACGGTACTGTGTGGTCGGATTATAGCGGGAAAGGTATTTTATCGGTGTACGATTCACAGCGTCAGGTACTTCTCAGCGCGTTGAAAAATTTCGCTATGACCGTGCCAGGCGGTCTGCTTTTCAGAGGCCTAATATCGATTACAAACGGGAAATTCGATGCCGATTTCGTCGTACCGAAAGATATCTCTTACGAAAACAAATCCGGGAAGATCCTGCTATATTTTTATAATTCGACCTCCGACGGGATAGGCTATACGACGAATATTACCGTAGGAGGAACGGACTCTTCGGCGATAAACAATAAAGTGGGCCCGGATATAAGCATATTCTTCGACGATACAACATATAAAAATACTTATCTTGTAAACCCGAATTCAAAATTGATAATAAAATTATACGACAGCAACGGGCTGAACACGACCGGAACCGGCATAGGCCATAAACTCGAAGGCATACTGAACGATGATATAAACAACCCGATAGACTTCACGAATTATTTTACCGGCGACCTAAATTCGGGAGGACGTTCGGGCGTAGTAAATTACAGTTTAACCGATCTTGATCCGGGAAGCTATAAGCTGAAGGTAACGGCATGGGACGTATTTAATAATTTTTCGACGAAGACGATAAATTTTTCGGTAGTAAATACCGAAGGCTTAACGATAAAGGATGTGTACAATTACCCGGATCCGTTCAGGTACAACACGACGTTCACGTTTCAGCAGAACGTAAGCCGTCCGATCAACGTAAGGATACGAATATTTTCCATAGCCGGAAGATTGGTAAGGCAGATAGAGAAGACGGACATAAACGAGAAATTCGTAAAGATAAACTGGGACGGCAGGGATCAGGACGGAGATCTTCTTGCTAACGGCACGTATTTATACAAGGTAATAGTCCAGACGGCCGACGGCGAGTACAACAAGAGTGTATTGGGTAAAATGGCAATAGTCAGGTAATTGTGTCGATAAATATACTAATATTCTTACATCCGGTGCCGATTTTTCGGATAACAGCGCTGTCCGAACAAACTAACATTTTAAGTTAAAAAAAAGCAATTTGACTTGACTATTTATCCAAAGCTTGACTAAATTTGTTCTTAATATCCGGGAGAATTATAAAGAGAATTTGTTACTACAAGAAATGTTACCGAGAAATCCTGCTTGTTACTTTACCGTACTCAGTAACTGATTAAGAATAAAATATAGTCCATATGATTAACAGATTCTCCGTAATAATTATTCTGTTTTTACCTTTTGTTACTTTCGCCCAGGGTGATATAAAGATATTATCCTCGGACAGGCGTTCAATTATTCTTCAATATACACCTAATTATTCGGACACTTCGACGGTTCAAGTCGGCAATAAAATCTTTATTAGAATAAATCTCGGTCAGGGCACTCTTGCGGATCAAAAAAAATGGGGAAATCCGGCCGTGCCGATAAGAATGCTGACACTGGGCGTTCCCGGCGAATCCGGTAATACCGTTCAAATTATCAGTACATCAACCAAAGAGATAACCGGTTCAATCTTACCCGTTCCGAATCCCGCAAACGATTCGGCGGGCGACGATGTAAAATATGCCGCCGGAAGCGATTATTTTAAATACCAGCCTCCCGGGGAACTGGTTATCTTCGGGCAGTACGGACTTATGAGAAATATCCCGGTTCAATCCTTTATCATCTCTCCCGTTAAATTTTACCCGAATCAAAATAGGATTATTCTCTATACCAAAATCGTATTCAAAATTAATTATTCGTTAAGGCAGACGGTTGCACAGCAGCCTGCCGGAGATTTTTTAGACGGTGTACTGTTGAATTATGACGTTGCCAGATACTGGGCCGTGACAACGCAAAAAAGTTTATCCAAAACCAAAAGTATTAAAGGCTCTGTTTTTATTT
>JBJKOY010000356.1:0-9779 GCA_046706945.1 Ignavibacteriaceae bacterium | reverse complement strand
GGCCCGTAATTATACCAGTGGCCGCAGTGAAGCTTGGCGCCGGAAGGATAAATAAACATTACCAGGCAATATAATTTATTATCTATGTGATCGAAGTCGGTTTTATAAACCTTGTTTTCTTCCCAGTAATCCTGCCAATTTTTTTCTATTTCCGCAAAAGGGTATTTCATATTTCCCAGGTATTTTATTTAAAAATTAGTTACAAATTTATCTAAAAAGCAGGGTAATTCAAATTAAATATCTGTCCCCGCAATACAACACACATTGCAGGATAAAGAGACGGAATATGTTGCTTCTCTTAATAGTATATGTTGTTAAATAAAAATTATTTACCCGTCTATAAACTCAAACCGCGCATCTGCCGATAATAGGATAATAAGTTATGCTTAGGCTAAGCTGTGTTACTAACTTTACGGAGAAAAAATGAACGGGAAGCTTAAAATCGCCTTTGCATTACTTTTATATTCAGCACCATTCTACTTTTTCGGCTGTGTTGATTTGCCGAATAAACTTGTCGCCCCGAACTGGAATGTTGAATTAAGCGTTCCAATCGTCAACCGGTCTTACTCTTTAAGCGATATATTAAGACAGCAAAAATACATATCGGTTGTTCCGACGTCGCCGAGCCAGAATATTTATCTCCTGCAGTCCGATAATTATTCCCTAGATATGGGCGTGGCAGATTTTATTAGGGTTACCAGTCCGACTTCTCTCGTAAATCAGCAAATCCCGGTTCTTAACAACAATAACGACAGTACTTTTGTTAAATATCTCCCGATACCCGACAGCGCCGAAATAGACAGTGCAAAATTTATAGACGGTTCGTTCTCGTTTAATTTCAACAACCCCAACCCGTTCCCGGTGAATCTTTCGCTGAGAATACCCGCAATCAGAACCCCGGACGGCTCAGTGTTCGTAGACTATATTCAATTGGCGGCAAGCACGACCTTTTCGAAAAGTTACAGCTTTGCTAACGACACTTACGAAATTACGCCTTCGCAGATTGCCGCAGGCAAAAGAGACTGCGTTCAGCTGCTTGTAAACGCGAACTCTTCTACAATTATGGAGTCCCTTATCAGCGCCGATTTTTACAGCTCGAATTTCTTATTCAGCTATATCCGCGGATATTTGCCTACCAGACCCCTCGGATCGGAATCCGAAAGCTTTGACCTTAACACCCAGGACATCCAGGAGTACAGGGATAAAATAACCTTTAAAAACGTCCAGCTTAATTTATCCGGGCAGTACCTGTCTTCCGTAAACGACCCGTTCGATATCGGGATAAACAACCTTACAATAACAGGCACCAGGAACGACGGAAGCACTTTTTCTCTGACCGACAAAACCGGCAACAAAGACTTTTCCTTTGCAACGCAGAACGGAAGCTTTAACGAAATGTTCGACAGTACCAACAGCAATATTACTGACTTCCTTTCCTTTTTGCCGGACAAGATTTCAATAAGCGCCGATTATATAATGAACCCCGGGAATAAATATGAAATCGTTACGGCTACCAATGCCGACTCGGTTAAATTCAGCGCTTCCTTTTCAACGGAAAGTTATGTCGCCGTAAACAACGTTTCGATCACCGATACATCCTTAGTGGAAATGAACAGCGACGACAGGAGCAAACTCGGAAACGGAGAGAATTTCGACCTGGCGCTGGAAATCCATAACGGTATCCCGCTTTCCGCTTCCGTGAAAGTGGTCTTCGCGGATTCTCTCTTCAGACCGCTGTTTACGCTGAACGATCCCCAGGGGAATCAGAATTTCTCAATTGACGCCGCTGCGGTGGACCAGTACGGAGTTATGAAAAGCTCTACGGTCAGTAAAAAGAATATGGCGTTAAACGCGTCCCAGATGTCCATGCTGTCCAAAGCCTATTATGCGATTTATTCAGTATCGATAGCTACTCCCAATTCAGCTGCCGATCCTCCTACAATAGTAGCAGTAAGACCCGACGACCAGATAACCATTAAAGCGACCGGCATGTTAAACTATAACGTAAATCCGGGCAATTAAAGGGAGGAAGAAAAAGATGAAAAGATTATCAATGATTTTTGCTTTTGTAGGATTTGCCGTCTTCTCCGCGTACGCGCAGTACGGATCGGTAGGCGCAACCGATGCCAGGAGCATGGGAATGGGAAACACTTATACAACGGTCTCCCGGGGAGTTTATGCGATCGGAATAAATCCGGCCAACCTTCTTAACGATAATAATTTTATAAACTTTTCAACGGTTCTGCCTATTCCCGCAATATCGTTAAAGACAGGAACGAATTTCATGTCGGTTAACGATCTGAATTATTTCAGCGGGAGAGATTTGACTGATGCGGACAAGCAAAGGCTGAATTCGCTGTTCGCAAACGGCGGTTTAATACTGGGTAATGCCTCTGTGGATATTTTTTCATTTGAATTGAATTTGGGTCAATTCCTGGGTGCTTTCGCATTTTCCGTTAACGATGTAATCGGCGGCAACATTACGGTGCCCCGCGCCCTTTCGGAACTTGCATTAAGCGGAAACCCGTTAGGTAGCAGCTATAATTTCGACGATACCAGGGCAAGCTCCTGGTGGATCAGGGATTACTCGGTAAGCTATGCAAGGGAAATACCGGAATTGTTCAGCGGTACGTTCGATAAATTTACCGCGGGCATCTCGATAAAGTACGTTCAGGGATTTGAGTTTATTCAAAGCGAAAAGACTTCGAATAATTTTATTCAGACGGACAACAGCGGCGATATAACCTTAAGTACGAACTACAGGATACAATCCGCCTTTTCGGATAACTTCGGCGTTAAATATTCATTCGATACTGCGGGAAACAACGATTCCCATTTCAGTCCGTTTCCCTCGACTGCCGGCAGCGGTTTCGGAATAGACCTGGGTTTCAGCGCAAGCATGGGAAAGCAATGGAATTTTGCCCTTGCAATAACCGACATCGGTTCCATAGCATGGAATAAAAATACCGCACTTACGTATTCGACCGGAAGCTATACGATAACAGATTTTACGAATAAAGCCACCCAGGATTCGATAAACAGTTTGTTTAAGGGAGTAAGCGAAAGCACTTCCGGTTTTACGACGGGCCTGCCCACGGCTTTGAGGATGGGCGCATCTTACAGATTTAATTTCGCCGATTCGCGCTTTCCCGGAAAGCTGCTGCTCGCAATGGACATAAACAAAGGTTTCAACGATCTGCCGGGAAATTCTCAAAAGGCCAGGGTCTCAATCGGCTCGGAATGGAAGCCCATGGACTGGATGCCCTACATAAGGAGCGGTTTTTCGTTCGGCGGCTTGTTCGGCTTCCACTGGGCGCTGGGTCTGGGCGTAGATGCGGGTCTGCTTGAATTCAACGTCAGTACGCAGGATTTCCAATCCGTTGCCGCGCCGAATTCGGCAAAATATTTTTCCTTCGCTTTCGATTCCAGGTGGAAGCTTTAAATAAACCTACTGCTGCATTCTCGGGATCGTAATCAATGCCGCGGCCAGGAAAATCAGGTCGGCCGTCCATGCGGTGAGCAGCGGACTGAGAGCCCCGTTCTTTCCGAAGGCAAGGCTTATCTGCATAAATGCCAGATATATGAAAGTTACCAGGATGTTTATCCCCACCTGAACCGCCAGTCCTCCTCTTCTCTTATTCGCCGACAAAGGCAGACCGAAAAGGACAACGATAATGCTGGCCATCGGGAAAGAAAACCTCGAATAATATTCGATCAGCGAGCTTGTAGGATCGTTGCCGGATTTTCTTTGGTCGTTTATCAGTTTCCTCAGTTCGCCGAGGTTCATTTCGTCCGGACGCTGCTGTTTTGTAAGAAGCTCGGCGGGAGTAAAATTAAGGGATTTGAGTTTAAGGGATTTGAAGAATACGGCCTTTTCGCTGTCCCCTGCGAAAAAGCGCTGAACGCCGTTATGGGCGGTCCAGATGCGTGCGGCGGTATCGTACACAAGATTCGCGGCATCAATTCTCGAGGTCATCTTCGTAAGGTTGTTCCTGTCGAAATTTTCTATACTAATGCGCATAGCGGTATTCCTGGACTTATCGAAAAAAGAAATATTTACTATGCGAGTCCTGGAATCCTGGAAATAAATATCTGTCCCGGAAAAGTTATAGCCGGTGTTTAGGTATTTCCTTTCAAGGTTTATTTTTACCTGGTTCGCGTCGGGCACCACATATCCGGCGAAGTTAACGGAAAACAGGCTTATGAACAGCGTCGTTATTAAAAAAGGAAGCATAAACCGGTACATGCTGACGCCGCTGGCTTTGATTGCGGTTAATTCGCTCAGGTTGGACGCCTTGCCCACTGTGAATAAAGCGGCAAACAGAACAGCTACGGGCGTCATCAGTTTGATTATGTCCGGGCTGAAGACTACATAATAATAAATGATGATATAAGTAGGAACATTCTGATCGAGAAAACTTCCCACGTTCTCTACCATATTTATTATGACGAAAATCAGAGTGAAGGAAATTATGCCGAACAAAACCGTCTGAACAAACTGTTTGACCAGGTATTTATCAATAATTTTCATTTAGTCTTCTTCGGGTTCCGGTTCGAAATTGCGCCACTGTTTCGGTAATATTTTTTTGATGAAAGTAAATTCGATCCTGACGGATTCCTGCACCGTCTTGGTCGTAAGAAGAATTCCGGCTATGAATAAGACTATGTTAGCGGACCACATTCCCCAGAAAGGAGTTATTATATTTCTGTCGGCAAGCTTTTCTCCGGCTATCAAGAAAGCCCAGTAAATAACAAAGAAGAACAGGCTTATGCTTGCCGCAATCCCGAATCCTCCTTTTCTGACCATTACGCCGAGCGGCGCCCCGATTAATATGAAAACGATACAGGCAACGGGCAGAGCATACTTTTTGTGTATCTCCACCATATAAGAATTCTGCTGATCCTGCAGGGTTTCAAGGTTGCTTAAATTCGACAGCATTATATTCCGGGCGGTCTTGATTTGATCCGAAACGTAATCCATCAGAGTCCTTTTATTTCTCAAAGATGCGTTATGCACGTCGCCGGGAGCCTGTATGCCTCCCGAGATTATGAATTTCCTTGAATCGGTTGCTAAAATTTTATCTGCGTTTGCTTTCAGCACGGCCAGGCTGTCGACTACAACCTGCATTGAATGCGTGTCCATTTCCCTGTCGCCCCTCGGGCCGCCGGGAGCCGACTGCTGGAAGGTAAACTGATCCGCATTCATTAAGATCCGGTGCTTCTTAAATATGATTTTCCTGTACGAATCGTCATTCGTATTGCTCGATTCGTGGATTTCCCCGTTCCATAAATCCATCACAAGTTTCGACTGTTCTTTGGAAAAATATATTTTCCCTTTTTTCGCGGTTACTATATCCGTAGTAGAAGGATCCGAATTATCGTAAATAACCACGTTGTCCAGCGTATTTGTTTTCTGGTTTATACCTCGTGCAAGTATGGCATAATCGGTTACCTCCTCGGAAAAAACTCCGGGTTCCAGCGAAAGAGTAGGCTTTTGCCGGGATATATCCTCCATTAGCAGCTTCGCATGATGATTCGCGTCGGGCAGCACGTCGTCGTTGAAAAGGAAAAGCATGTATGCCAGGATTACGCTTGCGATTAAAGGTCCGAGCATCATTTTGAACAAGCTTGCGCCGGATGATTTCATAATCGTAATTTCGTTGTTCTGTGACATATTTCCGAAAGCCATCAATGTGGCTATCAAGGTTGCCATCGGAATAACTAGCACGACCATCCAGGCAAGGTTGAAGGCGATGAGTTTTAAGATCACCCATGTGTCCAGGCCTTTTCCCACCAGTCTGTCCGCGAACTTCATTAAAAACTGAAGTAAAAAAATCCCCATCAGGGATACGACAGAGAAAACAAAAGGGATCAGATGGTTTTTAAGTATGTATTTTGTTAAAATCACGGAGTCAATATAGGAAAGCCGCTAAAGTTTAACAAGTTTATTAGCTCTCCAATATTGCGCACTGCACCTTTTCCTATATGATTTCTTTATCATCAAAAAGTTATATATCTATTAGGAGACATTTGCTGAAGAAAATATTACTATATTAATAATAAAAGTTGACCGCTTATAAGTGTAACCATTTTAAAACCTGCTGATAATTAATCCTTTGTGGGACTTTGTGCCTGCCTGTTGGCAGACAGGTTTCCTTTGTGAGACTTCTGGCATAGCCATTCCTTCGGAAGTGAAGCAAAAAAAACGGTCACTCACGAAGTGATGGCAATGCCAAAAGTTACACTAAGTTTTTCACAAAGTAACACAAAGTGTAGAATAAAATCCATAATGCATAATTCCCACAAAGTAATATTTTCCATCATAAAACAATTCAACAATTTAACCATCCAGCCATGCAATCTTATAATCTTGCAATCTTGTAATCTTGCAATCTTGCAATCATAATCAGAGATATAATAAAAGGACAATTATGCAAATATTTTATATATTTATTCCGTGATTAATAATTACTCTGCGGGGGAGGGGAGTTAAAAAAGTTCAAGTTCAAGATCAAGTTCAAGATCAAGATTGTGTTCAAGTATTTGTTAATAAAATAATTTAAGGAGTTCTACATTGCAGGACGTTATAAAATTCATCGGGGACAACCAGAACAATTATATTGAAGAGTTAAAAGAATTATTAAGAATTCCGAGTATCAGCACTCAGGCCGAAAATAAGGATGATATAAAACGCTGCGCGGAATTTGTCGCGGGTAAATTGAGGGATGCCGGGATGAACAGGGTTGAAATAATTCCGACGGAAGGACATCCCCTTGTTTACGGCGAATGGCTCGGAGCTCCCGGGAAACCGACCGTTTTAATCTACGGACATTACGACGTCCAGCCAGTGGATCCCGTCGAACTATGGGACAATCAGCCTTTCGACCCTGTAGTAAAGGACGGGAAAATATTCGCCCGCGGAGCTACAGACGATAAAGGCCAGATGTTTATGCACATCAAAAGCGTCGAAGCATTTTTTAAGACCGAAGGCAGTCTCCCGCTTAACGTAAAATTTATTATTGAAGGCGAAGAGGAAATCGGCAGCGAGAGCCTTGAGGCATTCATCAAAAACAATACCGAGCTTCTTAAATGCGATGCCGTTATGGTTTCCGATACCGCTCTTTACGACGAAGGGATCCCGACTTTAACTTACGGACTTCGCGGTCTTGCTTATATGGAAGTGGAAGTTACGGGTCCTAACAGGGACCTGCATTCCGGTACTTTCGGTGGAGGCGTGGGGAACCCGATAAACGTACTTGCCGAATTAATTTCCAGGCTGCACGATAAACAGGGAAGAATTACCGTCCCTCATTTTTACGAGGATGTTTTAAAACTTACAAAAAAGGAAAGGGAAAATTTCAAGGCTCTGAAATTCTCAGACAAGAAATTCTCCAAGGAACTCGGGGTATCGACGCTGGAAGGTGAGAAGGGGTTTTCCACCCTTGAGCGGATATGGGCCAGGCCTACGCTTGACTGCAACGGCATAATCGGCGGCTACACGGAGAAAGGAGCGAAAACAGTCATTCCTTCAAAAGCCTCCGCTAAAATAAGAATGCGCCTTGTGCCTAACCAGGATCCTAAAAAAATCGGGAAATACTTTTCGAAATATATGAGGGAAATTGCGCCCAAATCGGTGAAGGTAAAGATTTCCCAGATTCACGGAGCCCTTCCGGCACTTACTCCTTTGGATGACGCAGCAACTATAGCGGCATCCAGGGCAATGGAGAAAGCCTTCGGGAAAAAGATAGTTTATATGAGGGAAGGCGGTTCCGTGCCCATCGTAACCGTATTTACAAAAAAGCTTAAAGTACCCGTTGTGCTGATGGGACTGGGATTGAATACCGAGAACCTCCATTCTCCCAACGAGCACTTCAATCTAAACCACTTCAAATTGGGTATAATGAGCTCCGCGTATTTTCTTAAAGGTTATGCGGAAAAATAATAAAAATGAAAAAACCTTTATCGATATTTTTACTTCTCCTAATTCCGGTTCTGTTCTTTTCATGCGGAAAGGAAAAGAAGGAAAATATACCGGCGGCTAAACAATACGACGGCGCCGCTTATTCGCCGGAGAAAGATGCGGAAATTCAAAGGTACAACCTGGAAGTAAAAGAACGCCGGGCTTCCGGCAGAACTCCGTACGATACGCTGTCGCTTATATCTTATGTACTTAACAACTACCCCACGGGTACTTATGTTTTAAACATTGATAAAACCTTAACATTTAACATCCCCAGGGCAGCGGTAATTTACATGCACAGGAAGGAAGGGTTATACGTACTTGCCGTAATCGCGCGTTCAAAGCCGGGAGAACGGCTTATCGAGCCGAAGAATATTATCGGCTACAATCAGAGCTATATCGATCTTGACAGCACGAAACTGGGTACGGCGTTTTTTTACCTGAGTATGTTTAAATGCACGGGCGGCACCTTTCTGCCTGTCTGGGAAGCGCCGGTACCGTCCCACGGAGGGTTCAACAACATAATGATGAAAACATGGAATTACAACGGGACCCCTTTCGTCAAACTGGATTTTTATTACGCAAGGGGCAGCGGTCATATAGATTATAATTATTTCCTTATAAACGGACCTGCAAGTTATCCCCACCTTTTAATGACCTACAAGGGCATAAACTTCGAAAGGACTCTTGCCAACGTAAACAACGACATATACCCGGATTATTACGAACATATTTTCTACGATACCGGCAGACGGGTTTATTCGGATGATTCTGTCGCATTTGTCTGGAACAGGAAAGACGGTCTTTATGTAAATACAAGGAATAAAAGACAGACTCGACCTTATTAAAAAATTTAGTATCTTTGTTCCGGATTATTTTTTGATTTGCACAAGTAATTTCCTCAGCCGCTTTAATAATAACGGCATTGTTTGAAGCCGCGGAGTTTATTAATTTTAGCAGTGATAAAATAAGTTATAATTGGAAATCCAGATAATTAAATAGGAGAAAAGATGCCCGGGATTGAGTTGAAACCAACCCCAATTACGGATTATTTTGAATCCATGGGATACCGGCCGGAAATTGTGAACGGGATGAAAGTATTCAGAAAATTCGATTCGGCTGAAGAAGAAATAAATTCTTTGATTAACGGGGCGGCTTTAAGGGAGATAAATGCCGCTGTTATCGAGTTAAAAGGAAATGATGCGCTGGATCTGCTGCACAGGATTTCTACCAACTCGCTTAAAGAACTTCCGAAAGAAAGCTTTAAGGGTACAATTTTTACCAACGAAAAAGGAAGAATTATCGATCTTGCTACCGTTGTAAATTTCGGCGATCACCAGCTGATGATCAGCAGCGAATATCATAAAGAAAAAGTCATAAAATGGATTGAGAAATACGTTATTATGGACGACGTGCACGTCAGCGACATTAACGGCAAATACATACTCCTGGAGCTTCTCGGGCCTCAGGCGGATTCGTTCATCACTCTGGTATGCGGAAACGTAGTCAACGACATTAAGCCGGGCACTTTCAAAGCCGTCCGTTCCGAGGGTATAATTTTCTTCCTGGCGAAGCAGGTCGATAAAAACGGTTACAATAAATTTTACATACTCGCCGATTCGATAAATTCGCTCGAGCTTATAAAATACATGAAAGAGAACAAAGGACCGTTCGATTTTAATTTTGTTGGCGAGGATGCTTACTCGGTTTACAGGATTACAAACGGTATTCCTTCGGCGCCTAACGAAATGAACGATCAATACAATCCGCACGAGACAAGGCTCCTGGATTACGTTAGTTTTACAAAAGGCTGTTATAT
>JBJKOY010000355.1:0-3371 GCA_046706945.1 Ignavibacteriaceae bacterium | reverse complement strand
ATAAAAGTTATTCTTCCAAGATTAAGGAAGACGATAGGCTGAGAGGATATATCAGGAACCGATTAAAGAAAGCAGGCATTTCGAGAATTGTTATAGACAGAACTTCCAAGAATATTATTCTAACTATATATACTTCCAGACCGGGCGTTGTTATCGGAAAAAGCGGAAAGGAAATTACCCAGCTTGAACAGGAATTGAAACAGGTAACCGATAAGGAAGTTAAAGTCCAGATTTCGGAAATTAAAAGACCTGAACTCGATGCTTATCTCGTTGCGGAAAATATAGCTAACCAGCTTGCAGGGAGAGTTTCTTTCAGAAGAGCGATGAAGATGGCGATTACAGCAGCGATGAGAATGGGCGCCGAAGGAATAAGGATTATGTGCTCCGGCCGGCTGGGCGGCGCGGAAATGGCCCGTACCGAGCAGTACAAGGAAGGCAGGATTCCGCTGCATACGATCAGGGCGGACATAGACTACGCGCTCGGAAGAGCAGAGACGATTTACGGTTCCATAGGAATTAAAGTCTGGATTTGCCGCGGTGAAATACTGGGGAAGAGAGTTACTGAGTAAATTAAAAAATTACAAGATTCAAAATTGCAAGATTGGAAAATTCGGTTTCGATATCTTGAACCGGTCTTAATCTTTAAGAAAGCAGCATAGAGGAGTTTTTAATTATGTTAATGCCAAAAAGAGTAAAATTCAGAAAATCGCAGAGAGGCAGGAGAGCGGGAAAAGCCAAACGGGGCAGCTCGATTTCGTTCGGCGATTTCGGCCTGAAGGCATTGGAACCGAATTGGATTACGAGCCGGCAAATCGAAGCATGCCGTGTCGCGCTCTCGAGAAAAATGAAAAGGGACGGCAAGGTGTGGATCAGAATATTTCCCGATAAACCCGTTTCGAAAAAACCCCTTGAGACCAGAATGGGTAAAGGTAAAGGCGCTCCGGAATTCTGGGTAGCGGTTGTTAAACCGGGCCGGGTACTTTTCGAAGTATCGGGCGTAAGCAAGGAACTGGCTCACGAAGCATTGAAAACATGTTCTTATAAATTACCGATTAAAACTAAAATCGTCGCAAGACCGGATTTCGAATAACAAAGGTGTGAAAAATGAAAACTCATGAAATAAGAGAATTTAAAGACTTGGAATTGATTAAACAAATCGAAGAAGAAGAAAAAAATCTCCTCGATTTGCGTTTTACACACCAGTTAAAGCAACTAACTAATACATCCAAACTAAAACTGGTAAAAAAAGAACTGGCTAGGCTGAAAACTATTTTAAAGGAAAGACAAATGTCGGAAAAAGCATCGGCCGGAAAGGATAATAAAGAAGGAGTAAATTCTTAAATATGGAACAACGAACATTAAGAAAAACCAGAGTAGGCGTAGTAGTTAGCAATAAAATGCAGAAGACAATCACCGTTGCCATTGAAAGAAGGGTATCTCACCCTATTTACAAAAAATATTTCAAGAAGACTACGAAATTAATGGCGCACGACGAAAAGAACGAGTGCGGTATAGGGGACAAAGTGAAAATTATGGAAACTCGCCCGCTGAGTTTAAAGAAAAGATGGCGGTTGGTAGAAATTGTAGAAAAAGCCAAGTAGCAAAGCAAGGAGTAGTTCTAAAATGATTCAAGAAGAAACGAATTTAGTAGTTGCCGATAATTCGGGCGCCAAAAAGGTTAGGTGCATCAGAGTGCTTGGCGGAAGCGGCAGGCAGTATGCCAGTGTCGGCGACTTGATAGTCGTTGCTGTTAAATCTGCTATTCCTAACGGTACCGTAAAAAAAGGCGAAGTCTCCAGGGCGGTTATAGTCAGAACGAAAAAAGAAGTCCGGAGAAAAGACGGTTCGTATATAAGGTTCGACGAAAACGCGGCGGTTCTTATCACTAATCAGAACGAACCGAAAGGAACGCGTATCTTCGGACCGGTTGCCAGAGAGTTAAGAGAAAAACAATTCATGAAAATAGTCTCTTTAGCACCTGAAGTTTTATAAAGATTTGGGATTTAAATGAAAATCAGAAAAAACGATAAAGTAATGGTAATTGCCGGTAACGATAAAGGCAAATCCGGTAAAATATTAAAAGTTTTCCCTAAGAAATCCACGGTTATTATCGAAGGGATAAATTTAAGGAAAAGGCATACGAAACCAAGCCAGAGCAATCCGCAGGGCGGCATAATCGAAAAAGAGTCCGCGATACATATTTCCAACGTGATGCTTATTGATCCGAATAACAACGAACCGGCCAGACTGGGATCTCAGATAATACTTGACGAAAAAACCGGAAAGAAAAAGCGGGTACGGGTAAGCAGAACCAGCGGCGAGATGATTTAAAAATTAATATTACTCAAGGTTTAATTAAATAATGGCTGAAAAGAAAACAAAAAAAGATAGTTCCGACAAGCAACCCAAAGGCGCAAAAAAAGATGCGGCCAAATCGGTTCCGGAAAAAGCGGTAAAGATTAAATGCAGACTTGCGGATGTATATAAATCCGAAATTGTCCCGTCTCTGGAGAAAAAATTTGCTTATAAAAGCATTATGCAGGTCCCGAAGCTCAATAAAATAGTAGTAAACATGGGCGTAGGCGCCGCGGTTTCGGATCAAAAAATTTTGGAAGAAGCCGTCCGCGATCTTGAAACAATAACGGGGCAGAAGGCGAGCATCAGGAAAGCCAAAAAGGCAATATCCAACTTCAAGCTTAGGGAAGGCGTCAACATAGGCGCGGTAGTTACTCTCAGGCGGGAAAGAATGTTCGAGTTTATGGACAGGCTGATAAATATTGCGTTGCCCAGGGTTAGAGACTTCAGAGGACTGTCGGACAAATCGTTTGACGGAAGAGGAAACTACACCCTCGGAGTTAAAGAACAAATCATTTTCCCGGAGATCAACGTGGACAGGATTTCCAGGGTTTTCGGAATGGACATAACATTTGTTACAACGGCTCAATCCGACAACGAAGCCTACGAATTGCTTCAGTCGTTCGGATTTCCATTTAGAAAAAAAGAGATTAAACAAGCGTAAAACAGGAGAATTAATGGCCCGGAAAAGTTTAATAGCAAGAGAAGAAAAAAGGCAGAGACTTGTAGACAAATATGCAAAGCTAAGGAAAGAACTGAAGGAAAAAGGCGACTACGATGCGCTTCAGAAACTGCCCAAGAATTCTTCGCCCGTGAGGCTGCATAACCGTTGTATGTTTACCGGCAGAGCCCGGTCGTACTATCGAAAATTCGGCGTATCGCGTTTGGTCTTAAGGGAAATGGCCCTGAAGGGCGAAATTCCCGGATTAAAAAAGTCAAGTTGGTAAAAGGAGAAGTTATATGCCCGTTACAGATCCGATATCGGATTTTCTAACAAGAATTAGAAACGCTTCCAG
>JBJKOY010000354.1:0-1124 GCA_046706945.1 Ignavibacteriaceae bacterium | reverse complement strand
AACACCGTCTTGCTGTCCTGTTTGCCTTCCCAATCTATGGGATTGACGTTGCCGACCTGGTTAGGCAGGCTTGAAGAAACGGTAACATATTCTATATTTGAATTTTGGGTAAGAACATTTTTCACTGATTCTATTTTCTGTTCAAGCTCTTTGTTTACCGGGATGTAAACGATATGATCTTTGTTAAAACCCCGGTCTTTATTAATCATGTAGTCGTACTGCGTATAAATCACGATGGTTGATGCAATCAGAATAATTGCTATGGTGAACTGAGTTACTACAAGTACGGTTCTCAGCGGAGAACTTTTTGAATTTGTTGTTGCTTTTCCTTTAATAGCTGTCGCAGGCCGGAATGACGAGAGAAAAACCGCGGGATATATTCCGGCAAAAACTCCGACCACAACTGCTAAACCTAAGAGGCCGCAAAAAATGGGGAAGCTGCTCGATGCAATTAATGATATGTTCTTGTCGGTTATCGTATTAAAAAACGGAAGTAATATTTCGACCAGTGCAACCGCAAAAAATAAAGCGAGGACCGACATCGATACGGATTCTCCTAAAAATTGCTTTACCAGCGATCCCCTCCGAGCACCTAAGACCTTTCGCAATCCTACTTCTCTTGTACGCTTGTTAAAACGCGCCGTGGAAAGGTTCATATAATTGATGCAAGCTATAAGCAAAATAAAGATCGCAATCGATATAAATACATATAAAAGTTTGATGTCACCGGTTCCGTAATAAAGATGCATTTTAGACAGAGGTTGGATACCGACTACTATTTTCATTCCCGGAACCGGGTGATACTTCTGAATCATCCCCGCCATTTCTTGCTTCAGTTTCGTAATGTCGGCATTATTCCTCACCAAAATTTAAGAGGAACTCTCCCCCCACCAGCGACTTAATTGATCTACCCCGAGAATTTGTATCGGGACCACGGCGTCAAATTGTATTTCGGAATTATGAGGAGGATCTTTGACAACCGCCGAAACAATAAGGTCCGTACGGTTATTGTATCTGAGTATTTTCCCCATCGGATTTTCGTCACCGAAAAATTTTTCGGCTGTACTTTGGGTAATGACTATTGAATTTTTTTCTATTAAGGCAGTCCGAGGGCTGCCGTATAT
>JBJKOY010000353.1:0-9975 GCA_046706945.1 Ignavibacteriaceae bacterium | reverse complement strand
GGGAGTAAAATTATGAAGTTCAAAATTCTTTCATTATTTATATTAATTTTTGGAGTTTTCGCCGTAAGTTCCAATGCTCAGGTAAAACTGACCGGAGCGGGCTCTACTTTTGATTATCCTATTTTTTCTAAATGGTTCGATCTTTATAATAAAATGACCGGCGTTGAGATAAATTATGCCTCGATTGGAAGCGGCGGCGGCATCCGTCAGATTACGGAAGCAACAGTTGATTTCGGCGCTTCCGATGCTCCGCTTACACCTGACCAGAGAAGTGCATTCGAGAAAGCCAGAGGTAGCGAAGTTCTTCATATACCGATTATAATCGGCGGAGAGGCAATCACTTACAATCTGCCCGGTGTCGGTTCCGGTCTTGTGTTGGACGGTCCGACTTTGGCCGATATTTATCTGGGTAATATTAGCAAATGGAATGATCCGAGGCTGGTTAAATTAAATCCCGGTATAAATCTTCCTAACAAGTCTATATTGGTTTGTCACCGTTCTGACGGAAGCGGAACATCGTTTATTTTTACCAATTTCTTATCAAAAGTAAGTTCCGAATGGAAAAGTAAAGTCGGATTCAGCACAGCGGTTGATTGGCCCGTCGGCTTGGGAGGAAAAGGAAATGAAGGCGTGTCCGGTTTGGTTAAACACACTGAAGGTGCTATAGGATATGTAGAGCTCGCATATGCAATAACAAACAACTTGCCCTATGCCAAAATGAAGAACGAAGATGGTTATGTTGTACCGGTTAACTTTAATACCGTAACGGCGGCGGCGGCAGGCGCATCCAAACATATGCCGGCGGACCTGTGTCCGGTTATTACAAATTCTCCCGGTAAGGATTCGTTTCCTATTTGCGGTTTTTCATGGATAGTTGTTCCGCAGAAAATAAGTGATAAAACCAAGGCGGATGCTCTAATAAAATTCTTGAAGTGGGCCGTTACAAAAGGTCAGACTTACGCGGAGAAACTGTATTATTCACCGCTTCCGAAGTCGGTTCAAAAATTAGATCTGGCTCAGATTGATAAGATAAATAAATAAGCTTTGGGACTTATACATCTTGGGCTTGTATAGATAAAACGCATTATAACAATTTTATGGCAATGTTTAGAAGATCGGCCCCCGAAATTGACGGGGCCGATACTATCGAAAATGTCCAGGATTTTTTTAGAAAAAGCAAGGAAAGCAAAAAGAACGGTTTCCTAAAAAAGCTATTTAGAAATAAAAATCTTGGCGACCTTTTTTTTGAAAGACTAACACTGTTTTTTGCGGTGTTAGTCTTTCTTCTAGTTGTCCTGATGGTTTGGGAAATGTATTCTAATTCCCTGATTTCCATCAAAAAAATCGGCTGGCACTTTCTTATCGGCCAGACATGGGATCCGGTGCTTAGACAGATATTCGGCGCGCTCCCGGCTATCTACGGAACATTACTTTCGTCTTTTCTTGCTCTGCTTATTGCAGTTCCCCTGGGAATAAGCGTCGCGGTGTTTTTATCCGAGCTGTCGCCGGCTTGGCTGGAAAAACCGCTGTCGTTTTTAACGGAACTGCTGGCCGGTATTCCCAGCGTTATATACGGTCTTTGGGGAATCTTTGTTCTTGTACCGTGGCTTCAACAAACCGTTGAGCCTTTTCTTCAGGATGAGTTCCCAAATTCTCCTTTTTTCCAAGGCGCGGCTTACGGCTACGGCATGCTGGCCGCAGCTCTTATTCTTTCAATTATGGTCCTTCCCATAATCGCATCCATTTCCCGCGATGTTTTAAGGTCAGTTCCTTCAAGCCAAAGAGAGGCTGCCTACGCTCTCGGAGCGACCAGGTGGGAGGTAACCAAAATTATTCTGGGAAATGCAAAGACCGGCTTGCTCGGTGCGGTTATGCTGGGCCTGGGCAGAGCAATCGGTGAAACCATGGCGGTTACAATGGTTATCGGCAACCGTCCTGAAATTTCCGCCTCGCTTTTAAGCCCCGCTTATACAATGGCCAGCGTGCTTGCTAATGAATTTACCGAAGCGACTTCGAATTTGTATCTAGGCGCTTTAATAGAACTGGGATTGGTATTATTTATAATTACAATTATTATTAATATATTGGCGCGTTTGGTGGTTTGGGGAGTTGATCGACGATGGAAGTGAAACAAGAGCACAAAAACTTTACTTTTTATAGACGGAAAACAACTAACGTTGTAATGCTTTCCGTTTCGTTTATTTCCGCCATCCTGACAATATTGCCGTTGATTTTGGTATTCTATTATACAATAGCTAAGGGAATTACTTATCTTAATTTTAATTTTTTTACAAAACTTCCTACGCCGGTTGATGTGCCCGGCGGCGGAATGGTTAATGCTATTGTCGGCACTTTAATATTAATCGGTATCGGCGGAGCCATCGGCATACCTATAGGTATTTTTGCCGGAACTTATCTTGCGGAATTCGGAAAGAATAAATTCGCAACTTTGGTACGTTTCCTTTCGGACGTTTTAAGCGGCGTTCCCTCTATTGTAGTAGGGATTGTTGCATGGACGCTTGTTGTGGTTCCGATGCACGGATTTTCCGCTCTTGCCGGAGGTATCGCTTTAGCAATATTAATGATACCGACCATTACGCGAACCACCGAAGAGATGATAAAACTTGTTCCCGATTCCTACCGCGAAGCGGGACTTGCTCTCGGCATTCCCAGATGGAAAACTACGTTGAGGATCGTTTTAAAAACCGCATCCAAAGGCATTGCAACCGGAGTATTATTGGGACTTGCAAGGGCGGCCGGTGAAACAGCACCGCTTCTTTTCACCGCTCTCGGAAACAGGTTCTGGTCCACTAATATATTTCAGCCGATCGCCTCTCTTACGGTTTACATTTACGAATATGCAAAATCTCCGTTTAAAAGCTGGAACGATCAGGCATGGACGGCGGCGTTGGTTCTTATTATGTTAATCTCTCTTTTAAGTTTGTTGTTTAGAATAATAACCCGATCAAAATATAAAAGCCAAACTTGATGAGTAAGCTAACAAAACCGATGAGTGTTTATGAGGAATAATGGAATAAATAGCGTAACTTTGATGAAGCCCTCGGTTGAAAAAGAAGACAGGAGCTTTCGTACGACAAGCGCAATAAAAATTTCGGTTAAAAATCTTCGCGCCTCTTTCGGTAAAACCGAAGTACTGCATGGAATTAACATAGAGATCCCGGAAAAGAAAGTGGTAGCCATAATAGGACCTTCGGGATGCGGGAAGTCTACGTTCTTAAGGTGCTTAAACCGTATGCATGAAGTGGTAGGCGGTACAATCACGGGGCAGATCCTGATGGACGGCAGGGATATAATGCTGGAAGACCCGGTTTATTTAAGAAGAAAAGTGGGAATGGTTTTTCAAAAACCGAATCCTTTTCCTACAATGTCTATATCCAATAATGTGGTCGCAGGTTTAAAGTTAAACGGTTTTCGGAAAAGAACGGTACTTAAAAAAATAGTTGAAAAAAGTTTAAGGCAAGCTGCCCTTTGGGAAGAGGTCAAGGATAACCTTAATGATTCCGGCGCAAATATTTCAGGAGGCCAGCAGCAGCGCCTTTGCATCGCCAGGACGATTGCGTTAAATCCAGAAGTTATTTTGATGGACGAACCTGCAAGCGCGCTCGATCCGATTTCCACCGCTAAAATAGAAGAATTGATCTTTGAACTTAAGAAAGATTTTACGATTATTATAGTAACTCATAATATGCAGCAGGCGGCAAGAGTAAGCGATCTCACGGCTTTTTTCTATATGGGAGAACTGATAGAATATTCGGATACGAAAAAAATGTTTACCGCTCCCGATAAAAAACAGACGGAAGATTATGTAAGCGGCAGGTTCGGCTGATAAATAAATGAACAAATGCGGTTTTAATCCTTTGTACTTGAACTTGAACTTGAACTTAAACTTGATCCTGAACTTGCACTCTAGATGCAGTTCAAGTTCATGATCAAGTTCAAGTATCTTATAAAAAATAAATATTAGCAACAACATTATATGCAACGACATTTTGAAACGGAAATCGACGATTTAAAGACAAACATAATTAAGATGGCTTCTCTTGTTGACGACCAGGTTGAGAACAGTTTTAATTATATGGAAGCAGTTAATGTGGACTTGTATAAGTTCGTTAAGAACAAAGATATCGAGGTTGATGCGTACGATAACCTGATTATGGCTCAATGCGAAAATTTGCTCGCGCTATATCAGCCGGTTGCATCCGATCTCAGATTCGTTTTGACCGCCATTAAAATCGACAGTCAGCTCGAAAGATGCGGAGACATAGCGGTAAATATTATTCAAAGGGTTAAAAAGATAGATACATTTAAGAATCTTCTGCAGGAATTAAAAATACTGGAGATGGGAAAAACCGCGCGTGAAATGGTTAAGGACGCCATAACGGCATTCGTAAACCGCGATACGGAACTTGCCAATATTGTCATAGGCAAGGACGATATAGTGGATAAATTTAACAAAACGATTTTTAAATCTCTCGTTGAGAAAATGCAAAGTGATCCGCAGTCTATAAAGGCTTGCTCGCACCTTATCGTTCTATGCAAACAGTTTGAAAGGCTGGCCGATCATGCCACCAATATTGCCGAAGACGTTATTTTCCTTGTCGAGGCCGAAATAATAGCTCACCGGAAAAAACTAAAGGATTTTCAATTCCCCGAATAAATCCAGGCGGCCTGATGAAAGTTATTTAAATACTTCCGGAAATAAACCTGCCGAGTTCTTCTACGGTATAGAATAAATAATCGCTCCCGTAATCGAGAACTTTTTCTTTCGAATAGCTGTCCCAGACTACGGATGCTATTTTAATGTCTGCATCTCTCGAAGCTTTTATATCTGAAACGGAATCGCCGACCATAAGTACCTTCTCGGGCCGCAGTTTAAAATTCTTGATGAATAATATTATTCCTTCCGCCGAAGGTTTATGCTCTTTTACGTCTTCTCCGGTTACAATCAAATCGAAATATTTTTCAATACCGAGTTTTCTTAGTGTAATAAGCGCTGCTGTACGTCCTTTCCCGGTAAAAATAGAGAGAGGTATATCCTTTTCCTTTATCGATTCAAGAATGTCTTTGATGCCCGGGTACAGTGCGGCCATGTGATGGTTCTTGATATAAAAGTCGTAATAATCCTTTCTTACGGTATCGTACAAATCGCCGCTCCAATTCCTTAAAATAACGTCTTCCGGCGGACCGAAAAGACCGATAATTTCTTCGTTGCTGGGCGACTTGTGAAAATATTTCTCGGCTACGTACCTAAAGGATTCGAATATTAATTCGTTTGTGGAAGTAAGCGTACCGTCTATATCGAAAATAATGCCGTCGAAAATGCGCATAGGTTTTCCGTTCGTCCAATTAATATTTATTCGAGTTTAAAAGCTATTATCCTGCCGTCTTTGTTCGATGCTATAAATTTATTATCCCTAAAATTTACGATGTTCTGCAGAGGAGAATTACCCATGAAAAATAGTTTCACGGGTTTGTAGTTTTTATCAATTAAGTATATATCTCCGTTCCAGGAACAGAATAAGATGCCTTTCTCCGAAGCCGCCGGAGTATTCGGGAGGAGATCCTCGCCCGTACCGGTTTCTACTTTACGCTCAAGTCTGCCGCCGGAAGCAGATACGATATAAAAATAATTGTCCCGGCTTTTTATAAGCAGGCTTTTTTTATCGCCCGTAATGCCGACCGCCTGCAAAGCATCGTAATCTTTTTTCCAGACGGTTCTCCCGAGCATCAGATCTACGGCATAAAGAGATTTATCGGGCGCTACAATATAAACGTTCCTGCCGTCGCTTACGGGATCGCAAAGGAAGGGCCCGGTTTGACCGGGATTATCCTGCCATTTCCAATTAATAATTCCAGACCTTGCGTCTATGCAGTAAAGGAAGCCGTCTCCGCCGCCGTATATTATCCTGTTGCCTGCCAGAAGCGGTTTTGTATATATCGCGCCTTTCGCATAATGATTTTCCCATATCATTTCAAACGTGGACGCGTCGTAAAAATAAAGGTCGCCTTTTGAAGTTCCCAGAATTACTCCGGAGGTTTTTTCACCGTTGTATTCGCCCTTTACGATTATTAGTTGAGAAGTTATGGGTATGCTCAGACCTATCGACTGGACTACGTTCCCTGTTTTAGCGTCAAGCGAGATTAAATCGCCGCTCAGCGAACCCGCAATCAAATTGCCGTCCGTCAAGACCGGTGAGCCTGCAAAAGATTCGCCGGAAGAATATTTCCATAAATTATTTCCCGTGGAATCCAGACAATATATATTTCCGCCGGCAGCAGTTGCGTAGATACGGTTATTATCCGTAATCACCGGAGAAGCCGGGGTCTGTTTTAATTCTTTCCGCCAGATGAGGCTTGCCTTCTTACTGCCAGCGTTTCCTGAATAATCCTTAAACCGGACGGAGTCTATTTCGGTGTATACGGATGTGTCTTTCTTTAGGGTTCCCCACAAATCTTCTTTTTTATCGTTTGCAACCGCATAAAAGAATATTGAGTCGGCATTCTCAGAAACCAGGGTATACATCCGGCTTTTATTGCCGCGGGAGGTCTTGCTCTCCGCCGAATTTATTCCGTTAGATCCGGTTAAACGGTTTGCTTTTATTTCCGGGTTACTTACAATAAATTCTTTAATACCGTATCCCGCCAGCTTATTTGTAATCTCGTACCAGTTATCTATCCCGGAACCGACGGGAAAAGATAGATACATAATTATTTCCCTGTTTTTAGGTACGATTGTTAAAATCGAATCCAGCCAGTTTAAATTTTCTACCGATGCGTGCCCGTACGGATTGCGGAATAATCCGGCATTGAAACCGATATGTTCCGTCCCGTTGTATTCAAAAGAAAAATTTTCGCTCCCGAAAAGCCGGTTGAACATAACCCCTGCACTCTGGCTGTATTCAAGGTCCCTTCTGCCGGGAATAACATGCCACGGAACCGAAAGAGAATCCAGTATCTTCTTTGCCTGTTCAAGCTGGGCATCCGTTCCTTCGTAGGTAAGATTACCTGTAAGCACCGCAAATTTTATATCCCTGCGGTTGTTGATATCTTCTACGATTCCCCGCAGATCGTAAGCCGAACCAGGAAGACCGATTTGTACATCATTAATCCAGGCGTAGGAATATGATTGAGAAAAACCGGGCTTAACAAGGATAATAACTGAAAAAATTATGAAAAGAAGTCGGTTCATTTTAACTTTTATAATTTTAATTTTCTAAATTAAAACTCAAATTTAATAAATTAAATTTAAACATAGATTTAAAAATGATCAGGCTTATTTTAAAGAAAAACGAGGACAAAAGAATTAAAAACGGTCATCTATGGATTTTCAGCAATGAACTAAAAGAGATCCCGCACGATGCGGAAAACGGCGACCTTGCGGAAGTATTTAACGAAAGACAGGAATTTCTGGGTACCGGTTTCTTTAACAGAAATTCTCTTATTTCCGTCAGGATTTTATCGCGGGGCAGGGCAGAGGACCTGAATTCCGTATTCAGAGAAAAAATTTTGAACGCTTTGAAATTGCGCGGCGAAATTTACCCGGGGAGAAATTCTTTCAGACTCGTATTCAGCGAAAGCGATTTTTTACCCGGTCTTATAATCGACAAGTATAACGGCACATTCGTACTGCAGGTTTATTCGTACGGCATGCAAAAAAACATGGATAAAATCACTGCAATTTTAAAGGAAGAATTAAAAGCCGAAAACATATTTACTAGGAACGAGCCGTATTTTAGAAGACTTGAAGGTCTGCCAGAGAACGACGAAGTGTACCTGGGTAAATTACAGCACGAATTGATATTCGACGGATCCGTTTATTACGAAATAGATTTTGAGAAAAGCCAGAAGACGGGATTTTATTTTGATCAATGCGACAACCGTCTTTTCACAGAGAATATCGTAAAAGGAAGAAAAGTTGCCGACGGGTTCTGTAATTCCGGGGGATTCGGGCTGCACGCCGCGCTTGCAGGGGCCGCGGAGGTGAGTTTTATAGATTCGTCGACGGCGGAAATTGAAACCGCACGCAAGAATTTTTCGCTGAATAAATTTTTATGCGCCGGCGAATTTATAGTTTCCGACGTATTTAAATATTTTGAAGAACAAATAGGAATAAAAAGAAAATTCGGCGTAGTGATGATTGATCCCCCGGCGTTTGCGAAAAATAAGAAAAGTCTGCCCGCCGCAAAAAAAGGCTACGAAAAACTCAACAAAATGGCTCTTAAATGCGTTGAGAGGGGAGGGTACCTGGTAACTTCTTCGTGCTCTTACCATTTAAAGAAAGACGAGTTTTTATCTGTCACGGCTTCCGCCGCCGCCTCAACGGGCAGGGACATACAGCTGATCCGGTTTAACGGCGCTTCTCTGGATCATCCTCAATTGCCGGCAATGGAGGAGACTTCGTATTTAAAATTTGCTGTTTTTAAAGTTTATTGAATCAGATTGTATAAGCATGCATCCCCGATTATCTTGAATGGAGCGGATTTAAAATTCATCATATCCTTTTCTTTCGTCTGCACGGACCTTTCAATAATTATCAAACCGTCTTTTTTAAGGAAGCCGTTGGATAACAAGTTCTCGGCCGTTCCGTAAATATCGTCCTTGAAGAAAGGGGGGTCCGCAAAGATTAAATCGTACTTAAAATGATTTTTCATGGAAGAGAATTTAACGGCGGGCATCTTATAGATCCTACACCTTTCGTCTACATTTAAAGATGAAATATTTTCTTCCAGGTTTTTGTATATGACGAAATTCTTTTCGACGAAATGCACTTCGGCAGCGCCGCGGCTTAGGCATTCAAGGCCGAGCGACCCGGATCCGGAATAAATATCGGCCGCTAAAATGCCTGTAAAATCCAGCCGGTTGGCCAGAAGATTAAATAAAGTTTCTCTTACCCTGTCGGTAGTGGGTCTTATAAGATCGGATTTCGAGACGTTTATTAATCGGCCTTTGAATTCGCCGGAAATAATTCTCATTCTCATAATTATTGTCAGGCCAATCTGTAGGCGATACCGGCGGCCGAAGAAAAGGAATTGTTTCTCTCGATAAAATTTTTATTCTCGTACAATCTGGGTTCCGGTTTTATTTTTGCGAAAGGATTAAAATGAATAAACTCCAACCCGGTTACATTTTCAAGCGACTCGACGATTGTATTTGAAATGTCGTCGCCGGTAATATATGCTTTTTCTATTAATTCCCTATTGATTTTAAAATTCTCTTTTGAGGACGTTTCGCTCAGCAGGTAGGGGGGAACTTCTCCGGCATCGTTGAGCGGCACAACTCTTTGATATATGGGCTTTCCTTCGAGAGAGTATATTACGGATAAAAATTTGTTGTTGAAATAAACGCTGAGTGTGAGTCCCCTGCCCAGCGGAGAGTTGCTGACCGAAAGCGCTCTTTCGGAAGCCGAATGTATGTTATCGATAAACTTTAAACGGAGTTTGTTATCTGTGCAGAAATTTTCTATAAACTGCAGGTATTTTCTTTGAACGGCATAAACTATCGCCGTATTATAAGGTGTAAAATCGTTTTTTTCTATTTCCAGGTACTGGATTACCAGGTCGTCCGCTTGAATAAAGGGGTACAGCATAGAAAATTCCCACTTATATTCTTTGATCAGGTCCTGATGGAGCAGCGAATTATCGTAAGGGATCTGCATAATATGGAATAATTCCATCGGAAGTGTGAAAGAAACGAACGAAGATTTTAAGGGTTTCTTAATAAGCAGTTCATTAAAAGCGCCCTGCAGTAGGGCGCTTAGTTTGGTCTCTTTATCTTTTTCGAAATTCAGCGGTTCGTTAAAATAAGCCTCGTCGATGTTGCTAAGAATAAATTGGCCTTTATCGTAGTTTATTTCCACAACCTGCAGTTTTGAGCCGGAAATATTAAAACCGGCGTGATTTTCAAGGCCTGTCATTTTTTCTTTTATTGCTCCCAGGAAGCTGTATTTTTTAATGC
>JBJKOY010000352.1:0-7680 GCA_046706945.1 Ignavibacteriaceae bacterium | reverse complement strand
TATCGGTTACAGGCAAAACTCTTAGTTTGGCAAAGTCAATTCTACGGGGGAATAATATAAGTACTCTTGTATTCAAGGGTAGAGCCGATTATGTTTTGTTCCCCGAAATCGGTACTTGCGTAAATTGGCCTTGGAAAATAAGGAGGAATGATTAAATTTCTAACTAAAAGTATTTGCCTAACCGGTTTATCTCAGTTAATAGCCATATGTTTTTGCCTGCCGTATTTGCCGAAAAATTACTGCCTTGCTCAAACGGCGCGGAAAGATTCCGTGAAGACCTACGAACTGCAGGAAGTTGTGGTAACCGGAGCCAGGTATAAAAGCCCGCTTGAAAAAGTCCCCGCAAGCATTACGATAATAAACAGCAATGAAATTAAAGCGGCGGACGATATAAATATTCTGCCTGTGCTGAGTACCCGGGTACCCGGTCTTTTTATAAATTCCAAAAATACTGCTGGCTACGGCGTAGGCCCCTATGCGGGAGGACAAATATCAATAAGGGGTATCGGAGGAAATCCCAACTCGAATATTCTTGTCCTTATAGACGGTCAGCCCCAGTTTATGGGGATATTCGGACATCCAATCGTAGATGCTTTGAATTCCTCCGATATACAAAGAGTTGAAATTATCCGCGGAGCCAGTTCCGTTTTATACGGAAGCAACGCCCTGGGAGGGGCGGTAAATATAATTACCAAGCAGCCCCGGCTTGATAAAATCGGTCTAAGAGCTTCGGCTAATTACGGCGCATTCAAGACTTTGGGCTTAAGCGCTTCTGCAGGCTACATGGATAAGCTTTTCGGTTTCTTTTCCTCTTTTAATAATATAAATACCGACGGATACCGTACAGACGCCGAGGACGGATTCCATACCACAGCCGGATATTTGAAATTAACATTTACTCCCCGGGGAGCATTCGGATTTTACGCGGACGGCGATGTAAGCAATTCAAAGTTTTATGATCCGGGGACTATTTACAGTCCGACAGTCAATAACTATTATAAGTACCTCCGAACAAGAGGATCGCTGTCGGCCGAAAATAATTTTAAAGACGTGCAGGGCGCTTTAAGATTTTTCTACAGCTACGGGGATCATAATTTTTTCAACGGCTGGCATTCGGTCGACGAAATGAAAGGCATTACTTTTTATCAAAATATAAATTATTACGGCAATAATATTTTTACATTCGGCGTCGATTATAAGAATTACGGCGGGAAAGGCACCCAACCCGGACTTCCGCCTTTCGTTGCAAAAGGTTTGGGTAACTATTATACCGCAAACGAGACCGCGTTTTACGGTTTGATTAATTACTCGCCCGTTTCTCCCGTGAACCTGGAAGCCGGGGTCCGGTTCACCAGAAATTCTTTAGCCGGAAAAGACGTAACGCCGGATTTCGGTATAACATATTCTTTGGACAAAGCTACCGTCTTAAAGGCTTCGATCAGTAAAGCATTTCGGAACCCGACAATCAACGAATTGTATTTATTTCCCGTTTCAAATCCTGACCTGAAGCCCGAACACGTATGGAATTATGAGATAAGCTTAGATAAATTTTTTCTTAACGACGCTTTGAACATAAACCTGGCGGCTTATTACGATAAAGGCGATAATTTAATTGTGGTGACTCCTCCCTTTAATACCAACACCAACTCGGGAAAATTCATACATAAAGGAATCGAGCTGTCCGGGAAATATTTTGTAAGCAGCAGCTTTAATCTTTCTCTGGATTATTCTTTCCTGAAAACCGATGTCCCGGCATTATACGCTCCCGAACATAAAATAAACCTTATGCTGAATTACGCTTATGGAATGTTTTCTCTTATCGCAAATCTGGAGCAGGTTTCTGGACTTTATACAAGTCTGCAGGATCTTTCAGCGGAAAATTATTTTACCGCGGACATAACGGTTAATTTTGCAGCGACGGATTTTTTGAAATTATATCTTAAGGGATATAATATTTTAAATAAAAACTACCAGATCGATTTCGGTTATCCGATGCCGGGAAGAACGATAGCCGCAGGGATAAGTATAGACCGATGAGTACCGAGCCCGGATCATGTTTGGATTACTCCGACATTGAACTTGGGTATATCCGGGTTATTATTCGCGGCTTCAATCGCCGCCGAGACGTACTCCCTCGTTAACGCGGGATCGATAATCTCATCTACCCAAAGCCTGGCCGCTGCGTAAAGCGGCGTACTTGTTTCGTCGTAAGAATCGTTAATTTCTTTTAGGAGTTTTTTCTTCTCGCTTTCTTCGTATTTTTTACCGCCTTTTTCGACTTGTTTTAATTTTATATCAAGCAGTACGCTGCTTGCCTGGCTTCCGCCCATAACGGCTATCTTTGCATTGGGATAGGCGAAGATAAACCGCGGATCGTAAGCTTTGCCGCACATTGCATAATTCCCGGCCCCGAAACTGTTACCGATTATAATGGTTATTTTAGGAACAACAGAGTTCGCAACCGCATTAACCATCTTCGCACCGTCTTTTATAATTCCGCCGTGTTCCGCTCTGCTGCCCACCATAAACCCCGTTACGTCCTGCAGGAACAACAAAGGTATCTTTCTCTGGTTGCAGTTCATTATGAACCTTGAAGCTTTATCGGCGCTGTCGGAATAAATTACGCCGCCTACCTGCATTTCACCTGAATCGTTTTTCAAAACGCTTCTTTGATTTGCCACAATACCTACTGCCCATCCGTCCACGCGGGCATACGCGGTAATAATAGTTTTCCCGTAGCCGGCTTTATATTCGTCTATTTCCGAACCGTCGGTTATCCTTGCTATTATTTCATACATATCATAGGGCTTTATCGGATCTTCCGGCAAAAGTCCGTAGATATCTTTCGGAGAATACAACGGCCGCACGCTTTCGATCCGGCTGAAACCCGCTTTTTCTTTTTCCCCGAACTTACCGGTTAATTTTCTTATCTGCTCCAGGCATTCGGCGTCGTTTTTCATAATGTAGTCCGTAACGCCCGAAATGTTGGACTGTACCTTTGCGCCCCCGAGTTTTTCGTTATCGATTATTTCGCCTATGGCCGCCTTTACCAGGTGGGAGCCTGCAAGGAATACCGATCCTTCGCCTTCTACTATTAAAGCTTCGTCGCTCATTATGGGAAGATATGCTCCGCCGGCAACGCAGGGTCCCATTATGGCCGCAATCTGCGGAATTCCCATGGAAGACATTACCGCATTGTTCCTGAAAACGCGTCCGAAATGTTCTTTATCCGGAAAGATTTCCTCCTGCAGCGGCAGGAATACTCCCGCACTGTCTACAAGGTATATTATGGGAAGGCGGTTTTCCATTGCAATTTCCTGCGCGCGAAGATTTTTTTTAGCCGTAACAGGAAACCAGGCCCCTGCTTTAACCGTAGCATCGTTCGCCACGATTACATGAAGTTTATTATTTATTTTACCCAAGCCGTAGACGGTCCCCGACGACGGAGCGCCGCCGAATTCTCCGTACATACCGTGCGCGGCGAAAGTACTCAATTCACGAAAATCCCCGGGGCTGTCTACAAGTCTGTTAATCCTTTCCCTGGCAGTAAGTTTTCCCTTGGCTTTATGTTTTTCGATGGATTTTTGTCCTCCTCCCAGCATAATCTTTTGTCTTTCGGCATTAAGTCTTCTAACGAGGTTTTTATAATAATCTTCGCGTTTAAGGAAGGATTCGTCTTCGTTTTTTGGGGAACCGATTTTTGTCATGTCTAAATATCTTTTAAAAGTTAAAAAATAACCAATACCAGTTTTATAAATTATAAAATAGAGACCGATCAATCATACAATCTTTAAATCTGCAATTTTGTAATCTTTCAATCATTGAGCAGATGCCTTGCGATAACAATTCTTTGAATTTCCGAAGTCCCTTCGCCGATAGTACACAGCTTAACGTCCCGGTAAAATTTCTCGACCGGGTAATCTTTTACAAAACCATATCCGCCGAATATTTGTACGGCATCGGCGGCGGCTTTTTCCGCGATCTCGCTCGCGAACAATTTAGCCATTGCCGCTTCTTTGGTATTCGGGATGTTGTTGTCTTTCATTTTAGCCGCACGGCGGGTAAGCATTCTTGCCGCTTCAATATTGGTGCACATATCCGCTAATTTAAAAGAGATTCCCTGAAACTCGTTCAGCGGCTTACCGAATTGTTGTCTTTCGCCGCTGTATTTAACCGAAGCGTCAAGTGCGCCCTGGGCAAGGCCCACGCTTAATGCCGCTATTGAAATTCTCCCTCCTTCGAGGATCTTCATTGCCTGAATAAAACCGTCGCCTTCTTCCCCTAATAAATTGCTTTCTGGTATTCTGCAGTTATCGAATGCGAGCTGCGTGGTATCGCTTGCCCGCATGCCCAGCTTGTTTTCCTTTTTCCCGGTAATAAATCCTTTAGTCCCTTTTTCTACAATGAAAGCGGATATTCCTTTTTTGCCTTTGGACTTATCCGTTATGGCCAAAATAACTGCGATTTCGCCCACCGTTCCGTGGGTCGTAAACGCCTTGCTTCCGTTAAGTACGTAGTATCCGTCCTTTTTTTCGGCCGTGGTTTTTAACCCCGCGGCATCGCTCCCGGATACCGGTTCGGTCAGGCCCCAGGCGCCTATTTTTCTCCCGCCTGTCAGATCGGGCAAATATTTTTTACGCTGTTCCGTGTCTCCGAAAGAATAGAGATGGTTGGTGCATAAACCGTTGTGAGCGGCAACGGACAGAGCAATTGAAGGATCTACCTTTGCAAGTTCTTCGATGATTAATGCAAACTCCGTATAACCGAGACCTGCGCCGCCGAATTCTTCGGGTATTAATACTCCTAGAAACCCGAGTTCCCCTAACTGTTTTAATATTTCGAAGGGGAATTCCTGCGATTCGTCGTATTTCATTATAAAGGGACGGATTTTTTCTTCGGCAAATTGTCTTACCGTGTCGCGGATTACTAATTGATTTTCGTTTAGGCCGGATAATAAGGCGAAATCTGATTTTTCCATCGGACTTCCTTTCGTATTATTTGCAAAATCTCAACCGGTTTGCGGTTTGAGCATAAAATGAATATAAAATCTTGTCTTGTGAACCGAGTTTATATTCTATTGTTTTTTCGTTTGAAAGTTATAACTGATTTTTGAAATTCTCTATGATTTCGTCGGCAATGTGATAGGGAGATAAATTACCGAGAATTACCTTTTCCAAGGTCGAATTCAGCGAATTACTCCCTGCTTCTTTCCATAATTTTTTCTTTATTTTTTGTTCTACTATCTCCTTAATTCTTTTTTTAGTCCTGTGTTCGCGTTTTAATATTAATTTATCGTGAGCTGATAAAAATTCTTTATGCCTGTCTATCTCCCCGGCAATTTCATTTATCCCTTTATTCTCGGAAGCGGTAGCGTTTATAATTCCGGGCATCCATGTCGAAGAATCGTGAGCTCTCATCAGCAGTATGGTCTTCAAAGCCGCGACTGCCTGTTGAGCGCCCGGCCGGTCGCTCTTGTTAACTACAAAAAAGTCCGCAATTTCCATAAGACCGGCCTTCATTGCCTGAACCGAATCGCCCGATTCAGGCACCAATACCACGATTGTAGTGTCCGCGGCTTCGGCAATATCTAGCTCCGACTGACCCACGCCTACGGTTTCCATAATAATCAAATCGAATCCCGCGGCGTCGAGGATATCCGCTGCGTCGTTTGCTTTCCTGCTCAATCCTCCCAGGCTTCCCCTTGTAGCCATGCTCCGTATAAAAACTCCGGGATCCTGTCCTATATCGTTCATTCTAATCCTGTCTCCCAGGAGCGCGCCGCCCGTGAAAGGACTTGTAGGATCGACGGCAATAATACCGATCCGCTTATTTTGTTGCCTGTAGTGTTTGGTCAGCTGATTTGTAATTGTACTTTTGCCGGCTCCGGGAGGCCCGGTAATGCCGATCCGGTATGCGTTCCCGGTTTTATGATAAATTTTCTTGAGCAGTTCTTCAGACAATTCGCTGCCGGCTTCGACAATAGATATCGAACGCGCAACAGACCTTCTATTGTTATTTAGGATATTATCTATAAAAGAATTTTCAAGCATTTACAGGTTTCCGATATTCAGAAGCAATTTATTTTATGCCTTAAAAGATTTAAAGAATTCAACGGTTTTTTCCAGGCCTTCGGCTATGGTTGTAGAAGGTTTCCATCCGAATTTATTGAATATTTTCTGGGAAGATATAACGCTCCTCATCTGCTCGCCGGGCGCGGCAGGACCGTGTTTTTCTTCCATGTTTTTACCTATAATATTATTCAACGTATTGAACAACTGGTTGACGTCGGTCTCTATTCCCGTGCCGATGTTATAAATATCCGTATTTTTATCTTTTAGGCCCAGGAGGTTAGCCTTTACTACATCCCCGACAAATACATAATCCCTGGTCTGCTTGCCGGTTCCGTTTATCACCGGTTGTTCTCCCTTTAGCATTTTACTAGAAAAAATTGCTACTACTCCGGCTTCTCCGAAAGGATTTTGACGCGGACCGTATATATTTGCATACCTCAGAATCGTATAGTTCAATTTGTATTGTGCGCCGTAAAAATAAAGGTATTTCTCAACCGCAAGTTTTGAAATGCCGTACGGGGAAAGGGGAGAAGTAGGGTGCTGCTCGTCGGCCGGGTAATAACTCTGCTCGCCGTATACTGCGCCGCCGGTGGATGCGAACATAAATTTCTTTACGCCGGTCTTAATGCAGTTCTGAAGCAGGTTAATGGTTCCGAGTATATTCGTATTTGCGTCGAATGCCGGGTCCGCTACGGAACGCCTTACGTCCATTTGCGCCGCGTGATGGTTTACCACGTCGAATTTTTCTTTTTCAAAAAGCTCCGAAAGGCTTTTATCCCCGATATCCTTTTTAATAAATTTTGCCTTGGGATTAATGTTCCTTTCAAATCCGGTTGCAAGATTATCCAGGACAAAGACTTCATTTCCTTCGCTTATAAATGCATCCGAAACGTGAGACGCTATAAATCCGGCCCCGCCGGTCACAAGAATTTTCATAAATGTTACTCCCTATAAAGATTATTTTCATTAATATATTTTCCGACCTTATCAGTTACCATGTAGTTTACCGGCAGTCCTTTTGAGACCCTTCTCCTTATATCACTTGAACTTATTTCGATTGTAGGCGTCTCCACGAATACTGCCGCTTTATAATATTTGTCTTTGAAATGCGGCTCTATCGAGGTTTTTCTTTTTAATACCACAAGTTTAACCAGTCTTATAATCTCATCCGGCTCTTTCCAGGTTTTAAATTCGAAAATGTTGTCGTAGCCGATTATAAGTTCCAGGTCCGGGTATTTTTTTTTCAGTTCTCTAATTGTTTCAACGGAATAAGAGATATTTTCTTTTTTAATTTCTATATCCGAATATTCGAAAAATTCCGATCCTTCCAGTGAAAGCTTCAGCATGTTCAGCCGGTGTACCGGGTCGAGGACAGGGATTTCCGTTTTATGTGGCGATACGTAAGCGGGAATAAAAATAATTTTTTCGAGTTTCCTTACCTCGCGTACCGCTTGCGCGGTAATGAGATGACCGGCATGCACAGGATCAAACGTCCCGCCGAAAATACCGACCGCACTCATTTCAATAATCCCTTGTATTCTATAAAAAGCTGCGTGAATTGCTCGTGCATCTGCTGGTTGCAGTATGCCCAGCTTTCTTTTTTCGAAAG
>JBJKOY010000351.1:0-2682 GCA_046706945.1 Ignavibacteriaceae bacterium | reverse complement strand
AAAAAAATATTTTTCAATAACCGTCCTGCTTGCCGCAGGCATATAGGCGTCAACTTAAAGATGGACAAAAAATATTAATCAGAGTAAAAATTGTCCAGAAAGTATCTATTATTTAATAAAAAATTATTACGACAGAATTAATAAATGTAAAGATCTCATTGATAATCCCGAAGGGATCGCAATGTGATAGGTCTCGCCCTTGTAAGGGAGAGATTAGAGAGGGTTTGAGAAATTTATAAAATCCTGAACCCATCCCCACCCTTCCCTTAGATAGAGAAGGGCTGATTGGTATAAATAACTTTTACATTGTCAATTCTATCAATTGATTAAAATATAATGATTTACATTATGAAAATATCAATTTAAGTTGACGCCTATATGCTGCAGGCAGGTTCAACTGTTTTTAACCTAATGCATAACATGCAGCCGTAAGCATAAATACATTATTTCTGATAAATCATTTTTATCGTATCCGAAAAATCCTTGGATACCATGCGGCATAAATAAACTCCGCTTGCCAGACCTTCCGCCGTCCACTGCAGCCGGTGCTCGCCTGCGGGGACATTGCCTTCTATAAGAGTCTCTATTTCCCGGCCCGTAATATCGTAAACTTTTAAAGTAACGAATTCGCCGCGCGGTAAATAGAAGACTATCATGGTTGAAGGGTTAAAGGGATTCGGATAATTCGCGCAAAGTTTGAAATCCGCAGGAGCATTATTTCCCGGTTTCGAGCGGACGGATGTTACCAAACCTTTGCCGTCGCCCACAAGGTTGATCTTATTTAATTGGTTCGTACCGATTCCCTTGGCATTAAGAAGGTACATGTAATTATCGCATTCGGTATCCCCGTAGCCGTTATCGCCGGGCAGCTGAAGCTTTTCGGCTTCGCAGTCCAAACCCATCAGGTAAGCGCCGATGCTGTCTGTTGCAACGGGATTTTTGCCCGCAAGCATAACATGACTTTCATAAGGCGCAAAATTCGGATTCCAGACTCCCTCGCCGCCTTTCGCATTTTTTATTCCGTCCACTACGGCCAGATGAACGGGGCGCGCTGCGTTAAGGTCGCAAACAGACCTGGGCAGGAATGAGGCCGACGAGCCGTTTGTGGGGCTGTGGATTGCCTGGCGTCGGTATTGAATTTGATTCGTTTCGTAAAGAGCCTGAGGAACGGTGCCGACCTGGTTTTTAAGCGCGCCGGTAAATCCTGCTTCCGCATGCTGCTTTAATTTAGGAACCGAAACATAAACATCGGCGTTCTTTAATATCTGATTCATGGTAAGTGCAGGAAAATTAAAGTATCCGCTGCCTGTAGAAATATCGACAAAGGTACCTTTACTCAAATCGACCAGGCTGCAGCCCAGGGAACTCTGAATATCCGCATAACCCTGGAATACCGATTTTGAAAAAGAGTCGCCGCTTCCCAGGCTGTCCGTTATTGTAATATCGCCTGGCGAGACCCCGGCATCAATTATTAATTGCGCCACGGCTTTAACAACAGCCGGATTACTCCACATTGCTTCGGTAACCGGAACGCCGTTCAGTTTGGGGCTGGTGGCATTTCCCGACCCGCCGGTTAAATTTATTTTTATAACTACTTTTTTACCCTTGGCGAACAAGTCAGAAATACCGCCGATCTGTTCGAAAAGGTATTGTACTTTTTGTAAAACGCCTCCGTTTGCATCGTCATATATATAGCTGTCAGCAGGTGTGTTTGTAGTATCCGTAATAGCTACCGTCGCTAAGAAAGAAGAAGTACGCTTATGATCATACGAAAAAACACCCGAAGGTTTCAGATACGGTACAACCAGCAAGCCGGCTACCGCAGTGCCTGCTTTCTTTAAAAAATCACGCCGCGAAGAATTTACGCCGTAGAAATTTTCTGTTTCTTTTTTTCCCATTTGGCCTCCCTTATTTTTAAAACAGAACCGTACAATTCCGGTTCAAAGCTATTTAATTGTTTTCATCAAATTCGTTTTTAACGGACTAATTAGTTCCTCTCTTATAATCGACTGCGGTCGGGCAAGCCCGCGGACGTACGGAACCAGTCGAAATCAGCGTATCCGCCCAACTCTTCTGTTGCATAGTTGAAAAGGCAAAACTTATTCCCCGTAAAGATTTTAAGATTGAACTTCATTTTGAGTTCGTTCCCGAAATTTACAAACGATTTATTATCAAGACTATAAGAGAAATAGGCTATGCCCGTACCGGGAGCGGTATATCCGCCGTAATAAGGCGCGGTTCCGGTACCGTGAATCGCACTTGCGCGTAAATATATTGTAGTTCCTTTCACTGCTGAGGTATCAATAGTTGTGCCGTTATTTACCATGATTATATAATTCTTGCCGTTGACCTTTTTTACGCCAATATAAGCATAAGGGTCCTGAAATAAGGCTAACCCGGCAATATCACCGTCTTTCATATTTGAGAAATCCATCTTTGTAACGGCAATTGAAGCCAGGGAATCGGAATAATACGCGAACATCCTTTGAGTAAGGGTATTGCGGGCTTTCTGCAGACTATCGACAACTTTTGCGGTCCGCAGTCTCAAGTATCCCGGCCTTTCCGTTAAAGACCATTTTGAAGCAACGGGGTTATGGTTCCAGCCCCACTGCAAACCTAATCCGGCCGTGTCAAATTCGTCCGAAGTAGGCAATGTAGTAACAGGGTATGCTTTTCCTACAT
>JBJKOY010000350.1:0-7604 GCA_046706945.1 Ignavibacteriaceae bacterium | reverse complement strand
TCGATCTCGGCATCGAAAATCTTTCGCTGGTTAAAATGGCGCAAAAAGCCGAGAATGAATTCGTAGGGGTAAACTGCGGAATTATGGACCAGTATATTAATATTTTCGGCAAGAAAGGGAACGTTCTTAGGCTTGACTGCCGTTCTCTGGAATCCGAATATTTCCCGTTCAACTACGATAATATTTCGATCGTTCTTTTCGATACCTGCATTTCTCATTCTCTTGCCGGGTCGGAATACAACCAGAGAAGAAAGGAATGCGGCGAGGGAACGGAGTTGATACGGAAAGAATACGGTACGGTAGAAAGTCTTAGGGACGTGGACACGAATATGCTGGCCGAATTTAAAGCGAAAATGGAGCCGGTAATATACAGCAGGTGCAAATACGTAATCGAAGAAAACGACAGGCTGCTTAATGCCTGCGAAGCGCTCAGCAAGCATGATCTGCGGACCTTCGGCTCAATGATGTTTAAAACGCATAAAGGCCTCAGCAAAGACTATGAAGTAAGCTGCGATGAACTGGATTATCTCGTCGAACTGACGGAGAACAATCCTAAAATATACGGTTCCAGGATGATGGGAGGCGGGTTCGGCGGCTGCACCATCAACCTTATAGAGAACGACGCGATAGACTCGGTTAGCGAATACGTCAGCAGGGAATATAAAAACAAATTTAAAATCAATCCCAGGATATACAGCACTACAATAAACAACGGAACGGATTTATATCAATTATAAAATAATGAGTAATCTCGAAATAAATAGTTTTCCGCACAGGAGAAAAAATATACTGACCGGCGAATGGATACTGGTCTCGCCACACCGGACGCAGCGCCCGTGGCAGGGAGAAATATCCAAAGCGGATAACGAAAACAGGCCGGAGTACGTTCCGGATTGCTACTTATGCCCGGGCAATAAACGGGCAAGCGGAGAAATTAATCCTAAGTATAAATCGACTTTCGTTTTTACGAATGATTTCTCCGCTTTAAAGAGCGATATCCCGGATATAAAAAACAACAACAAGGGATTATTGAAGTCCAAGAGCGAAAAAGGCATCTGCAGGGTTTTAAACTTTTCTCCCAGGCACGACCTGACCCTTGCGGAGATGTCGGTGAGCGATATTGAAAACGTTATTTCCGCGTGGCAGAAGGAATATAAAAAATTATCGGATGAAAGCTTTATTAATTATATCCAGATATTCGAAAACAAAGGCTCGATAATGGGAAACAGCAATCCCCATCCGCACTGCCAGATCTGGGCGCAGCAGAGCATTCCCGCGGGACCCGCGAGCGAATTAAAGCAATTTAAAAAATATTACCGGAAAAACGGCAAAAGCTTATTGAGCGATTATTTGAAACTCGAATTGAAATTAAACAAGAGGATTGTATATAAGAATAAATCGTTTACGGCTCTGGTCCCTTTCTGGGCCGTGTGGCCTTACGAAACGCTGATAGTTTCCGGGAGGAAAATGCCGGATATCCTGCATTTTACCAAAAAAGAAAAACACGACTTTGCTGAAATAATAAAAATTATAACTTCTAAATACGACAACCTATATAATATTTCTTTTCCGTATTCCGCCGGACTGCATCAGGCTCCGACGGACGGAAGAAAATACGACGAATGGCATTTTCACATGCACTTTTATCCGCCGCTGTTAAGATCGGCTACGGTTAAAAAATTTATGGTCGGCTACGAGATGCTGGCCGAGCCTCAAAGAGATATAACGCCGGAGAAAAGCGCCGAAATATTGTTAAATCTATCTGCGGTACATTATAAGTCATCCGGCAGCAACTGATTAAGGTTTTTCTTAATTATAAGATTATTGCGGACATGGATAAGATTGGTGGATCTTTATCAATTTAAATTCAAATGTTGATCGGATTCACGGCTGTTTTTGTTATATAAATCCAAGACACAAATCAAAACTTACGAAGGTTAATCCGGTCAAAAAAGAACGAAAGTTCATTGACAAAATAAATTGTTAAAGCCGATTCTGCAATCGTTGCCGCAAACGTTTGCAAGGAATTAATTAGATCATTTATCAAAAATAAAAACGGAGATCATATGTTAACAAAAATATCTACCTTTTTTTATGTCGTCCTGATATTTATGCTAGCTTCTCAATTTACATGGGGTGCTACCGGTTCCGTACAAGGTAAAGTAACCGATGAGACCACCGGCGATGCCCTATTCGGAGCTAATATTTTCCTGGAAGGTACCAGTATAGGCGCGGCTACCGATATCAACGGAAAATATAATATCACCAACGTACCCACAGGCTCTTATACGCTGAGAGCGTCTTACATCGGCTATAAAACCGTGACGGAAAAAATTCAAGTTAGAGAGAATGAACACCTGGAATTAAACATAAAGCTGACGGCCGTAACCGTGTCTACAAAAGAAGTAGTGGTTACCGCCCAGGCAAGCGGGCAGAATGCGGCTATCAACCAGCAGCTTTCGTCACAGAACATTGTGAACGTGGTTTCGTCCGCCCGTATCCAGAAGCTCCCGGACGCAAACGCTGCCGAATCTATAGGCAGGCTGCCGGGGATATCTCTGCTAAGAACCGGGGGAGGAGAGGCAACAGGGGTTGTTATAAGAGGACTTTCACCAAACCTCAACTTAATTACAATAGACGGTGTTCCGATTCCTGCAAATGAGGGAGGCGGTTCAGGCGGAGGCGGCAGGGGAAACGATATTAGAATGGTTTCCTCAAGTATGCTAAACAATATTGAGGTTTATAAAACAAATACTCCTGATATGGATGCAGCCGACATCGGCGGTACGGTTAATTTAGGAATCAGGAAAGCCCAAAAAGCACCATCCAAAATATTACCGCAGTCACAGGTTTTTCCGGGTATAACCTTTCTTGCTCAGGGAGGATATAAAGATATTGTTCATGATTTTAACCCTTACAAGTTTACAATGACCCTTGAAAATAGGTTCTTTAACGATAAGTTCGGCGTACTTGTACAGGGTATCGTACAGCAGCAAAATCAAACAACAAATAATTTAAGTACAAATTACGGACAAATAGATATATCCAGCAATCCTAATAAATTAAGATTAAACAGTATGGATCTATATTTTACTCCCAGTATAGAGAAAAGATATAACGGTGTCGTTACTCTGGATTATGATCTACCTAACGGGAATATAGCTCTTTTAAATATCTTGAGTAGAAGCGAGACAAGTACCCAGAATTATCAGCAGCATTACGGTCTTAATTACGGCAACAACGAAATTGATTACTATGCGGGTCAATCACCCAATAATATAGATCTTATACAAAATATTTTAAGCTATAACCAGAGATTGCTTTCATTTAATGTGGATGTAAGACTTTCCAATTCTTATTCCAGAAATACTCAGCCGAACACCTGGAATATACAATTTCAACAACTCTCTGCAGGTACAGGAAGCATTTCCGACCTGCTTGCTCCGGCTAAAATAGCTAAACAGGCTATTACACTTGCTAATCCGGATACACTGCTTTTATCAAGCGTCACTACATCAAGTAGTCTTACGCGAACGAGTAATTTGCGGGGAGCCGTAGATATATCCAGAGATTTTAACATTGCCGATTTTCTTTCGCTTAGATTGAAGGCAGGGGGCATGTACGGTCAAACGTATCGTTACTATGATTATAATTACGGCTACGGGAATATTTGGTTCGGACAAATAGTTACAAGTATTGTGAATGCAATGCCCTGGCTGCAAAAGTACGGCATTGTTTCTAATAAGACGCGACCTATGTTAACTCCTTTTTTAGATCCTAGTTTAAATATTGGGACTTTTCTACAGAACAATTATTCGTTTAATAATACTTTAAATATAGGATACATGTCAACTATCAAAGATATTGCAGTTGCTTACGGACAATCCTTAACTACTCCTCCGACCGGTGGAGCAGGTTCATGGGTTCCCAGTGTAGTATCAAGCGAAAATAATGACTACTCCGGTTATGAATATAGAAGCGCCGGATACTTAATGGGCACTTTTAATTTCGGCTCCATGGTTACCTTAATTGTGGGTGCACGGTACCAAAATCTTACAACAAAATATAGAGCCAACCGTTTCTATAATGCATCCGCTTCAAACCCGTATCCGCAAGATATGCCTCATATTGATACCACAGTAACTAAGGTCCATGGATATTGGCTGCCTGATGTACTTTTAAGAATTAATCCTTTACCCTGGCTAAGTATTAGAGGTGCATATACCAACACAATAGCATATCCTAATTACTATCAAATGGTGCCTATTATTGATGTTTACTCAGGCGGTCCAAGCGTAACCTACAATAATGTAAACTTAAAGCCGTACCGTTCCGAGAACTATGATGCTGAATTATCTATATTTCAAAATTATGTTGGTTTGTTTACGTTCGGCGGATTTCTAAAACGTATTAGCGACTTCATTTTTTATAATTCGAGTTACATTTCTAATCCCAGAGATTATCCGGGATTATATGATGTTCCGCAATATCCGAAATTGAATGTCATGGCATATAGGATAAATACTTATATTAATGATCCTTTCAGAGTTGATGATTACGGAATTGAAGCCGAATGGCAGACTCACTTTTGGTATTTACCCGATCCGTTCAGCGGTTTGGTTTTAGATGTGAATTTCACTCACATTTTCTCCAAAGCAAGGTATCCTCAAACTTTTGTTATTCATTCCGACGTATATCCTTTTCCAATAACATATGTTGATTCCTCTTATACAGACCGCTTAGTAAATCAACCTGATGACATAGTTAATTTATCATTAGGATATGATTACAAAGGATTTTCCATCCTCGCATCTATGATATATCAATCGGAAGTTTTTAACGGTACTAACTTCTGGAATGCACTTCGTACCGATCAGTCAAAATTTTTACGCTGGGACCTTGTTGTAAACCAGGAATTGCCCTGGTACAATATTGAAGTTTTCCTCCATATGAATAATCTAAACGGAGAACCTCAATCCTATACTATACGGGGCAACGGTTATCCGTATTCAGAATATTCTTACGGATTAACGGCGGATTTGGGATTTCGATTAAATCTCTGATAATTAACTAATTATAAACTATAAGAGAAAGGAATAGTATTATGAAATCTGGGTTTACTTAAAATAAAATTTAAGAACAGAAATATTTAAACAATTTAATTGAGGGAATCACTTTAAAGATTACCTAAATTTTATTTCAAAAAAAGATTCTTTAATTACAATTGAAAGGATGTTTATTATGAAAACATTTTTCACTGCGGTTTTTTTAATGGCATTGGGGGCTTTGGTTCTGCTGCCCTCCCTATCGTTCGCTCAAGCGCCCGATACTATGTATGTAGCTGCATTACCGCCCGGAAATCTCAACCAAGTTATAAACGGCGATACTACATCTACGGGTAAAAGAAATAATCCTAACCGTGTATATGTTCTGCAGCAAACTGGGGCTTTGGATACCGTTTATTTCCTTACTGCTCAAATTGATATTCCCAATCTAACGTTGATGGGAAAAGCAAATCCTATAACCGGAAACATCCCCGTAATTGAACCTTACATTAATTCTGACGGCAGTTCCGTGGGTAATTTCGCTGTTATTAGAGCGAGTAGTTTTGTTCACTTCGTAAATCTATTCTTATTGGGAACAAGAACAGACGGATCGCAGGTTACACAGCAATGTGTAAGTGCAAATGGAGATAGTGCTAAATTTATAATGGATCATTGTATTTTTGAAAATTTCGGTTCAACCGGTACGCCTAATATTTTAAATACTTGGGATAGGTATGATTGTGTTATTAAAGTTAGTCATTGCTTATTTAAAAACAATCAAAGCGATATACCGCAAAATCCCGGTATGAACTGGTCCGGTCCCGGCATAAACGGGGTAGATACAATGATTGTTACAAATAGTTCATTCTTTATATTTGGCGGTAATATTACAGGCTCAGGTACAACAGTCGGTTACTTTAAATTTGATCACAACACAATTTTTATGCATACCAAATCTTCACCTTTCTCACTGGAGCAAATGGCTAATGCACATATAACCAATAATATCTTTTACAGCTGTTATTCGGCAGGCCTGGATTCGAACCATGCGTTTAACAAGACGGTTTACAATGCTAATTTCTATAGCCTTCCTGCTATACTTACTTTAGATTCGGTGGTTGCTGACTCAGCAGAACTAGCTATTTATGGTTTTACCGAACAAAACAGGGTAATTGATTTTCAGAATAATGCATATTGGTGGCCTCAAGGAATTATTGATAACTTTAATACTATGAATGCTGATCCAGATACATCGGCAGGGCATCCTAGGAATGTTGGTGGTAAGATATTTACACCCCGGCTAGTGGCAGTAAGGCCCGGTGCAGAAGCCATTCTTAATGATGCCGGTATAAAAATTGCCAATAACGATAGTACCGATCCCGGATTTGATCCGACTTTAGTTTCGAATGCAGTCGATAGTATGGCACAATATGTGCGCTGGGTATGGAATAACGGCGGATCCGGAGTAGGTAATCGACCATTTTATCTTAGTACTGCTCCGTTAGACGCATTCTCAGGGGTTCCTGCAGATTGGAAAAGCACGCAAGGTTATGATGTGCCGTTTAATTTGAGGTATACAAATACTTCTCTAACCGATGCCAACGGTAATCCGCTTGGCGACGAAACCTGGTGGCCTGATAAAACTTTAGGTGTTAGAAAGTATAATTATACCACTCCGGCAAACTATACTCTCAGCCAGAACTATCCGAATCCTTTTAACCCTACGACAAATATCAAATACAGCATTATTAAAAGCGGATTGGTTACGCTTAAAGTATATAACCTGCTCGGACAGGAAGTAGCTACTTTGGTTAACCAAAATCAAAAACCGGGCAACTATGTGGCAGACTTCAACGCCGCAAACCTTGCGAGCGGAGTTTACATGTACAGGCTTCAGGCCGGAAATTTCTCCTTAACAAAGAAGATGATACTTCTCAAGTAAGGGCGGATTGTAGGAATAATCCGTTTCTAAAGTTTCGTTTACCGACGGATGATAAAAGGACAAGCGATGCGGGGCCGGAATGCCGCCGCATCCTTGTCCGATTGTTTGCAAATAATTATTTAAAAAGATGTTGTCTAAAAAGCGATTATTCCTGCTGTCCGAGTTGGCATGCCCATCCGGTAGGTGGCTTGAAATGCGTTTTAGAATAAAAATGGTGGCCCTGATTTGATCGTAAAAGTATCGACCTAAATTAATAGAAAATTTTAAATTCAATAAAAATAAAGTCATATAATAAATTAAAATGACAGAAATAATGTTTATGACAGAATGGAAAATTTAAAGATATGATTGAAAATAAACCTCTCTCTTTGTAAGGGAGAGGTAGGAGAGGGTTTGAGGTTATTATAAATCATGAACCCATCCCCACCCTTCCCTTGGCAAGAGAAGGGCTTATTGGTAGAATTAACTTTAGAATTATCATGCTGGCATTTACCTATAATTTAACAATATAACAAATTAAAATTAGGTTGTTCTTAAGCAAATGAGGGAGTAATTCGCGCTATTTGAAGATGAAAATTTTTAAAGGAACTTTGTTAATGAAAACGTCAACTTCGGCA
>JBJKOY010000349.1:0-8848 GCA_046706945.1 Ignavibacteriaceae bacterium | reverse complement strand
AGGCCAGGACCGGCGCTACCGAGCACGACGAAAGAAGACTTCGCGAATATATAATTTCACGCATTAAAAACTATAACGGGGCAATACTCGACGTTGGCTGCGGATCGGCATGGGTAGCGGCGCATTTTCTTAAGCAAAATTTTAATATTTATTCTTTGGATATATCTGCAATAAATCCGCGAAAGGCGCTGAAAAAATATCCGTCCGGTAATCATTCCGGAATAACCGCCGACAGTTATTCGCTCCCATTTAAGAACAATTCGTTCGATATTATTATAGCCTCCGAAATTATCGAACACGTCCCTTATCCGAATAAATTTGTTGCGAGCCTGTTCCGGACGTTAAAACCGGGAGGAATTTTAATTATTACAACTCCTTATAAGGAAATTATTAGGTACTACCTGTGCATACACTGCAACAGGAAAACTCCGGTAAATGCGCACCTTCATTCTTTCGACGAAAACATTCTAGTAAATCTTTATAAAAGTCAGGATCTTGAATCGGTAAAATGGGAAACCTTCGGAAACAAATTGCTGATTTTTTTGAGGACGTACGTTTTACTTAAATTCTTTCCGTTCCGGTTATGGAAAATACTCGATAAGCTTGCCAACCTGGTATACAATAACGCCGCGCATATAATGATTATCTACAAAAAAAAGAAGTAACAGGCCGGCGGGATAAATTTAAATTTCGGAAAATAAATTTTCGATTTCTTTCTGCCAGTTAAGTTCTTCCGCCGCTTTCGCACAATTCTTTTTAAACTCCGCATATGCCGCTTCGTCTTCGTAAAATTTCCTCAACTCCGCCGATAATGATACTGCATCGGAAGGATCTACGATTATGCCTACTTTATATTCTTCGATTATCCGTTTCATTTGAGGCAGGTTGCTGGCAATAACGGGAATTCCGGCCGCAATGTATTCAAATAACTTATTCGGCAGGGCATAATAGTAGCTCAGACTGATGTTTTCAATAAGTGAAATTCCGGCATCCGCGCCGGCGGTATAATTCAAGAGATTTTCCTGACCCACCTTCCCCGCAAATATAACCTTTTTATCAATTCCCGATTCCACCGAAAGATTTTTGTAATATTCGTAGTTGTCCCCGTGTCCCAGAATTACAAGCACAAATTTATCCGTATTCTTCAGCTGATCGAACATGATTTTCAATCCCCTTCCGTGATGGATCATTCCCTGGTAAAGGAGAATTTTTTTCTTTTCATCTATCCCGTATTTGCCCCTGAAGTCGTAAGCCGCATCTATCTTCTTATAAAAAGGAAGGTTCCTTACGACGATAATATTATTAATGCCGTATTCGTTTTTAATAAATTCAGCGTCCATATCTCCTGTCACCACCACCCGGTAGGCTCTCCTGATAAAAGTTTTTTCGATAAGCCTAAGAAGCCTCTGGATTATTTTCCTTCCGGTTAATCCGGCCAGATACCCGAACAGTTCCCTCGAATCGTAAATTATTTTACCTCTTTTGAAGAAGTTCGCAATGCACGCGAAGGGCAGAGTATAAATATCCTCGGCAAAACAAATCGAATACCGGGAGAAAAGCAGACGGTACGTCATCACAACGGAAAATTTAAGATAGAAAGTCAGCGAAAGGTTTTTTTTGCGAAGCCGGTAAATTGAAATCTCGTCCTTCACGGATTCGAAGTCTTCGGTAAGCCAATCGAAACCGACAACCTTTACTTCGTATCCGCGCTCTTTCAGGGACTTATACAAATTCATGCATCTCGAATCGTACTTTATATTTCCCAGAAAAAGGATTAATGCGGATTTATTTTTCATATGAATATTCTTCCGGGTCAGCCGATTTTCGACGGCGGAGATTTTAAATTAGTTTCAACTTACGGATGTAAATTACAACTTAATATCCAGGGTGTTTCTCATTACGGTTTTGGCGTCGAATTTCTCTTTAAATTCAATCAGACTCATACTCGGCGTCATGGGGTTTTCCGCCTTGGTATCCTGTGAAACCCCAATATCCACGTACTTGTACCCGTTCTCGGTAGACCATTTAACAACTTCGTACATCACCCTGTGTATGGGTTTCAAATGTTCGTATTCGTAAAGGAGCATGTTGTAAAAGCAAAGGGCGACGTTTTTGTTGCAGAAAAACATTGAAGAACCCGCAATGGGCTTATCCTTGTAATATACCATGAACAGCTTCAGATTTTCAGGTAGAAGGGTTTTTAATTTTATCAAATCTTCGTACGAGTGTGTGGGCTTTACGTTATGTCTTGCCTTATTCTCCAGGAGAATGGGGTAAAACTCATCGTACCTTTCGTTTATTTCAACCCTTATATCCGGGTTCTTTAATGTCTTCCTGATATTTCTTCTAACGGTCGATTGAAACCTGGATATTATGTCCGTATCTCCATCAAGTTTTATCGCGCTTGAGATATAATGCAGGTTGTATTTAAATCCCTGCCAGAGCATTGCAAAATCAAGGTTCTGGCTGGGATAGCTTTCGTAAATTATCGGTGCGGGAGTAAGCATAAATTCTTTTATACCGTTTTTTCTGCCGTATTCGAGCAGCGCGGATTTCAATTCCATCGCAAAAGAGAATTTTATATCCTTAGTTACGATCGAACCGTAGCTTGCACCGATCGGCGATTCGAACAGGCCGTTCTTCAGCGTCCCTGGAAGCACGGCTGCTATCTCATGATTTTCTAGGAAGATGAGATGATCAAAAACAAACTTGCCCGGAGCATGATAATCGAAAAACTTCTGCAGGTGAAAAATCGTACCGTTGTTCGAATTAAGGATAAAATTATCCCACTTTTCTTTCCATTCTTCCGAATACCGTATTACTTCCATAAATTAATTTTTCCCGCATTGATAAGTTCTATAAAATTTTTTCGTAAACCTTAAACTCTCCGAAAGAACCGATTAATTTAAATTCATCCGAATTTAATGCTCCAAATTTAGGTAAAATATGCTTTTGAAGCTTTAATTCGTCGATATGATTTTTATCGTAAACTACCAAAGCTCCCTTTTTTAATTCATTAAAGTCGAATGTACTTCCGGATATTATCTGACGTTTTTTTTCATCCTTGTAATTTAAAAGCAAATCGATGCTGTATTTCGTAAAGAAGTCGGTGTAAATATTCTTTCCCGCGTTTTTTTTCACGAAATCCTCGAAAACTTTCCGGCTGCCGGTATTGAAATAAATTTCATATTGATTGCACATTACAAAACTAAAAATAACATATAATATTATAAATAAATATTTAAAGACCGTTTTAAATTTACATATTAATATTGCGCATAAAATTACGGCGGGAAGTATTAAAGGGTATATGTACCAGCTCCTGTGAAGATCTAGAGGTTTGTACATTTCAACGGAAGTAGTAAATGCGGTAAGAAGTATTGTAAGTCCTAAAAACCAGAACGGCAAAAGTATAAGTTCTCTTTTCTTTAAAGTAAATAACGCCGAGGCAAGAGCTATTAGCGGGATGAATAAATAAAAACGCCGTAGGAAAACCGATTTTAAATTAATAATAAAGATTTGATAAATAAGGGCCGGTAAAGTACCGGTCGCATGACCGATGTCTTTATAAACGGTATAAGGATAGAAGTCGTAAAAACTATACCGGTAATTTGCTCTGATGACGTTCAGTCTGTAGAAAAACTGTCCCTGGCTGGAAGCGTACCAAATACTTTCGCCAAGCAGACAGACAAAAACAACCGACAAAACCGCCAGTACATATTTATAACCGGGTTTCTTCTTTATAAAAAGATACAGTCCCAACAACATCAGCAGTATGACGATATAATAAAGGTTTTCCTTGAACAGGAAAGAAATATACAGGGTCATTCCCGAAAATACGGTAAGATACAAGTTCTTCGTTTCCCAGGCCTTCCACAAAAGGAAAAGACCGAGGTTAATAAAGAAAGCGTTGATAAGATCCGGAAAGCACATAGAGGAAAAGACGATATCCGTCGGGAAAAACGCCGCCAGGAAAGCAGCCGTTAATGCCGCGGACTTATTCTTTGTAATTAATAACGCAAAATGATAAGCAAGGATAATACCTAGAATCGAAAAGAGCAGCGGGAAAATTACCGAAGCAAATACGCCGGCGCCGAACATCGAATAAGAAAGAGCCGTCAGGCCGATCTGCCCGGTCCTCAACAAAAATACAGGGTAGCCCGTGTAATGTCCGGGGAAATCCCCTTTATAAAACGAATAACTAAGGTAGGAATAATATGCATCGTCGGAAAAGATATGGCCGACGAAGAAATACAGCCGGGCTGCCGCCGCAAAAAAAATTATTGCGGTTATGTATATTTTGTTCCTCAAATATCTAAAACGTTTTCAACAATATAATAACGATCAGGGAATGCGGCAAACGGTAAGTAACCGGATCAACGGGAAAGCATCGAAGGAAGCTATGATATTACTTCCGGCACGGCGGTTAAAATTTAAACTGGAGCGAAAAGATATTCGCGCTGCCCAGTCCGTAATTGAACGGCTGGAAGGCATAATCGAATTCAAGCGTGCCCCACATAATGCCCATACCCGCGGAAAAGCCTTTTGCTTCGTATCCGGTTCTGTACCCTCCCCTGAGTGCAATCAGATCGTTATAGACGACTTCAAATCCCCAGTCGGAATGTATATTGTTTTCCAAAAAATATTTCTGAAGCTCCGCCGCCGCGGTAATTTCGAACATGTTATGATATAAATAAAATTTATACGCGGGTCCGACCCTGAATTCGGAAGGAAGTTTGGTGCTTTCGTTTTTTAATTTGTTCATCGATCCGAGGTCCCTGACAACGGCAACCGCGGTTAAACCCTCGACGGGTGTACTGTAATTCAACCCGAAGTCGAAACCCAGCCCGGTAGCTTCGTCAACGTACAAGCCCTCGTAAAGGTATTTTACGGAAACGCCCAGGGCTAGGTCATCCGTTACATGAAAGCCGGTGGACAGGCTGCCGAAAAAATAATTCGCGTTGAATGTAGCATCCGGCAGGGTGGTAGGTGCCGTCCGCACCTGAATATCGTTGATGGTGGTAACGTCTACGCCGGCGGCGACCGGCAGTCCGAAAATATCTGTTTTGACCCCGAGAATATTGCTGTAGACTCCCTGGATCCATGAATTATGCATCAGCATTATTTCATTGGGGTAGCTGTTGACAAGGTTTGCGGGGTTATAGAACAAGGCGCTGACATCGTTGGATGCTGCGGCTCCTACGTCTCCCATCGCGATATTACGCGCGCCGAAGCCCAATTTAAGGAACGATAACCCGCTGCTGCCAGCCGATTGTGCAAAGATACCTAAAGGAAATAATAAAAATACTGTAAAAACTATTTTTCTCATACAAAATTCCGGGGTATTAATTTCTTAAAAAACAACGTTAAGTCCAATAATATGCCTGTCCTCAGGCGAATATGGTTCAACCACGAATGCATAATCAACACCGACATCCAGTCCCCCCACCTTACGGTAATAAGAAAAGCCAAGCGAAGGATTTGCCGGATAGTCTGAATTACTGAGATTCCACTGATCTATTCCTCCCCGCAAATATAACCCGTCGTATATATTATACTCAAGTCCCGCACGAATGATATTCGTCTGGGCATTGCTGTTCTCATATTCTACCGAGGCAATAATATTATATTCCGGATTTTGATAGCTGAAGCCGATTCTCTTCAGCACCGGGAATTTATCCTCGCTGGTGGAGCCGTTTTCCTGGTAGATAGGCGATGTATCCCATTTATATTTGCTGTTAAGATCCAGGATAACCAAAGATAAATTAAAATACCTGCTGATTCGGTATAGGGCGCCGAAATCCACGCCTACGCCGGTAGAAGATATCTGTTCGTACAACTTGTAATAGAAAAATTTAACACTGAGCCCCAGTGTCAGCTTCGATGAGAAACTTTTCGCAAATGCGACGAAGAACTGGTTTTCGGAAGTTGAAAAATCGCCCGTCTTATTTCCGGAATTGTCTCTCCCGTCGATTTTCCCTACTCCCGAATTTATAATGCCTAAGCTGATCCCGGCGCCCTCATTATAGCCCTCATTTCCTGCACCGCGGTTAATGAAACTCTTGGTAAAGTTGATAAAATTAAGGGAACGATCCAGAGAAAGGACGGAATACGAAGCCTGGAAGCTGTTATCTTTCTGATAGAAAGCCAGTGCCGGGTTATAATAAGAGACCAAATTTCCTTCGGTAACGGCGGACATTGCGTTTCCCATGCCCATTCCGCGCGCGCCGAATCCCATCCTGCTGAACGCACCGGGCATACTGCTTATGCTGCTGAATTTTGGCTGTGCGTAAGCGGCGCAAGAAGCTAAGATTATAACGGCAGCTAAGAATTTTTTCAATTGTACCTCTTAATGTAAGACAAGTATTTTACCGAATACCGGTTTTTCGGAACCTGCGTCGACCCTGTAAAAATATACTCCGTTGGGAACCATATTTCCGGCTTCGTCCCTGCCGTCCCAGTAATCCACCACATCTCCCTTCGGATCTATAACATGAGAGGGGTTCCCCCTATCGGCATTTTGAATTACGGTTCTTACAATATGCATCCCGAAATCCAATATCCTGATTGTTACGGGGACCGTTTTGCCCATGGTGCTGTATTTTATTTTCAAAACGTCAGTAGTCGGATCGAAAGGATTCGGATAAGCATATGTATCGGAAACGGAGCTGAGTTCTTTCGAAGCGAAATAAAGATTCCACGTGCCAGACCATATGCCGTTTCCGTTGTTCGTGAATTCGGCCAATCCGTCGTCCGAGCCGAGCCAGATGTTGTTCCCTGTAAAAGCAGCGGCATAGAAGGCGGCAGAATTTATCGACAGGTTTGACGTCCGATCGGTAATCTTATTCGGCAGTACCCAGGTATTACCGTTGTCCAACGTTGCAAAAGGTCCGTCGTCCGACAAAGCAATGACTTCTTTCCCTTGAATGCCGAAATTATGAACATGTTCGCCTCTGAGGGTCGTTTTCCAATTTGCCCCGCCGTCCGAAGAATAGCTTACCGCATAATACTCGCTGGAGCCTGCCGCCTGCCAGGTCGCTCCCCAGATTGTACTGTCGGCTTTATTATAGGCGAGAGCAACAATAAAATTTCCGCTGATCGGGTTCAGTTCGTTATTATGATTAAATTTAACCCAGCTTATTCCGCCGTCGGTCGATTTGTTAATTCCCCCCGCAGTTCCCGCATATAATGTAGAATCGTTAATCGCAATTATAGAGAATCCCCTATAATTATAATTATTCTGATTGCAAAAATTTCCGGATTGCGGTGTAACGCAAAAATCAAGAGTGTCCTTCGGACTTACGGAATCCAAAAAATCGGGAGGCAAAATAACACGCTGCCATGTTTTACCCATATCGGTGCTCTTCCTAATGCCTGCCGAATAAGACGCGATCCATATAGTACCCGGGGTAAAGGCGATGTCCCAAACTACATTCTGCGGCGTAACGGTTATGGGAAGAGCCTTTAAAGTATCTATACCGTAAACTACAACAGAATCGCTTTCCGCATCTACAGGCTGGGGAAGCGAAGTCCAGGTTTGGCCGTTGTCCGATGTATACTTTAATCCGCTTCCCACCGGTAGAGTTTGATTATCCTGTATCATACTGTGCACCGTAGCGGCCCAGAATGTTCCGTCCCTTTTATTGTATGCGATGGCCGAGATACCCTCGCTGCCGAAAGTAGCTCCCCCTGTAAAATTCTTCCAATCGGAACCTCCGTCAGTAGAAAGGCTTAGCCCCTGGCCTGTTGCCAGCCATATAGTATCGCCGACGGTAACTATGTCGTTTATACTGTTGTTAACTATGGGATTCACGGAGGTGGTTTTTGCCAAAGATTTATTTACTCCCAGGTTAAAATTTTCCGGCATATACTGCGGAAATCCTTTACCCGCAAAAAAAAGGATAATGAAAGAGGACAATAAAATTTTTATCTTCATTTAACAACTATATAGTGTGTAATTTTGTTGCTTAAGGCTCCGCTTCTGTCTTTTGCGAAAAATTCCCACCGGAAAGTACCGAGAGGTACTCCAGTCGGCGGAAGTGTAACCGTAGCCGTATAAATTCCGTCACCTGCCGTCTTGTCTCCGTTGGTACCGTTATCATACAAAGGTACGGGATTACTTGAAGACGGGTTTCCGTCGGGCGGAATATAAGAATTGAAATAAACCGATTGAATATCTTTCAAACCGTTGCCGTCCTGTACCTTCAAAGTAATGACAATATAAACATCGCTTGTTCCAATAGTCGCAGTATCCGGAGCGACAAGATCTGAGATTACCGGAGCCACATTCGGTTGACCCGGAGTATAATTAAAAAAATGAACGGCAAGAAAATTCATATTGCCGGCATTGTCGTTTACGTAAAACTGGATTTTATAACTTCCGGTAACATAAGAACTGCTCATAGGAATTTTATTCGAATATTCATTATCGCCTTTTAAAGAATCGCTGTTTTGTGCTATGTTACCGTTGTCGAAAAGCTGAACCGGGCTGCTGTTTAACTGATTATTATCCGGATCATATAAATTACAGAACACCCCGTTAACGTCCGCCGACGATGTTAAAGTAATGCTAACCGGCATTAATGAATCCGATATCGAATACGTGAATGAATCCGCGATCTTAACCGATTTCACCTCAACTTCGTTCGAATAATCCGCGTTCACAACGTCGTTAAATTTTTTTTGGCATCCCCAAAGAAGGAAAGGTAAAATAATAATTAATATTTTTTTCATTGCCGTAAATATTTGTTATTATGAGACTTCTCTCAATGTAAAAATTAATGTACTCATATTTAATTCCCCATAACGACGGTAAACGGAGCCGGTGAAAACGATATTATAAGTATTA
>JBJKOY010000348.1:0-6885 GCA_046706945.1 Ignavibacteriaceae bacterium | reverse complement strand
ATGTATACCCACGCATTCGGCCTGGCGTCTTCCGATTTGATTACCGGCGGACCTTTTTTAACCTGCAGATCAGCCAGCTCGGCCAAAGGAACGTTCCCGCCTCCCGGAATAGGGACGAGAACGCGTTTAAGCGCTTCCAGGTTATTTCTGTAGTCCCTCTGATAGCGCAGATTTACCGGGTAGCGTTCCAAACCTTCAACCGTTTTCGTAATATTCATTCCCCCGATGGCCGACATGATAACATCCTGCACGCTCTGAACGGTCAATCCGTACCTGGCGATCGCGTCCCTGTTTATATTAAAATCTATATAGTTCCCGCCGAAAGACCTTTCCGCATAAACCGACCTTGTATGCGGGACAGTCTTGATAATTTGCTCTATCTGCTGTCCGATATTTTGTAATTCCTCAAGGTTCGGACCCGCAATTTTAATGCCTACCGGAGTTTTAATACCGGTGGAAAGCATATCTATCCGGGTTTTAATCGGCATTGTCCACGCATTTGTAAGGCCCGGAATCTGAATTGCCTCGTTCATTTCATCCACGAGTTTCTTTTCCGTCATTCCCTCGGGCCACTGATCTTTCGGTTTCAACCGGATAGTTGTTTCAATCATGGATAAAGGTGCCGGGTCGGTTGCTGTATTTGCTCTTCCGGCCTTTCCGAATACGCTTTTAACTTCCGGGAACGATTTTATTATCTTATCCGTTTGTTGAAGCAATTCCTTAGCCTTGGTAATCGAAATACCCGGAAGCGTTGTCGGCATATACAGCAGGTCTCCTTCGTCCAGCGGCGGCATGAATTCGGACCCCAGCTTCGAAAAGGGAATTATAGTTACTAGTATAATTACTATTGCGGTGCCGATGACCCACCATCTCTTTTCGACGACGAAATTTACCACCGGTTTATATATTTTTATTAAGAACCTCGTTATAGGATTATCTTCTTCCCTGCGCATCTTTCCCCTCACGAAGTACCCGATTAATACGGGTACTATAGTAACCGCAAGAATCGCCGCCGCCGCCATGGAATACGTCTTTGTAAACGCAAGCGGCTTGAAGAGCCTTCCCGACTGCTGGGTCAGCGTGAATACCGGCAGAAAAGAAACCGTGATGACCAGGAGCGAATAAAAGATGGAAGGACCGACTTCTTTCGATGCCTCGAGTATGACCGTCCAATGCGGACGCTGCTGTTCCTTCGGCTTTTCCTGTTCTTTTACCATATGGCTCTGGGCGTTCTCCACCATAATTATTGCCGCGTCCACCATCGCACCGATTGCAATTGCTATACCCGACAGCGACATTATATTCGCGTTAATGCCCTGAAGCTTCATTATAAGGAATGCCGCAAGCACCGCGGTGGGCAGGGTAAATATTGCGACGAGCGAACTCCGCACATGAAGCAGGAACAAAATAATTATAATTGCGACAACCAGACTCTCTTCGAATAATTTGTCCTTGAGCGTATCCATTGCCCTTATGATGAGCGACGAACGGTCGTACGCCGGTATTATCTTTACGTCGGGCGGCAGAGATTTTTTTAACTCGTTCAATCTTTTCTTTACACGGTTTATTACTTCTAGCGCGTTCTCGCCGTATCTCATTACAATTATGCCGCCGACGGTCTCGCCCCTGCCGTCCCAGTCCGCAACCCCTCTTCTAAGATCCGGACCGATATTTATATCCGCGACATCTTTAAGGTATATCGGCGTTCCCGTCTTCGGGGAATTCCCGATCACGATGTCTTTTAGATCGTCTACGCTTTTGATATATCCCAGACCTCTAACCATAAATTCCATTTCGCCCATTTCAAGCAGTCTGCCGCCGACATCGTTATTGCTGTTCTTAATGGCCATCTTTATCTTTTCAAGAGGAATGCCGTAATAGGCTAGCTTTGTCGGGTCCACGTTAACCTGATACTGTTTAACAAACCCGCCGATACTCGCTACTTCCGCCACTCCCGGTATTGCCGATAGATCGTATTTCAGAAAATAATCCTGGATCGACCTGAGCTGCTGCAGGTCTCTCTTATCTGACTGCAGGGTATACTCGTAAACCCATCCGAGCCCCGTGGCATCCGGGCCGAGCTGCGGCGAAACGCCGTCGGGGAGATCGCTGCGCAAAGAGCTTAAATACTCCAGCACCCGGCTTCTCGCCCAGTAAAGATCCGTACCGTCCTTGAAAATTACGTATACCATTGAAAATCCGAAGAACGAATAACCTCTTACCACCTTGGCATCCGGAACGGAGAGCATTTTGGTAGTTAAAGGATAAGTTACCTGGTCTTCCACAATTTGCGGACCCTGACCCGGGTACTCCGTATATATGATAACCTGCACGTCGCTCAGATCGGGAAAGGCGTCTACTGGGATGCTTGTAAGAGCCCAGATGCCGCCGCCGATTAAAGCCAAAGTCAGGAAGATTACTATAAATTTATTGTTAAGAGACCATTCGATCAGTTTGGCGATTAGTCCCTCTTTTGCGCTTGTTACTGGTGACATTAAAAACTCCTATAAAATTTTGATACCGGGTACTCGGTTCTGGATGCCGGATACTGGATTCTGGATACTCGATCCTGGATACTGGAATCCGGATATAAAGAATTAAGCATCAAACATCTTTCTATTTTACTTTTTCCGAACGGATTCCTCCGGAGGCTACCCGGAATCCGTGTTCAACTAAATTTTTCTTTGCCTGTTCTATGGTTACTTCCTGAAGTTTCATTCCGCATTTTGGATCGATGCCGGGCTTATCCGACAAAACATCGAAGTCCATCGGACATTGATAAACCATACCGTCATGGTTTTTGTCGACGGCTTCTACATTTATCACTTTCGAAGCCGCTGCCGATGTAGTTTTTTTACTGGCTTTCATGTCCATAGATTTTTTATCATTGATTTTTCCTGAGGGAGCTGACATGTTTTTCTTCGGTTTGTCAGAATTCGTTCCCTTAGTATTATTATCCGCGGGTACAAATTGCTGTACGGCCGCTTTTAAATTGCTTTCGGAATCTATTAAGAACTGTGCGGAGGTTACGATGTTTGTTCCCGCAGTCAACCCTTCCAGAACCTGGTAATAGCCGTCGGCATATCCGCCCAGCGTTACGTTTTGAGGTTTAAATTCTCCGTTGCCGAGTGAAATAATTACCAGGTTCCGCAAGCCGCTTCTGATAACGGCGCTTTCGGGGATAATAGGATGAATGCCCATTGCCTTCCCTGTAATCTCAACGTTTGCGAACATTTCGGGCATCAATTCGCCTTTGGAATTATTTATGTCGATGCGCAGGCTTGCCGTTCTGGATTTGGAGTCTATGGTCGGATAGATAAAAGAAACCTTGCCTTCGTAAACCTTACCCGGGAAATAGTTAAACCTTATCTTTGCGGGCAGGCCCAGCTGAATTTTTGCAAGTTCGTATTCGTATATGTCGGCGGTAAGCCAGAGCGTGGAGAGGTTGGATATTTTCATCAGGGGCTGACCGGCCATAATTTTTTGTCCTTCCAGAATATCCTTGGAAATGACCGTTCCGGAATACTGAGCGTAAAGTGTTATATAAGTTTTTATTTCGCCCGTCTTCTCGATATTCCGTATCTCGGAATCGGGGATCTCCAAAAGCTGAAGCTTTCTGGCCGCATTTTTAACCAGCTCATTCCCGCTGTTGAGAACGTCGTTTACTTCCGAACCGTCCACTGATTTTTTATACGATAATGCGGTAAGAAGCTCCTGTTCCGCGGATACAAGTTCGGGAGAATAAATATCCATCAGCTTTTCGCCCGCGGTAACTTTTTCGCCCGTATAATTAACATACAGCTTCTGCACCCAGCCGTTAACCCTCGTTGTGACTATATAATCTTCGGTCTCATTTGTTTTTAATACTCCGTTGGTAATCACTCTTGAAGAAAGCTCCGAATCGACGACAGTGTATAATTTCACGTTCATATCCTGGACAATTGCCGGGTCTATTTTAACAAAGCCGGCGGAACCGCCTTCGTCCGCATAGACCGGTACGAGGTCCATTCCCATTCTTGACTTGCCGGGATGATTATAGATCTCGGTCGGGTTCATCGGGGCCCTCCAATAAAGGATCTTTCTTCCAGTATCTGTTTTGGTTTGTGCGGCGGCTGTTTGGTTCGAAGCGCCGGAATTCGAGATAAAATAAACTGCCGCGGCGATTATTACTGCGCTCGCTGTAACAAGTATTATTATTTTATTTTTCACTTTAATTCTCCAAGGTTCTGTTATTTTTAAAATCCGTTAATCATTTCAATTTTGTTCCGACTAAAAACTCAAGCGACGCTATTTCCTTCAGGTAATTCGCCTTTAGCCTGTAAAGACCCGTTTCTATCTGGTATAATTTATTTTCCGAATCGACTACGTTTATAAAATCTATTTTACCCACCTGGTAACCCGCAAGGGCGGCTTTCAGCGTCTGGTCGGCCTGCGGATAGAGGCCGTCTTCTATCAGTTTAATTCTTTTCTTTATGGTATTCAGCTTTGAAACCGCGCTTCCGAAGCCTGCGTTCAGCATCTGCAGCGAAGCACTATACTGCTGACGGTACAGTTCTTCCATCGATTCCGTTTCCTCAACCTTCGCGCTGACTTTCCCGCCGTAGTTAAGGGGGAGCGAGATCCCCACCACCAGAGAAACCAGATCGTGCAGGTTCATATTTGTCTGCGCAATCCTGTCCCTCTGCGTGTACTGAACTCCCACGGTGAAGTTGGGGTAATAGTCGTAACCTGCCAGTGACTTTTGAAGAGCGGCTTTCTTTTCGGCCGTATTTATACCCTTTAAGAAAGGTCTGTATTCCGCGGCAAGCGAATCGAGCTGGACCTGAGTAATCGATAAAAAGTCGAATTTGAAATCCTCATTTATCAATAAAGGGGAACCGGCCGGTTTGAAAAGATAAGAATTTAAGATAGAAAGCTGCGACGATTCCTGGTCCGACAGCTGGTCCAGTTTATCGTTTACGTTTGTAATTTCCAATTCGATTTTTAATAAATTCTGCTGGCTTGCGGTATTGACCGAATATTTAGTCCTAACCACTTCAGCAATACTCTTGAGCAGGACCTTGCTGTCGTTTTCTATCGCTTCAGATTTCCTTATAAAGGCCAGTTCGTAATATGCATCCGTAACGTTTTTGATAATTTCGTTCTTTGCATCGGCCAGTTCCTGTCTGACGATCTCGGCATCTTCCTTAGATATTTTCCCCATTGTGCTTAATTTTCCGGGGAAAGGGAACTGCTGCGAAAGTCCTACAACCTTGCCCGTCATCGCTTCCTGCGTAAAGGAAAATGAATTCGTCGGCAGGTTCATCATACCGAGGGTCAGCATCGGATCGGGGAGATTCGAAACCTGGGGGACCCTGTCCTCAGCCGCGTTCAATTTTGCCTTCAGCATCTTAATTTTCGGACTAAGTTTTACCGCAGTTGTAATAAGAGAGTCCAGGGTTACGGTCTGTGCATTGATAAATCCGGTTGAAGACACAATAAGAACGGATATTATTAAAGCTGTTATTTTTTTCATTTACTTACCTTGCTGTATATTTTTCTACTGTCTTTTGTCTGAATTAAATTTGAAATTTTTGTAATAGGTTTTATGTGCGCTCTCGTCAATAATATTTCATTTTAAGCGCATTAACCGCGAAGTTAAATTAATAGGACGGAGTTCGAGAGGTATAAAGTATTAAGCGAAAATAAGCCTGGCGGGGAACCGTTTAATATTGCGGCGGCAATTTCGTTCGAATCGAACGATGAAAACCGGTTAGAGTCCGCGTAAATATATTTATGGACCGGAAGTATAGTACTATTTGATTCGTGGGTTATGTAGTTATCTTTAATCGAGTTATCTATTGTCTTCGTTGTGCAGCAATTTGAATCCGACGTAATTTTCAGTTCTACGGGTTTCCCCTTTCCCCGGTCCAGGCATTCTTTCGAGTCTGCGGACATTATATGATTCATCATCCCGCATATTTTGCCCTTAACGCTGCCCTGCATTTTGCACATTTTAATTGATAACGGCAGGCTTGTGGTGGAAGCAACGAAAAGCATGAGCATTGTATATGTGAGGATTTTTTTTGCCATAACTCTTATTTTTGATTTCATTGCTAATAACAAGGTCTATGCCAATCAATTTATAGTTGGATTGAAAGCCGGAATCTTAAATTATAGACATGTAATTTGATGAGAAGGAGTAATTTTTAAGAAAATTAAAAATTTTTTAAGAAATTTAAATTTGTTCGGTTATGGTCTGTAGTTTGTAGTCTGTGGTTTGTTGTAAACACAATCTACAACAAACGACAAACAACACACAACAAACGGCCGCCTGCAGCTGCGGCCGATTCATTCAGCCCGTTTTTTAATATTATAAGTACTGAACTTGCTGTAGAGAGTTGGCAGTGAAATGCCGAGAATTTCGCTTGTCTTTTGTTTATCCCAGTTATTGGCGTCGAGGACCCGTTGAATGTGTATTTTTTCTATTTCGGAAAGACTTAATGATGCGAGCGACTTTTCGTCCGGTTCCGAAGAGTCCGGCTTCCGCAGAAGAATATTCTCTTCCAGCAGTACGTCACCGGAGGAAAGAACTACCGCCTGCATGAGAGTATTTTCAAGTTCTCTTACGTTTCCTACCCAAGAATGATTTTTAAGCAATTCCATTACCCGGGCGGGAACTTTATAAACTTCCTTATGAAGTTTGTTATTTATTTGGGAAAGGAAATGTTTTACGAGAAGAGGGATATCTTCTACCCGTTCCCTTAACGGGGGAAGTTCGATATTAACAACGTTTAATCTGTAGAAAAGATCTTCCCTGAATTTCCCGTGTTTTACAAGTTCGTTCAAATCCCTGTTTGTCGCTGCAATTATTCTTGCCTGCATAGGTACAAGCGTTTCGCCGCC
>JBJKOY010000347.1:0-2193 GCA_046706945.1 Ignavibacteriaceae bacterium | reverse complement strand
ATATGCCTTCGGAAACGCCGTTTAACGAAAGTCCTTCTATTATCCATATTTCCGAGCCGAGGAGTATTTTATGTACTTCTTCCGTATTATTAAAACCTGCGATCGAAAGATAATCTATTCCGATTGTCTTAACTTTTTTTTCCGCAAGATATCCGGCCGAATCCGCGGATAAAAAGACATAATCTTGAATAAAGTCTTTCATGCTCCAATCAAATGAAGAGTTCCGCGTTTTGAAAAGCATGCGGTCGTTCTCTTCGATTTTATGCTTCCTTAATTCATCCGGTTTAACTGAAATATTATCTTTTATTTCAATAACCTTTGCTCTGCCGATTACCGCATCAAGAGGAAGAGCGGAAATGTCTTTACCCTTATCGATAAAATGAAGCGGTGCATCCATGTGCGTTGAAGTATGGGCGCTCATCGATATATTGGTCACGTTGCAATCGTCCCCGGCTCCGATGGAATTTACTCTATTGATCGAAATGTCGGCGTCGCCCGGCCAATGCACCATATTGTTTCTGATCGGCATGGTAACATCAATCCACTTTCCGTTAGACATAGCGTAGACCTCATTTTTTGAAATTTAATAAATAGGTTATGTTTAAAAAATGAATTTTTGCTTTTTATTTTTCTTTAATAAATTTTTCACCGTTCCAGTAAAGTATTTGGCTTTTTAACAAGTCTCGGTATTCCTGCGTGTCGCTTAACGGGGGTTTCAGTTTACCTATTTTGACGTAAGGATCTCTTATTCTTGCATAATCGTCATTTATTATAATATTTATATTCTTAAAATCTTTTGAAATACGATATACGATTCCGGCATAGTTCCTTTGTTTTAAATAAATGCCGCAATCAAACGTTCCGAAACTTTGATTATCAATAAAATTACCGTTTCCGCTGCACAATAACCCGGATGGAGCTATTATACGGTGATAATCCTCATCGGGTAAAAGGATATAATGAATAAAAGCGGCGTTTTTTTTACCGTAATAATGATGATATTTATCCGAAGGGGCCGTTCCGGTCAAATCATTTAAGTCGAGCATACCGACCGCTAACTTATGCCAGGAGTTATTCCACCCGTCGAAAATAATTTTTTCCCCGTCCTTGTCCCCCGGATTGATAATATAACCGCCCTCTATATGACCGGGATGCCAAAATGTTCCGTATATTCTTTTACCTGTTTTAAGATCAAGCAAATAAATTGCGGATCCGAAAGATTCGCTGTTTTGGCTGTAAGCCACCAGCACTTTTTTATTTCCCACCGATGCGGTATCGATTAATTTACTTAAATAATTTTGAGAAAGTGTTTCGCCCGGCGAAGATGCTGTATCCCGGAATAAGTAATTCCATATTTCTCTTCCTTTATTATCGAAACAAATTATGCTGCCGTATTTAGCGCCGTTTGTTATGCTCGACCTAAGTTCATCTGCGGTTATCAATTCATTTTTCCCGTCGTTATTTATATCCGCAAGTCTTTCAAAATTTCTAATAAATGAAGGATTACTCTCCTCATATTCCGGGAAATCAAAGGTTTTTGAAAAGAGTACTCTTCCGCTCTTGTTCTCTACGAAAAGAGTCTGCCCCTGGTTATCCAAGATAGTCGGGTTATCGTCGTAATTAATATCATAAATGTAGCCTGAAATAATAAGAAGTGCCAATACCAACAGGCTGGCTATCCAGTTTTTCTTTGCATTCCTGGCTGCGCGGATTACCGGATTTTGTTTTTTTATATCGATCAGATTCCTTCTGTTAAGTAAATCCTGTAAGTCGGTAATGCCTATTATATTTAAATTACGGCCGGGATAAAATTCATTGAGATCTTCCAGTTTTTTAATAACACGTGCTTTATTGACTTCGGGCACCGCGAAGGTTTTAATAAAAGAATAGAAAATAATTTCCAGTTTCGTTTGAATAATAATATTGTCCAATGGTGTCAGAAACCCTTTTTCATCGAATCCTCCGGTTATTGCCGTGTTATCTTTAATCGAAATCAGGAAAGAAAGATTATAATATTTTATAAGCTCTTCTATAAAGCTGACGGTTAAAGCGGCACCGAAAGAATTTCCGGAATAGTTCCCCAGCCGGTGGTCGAAATGGATTATTACTTTATGGAATTTATTAAGCCTTCTATTATGTTTTTTAATATATCCTAAAGCAGTTTGCCATGAAATTTTTATTTGGCTTGATAAT
>JBJKOY010000346.1:0-11511 GCA_046706945.1 Ignavibacteriaceae bacterium | reverse complement strand
GTGTACTAAAGGCCGTCGGTGAAGTTGAAAGGGAAAAATTTGTTCCCGAAGCGATGCATTACCACGCTTATAAAGACGTAGCCCTGCCCATCGGATACGGGCAGACTATCAGTCAGCCTTACACAGTAGCTTATATGACCCAGTCATTAAAGTTAAAACCTGATTCCAAAGTGCTGGAGATCGGGACGGGATCCGGGTACCAGGCTGCTCTGCTTGTTAAAATGGGCATGCAGGTTTACAGTATTGAAAGACAATTTGAAATTTATTCTCAAACTCGAAAACTTCTCGATCAACTGGGCATCAGGGTCAATACAAAATTCGGAGACGGAACAATAGGCTGGGAAGAGTTTGCGCCTTACGACGGAATAATTGTTACCGCCGGGTCGCCTTCGATCCCGGTTTCCCTGAAAAAACAACTTGCGGTAGGCGGCAGACTCGTTATACCGGTCGGAGGTAAAAATTCGCAAATTTTAAAAATAATAACAAAAATCGGTACTGACGAATTTGAAACTCTTGATGTCCCGCAGTTTTCGTTTGTCCCATTAATAGGCAGGGAAGGGTGGAGCCAAAAGTAATTGTTATTACCGGACCGACATGTTCCGGAAAAACAAAATTAGGATTAATTCTTGCCCGGAAATTGAATACCGAAATTATTTCAGCAGACAGCAGACAAATATATAAATACCTGGACATCGGAACGGCAAAGCCTTCCCCGCATGAAAGAGAATTAATTCCGCATCATTTTATTGATTCACTTGAACCTGATGAAACTTACAATTCAGGCCGTTTCGAAATTGACGCTTTGAAAGTAATTAAAGCGCTTATTGATAAAAACAAAATCCCGGTGGTCGTCGGGGGGTCGGGATTGTATGTAAAGGCCCTGGTCGACGGGATTTTCGACCTTGCTGGAACGGACGAAGAATACCGGGAATATTTGCTCGGGTTGAAAAAGGAGTACGGGAATGAATATATTTACGGGGAATTGAAAAAAGTAGACCCGGAAAGCTCCTTAAAAATGCTTCCTCAGAACTGGAAGAGGGTGATGAGAGCACTTGAAGTGTTTCATGTTACCGGAAAAAAGATCGGTGAGCTGCATGCGGAATATAAAAGAAAAATAAATTATAAATTTGTGCAATACGGATTGAGCTGGAACCGGGCAACTCTTTATATGAACATAGAGCGCAGGGCAGATAAAATGATGGAAGACGGCCTTGTCGGGGAAACGGAGAGGGTACTTTCGATGGGCTTTAAAAAAGATCTTAACTCTTTGAACACGGTAGGTTATAAGGAAATAATTTCCTGCCTGGAAAACGAAATTTCCCCGGATAGGGCGACGGAATTAATAAAAAGAAATACAAGACGGTTTGCCAAAAGACAAATGACCTGGTTCGGAGCCGACAAAAGGATACGCTGGTTCGATATCGGCAATTACGGCGGGAAATCAGGCGGCGAAGTGAATTTCGGAGAAATAGCGGAAGAAATAATCCGGAGGGAAGGCATAAATGAAAGATAAAATTAGAATTGCGTCCGGGCAGGGTTTCTGGGGCGATCTGATTGACGCACCTTATAATCAGGTAACGAAGGGAGACATCGATTACCTTGTAATGGATTACCTTGCAGAAGTGACCATGTCAATTCTTCAAAAACAAAAGAACAAAAACCCCGAGTTCGGTTATGCAAAAGATATACCCGACCTGATGAAAAGGATCCTGCCCTTCTGCATCGAAAAAAAGATCAAAGTAATAACAAACGGAGGCGGCGTAAACCCGGTTGCCTGTGCAAATGCAGTGTCTAAAGTCGCGTCCGATATGGGTATAAAAAATTTCAAGATTGCAGTGGTGCTCGGCGACGATATTAAATCCGGTATTGACGAAATAATCGAATCCGGATGCGAACTAAATAATATGGAAACGGGCGAATCCGTAAAAGCCATAAAAGATAAAATTCTCAGCGCCAACGTATATTTCGGAGCTTTCCCGATTGTGGTAGGTTTGGAGAAAGGCGCCGATATGGTTATAACTGGCAGAACAACCGACACCGGCTTAACGCTTGCGCCGATGATCTACGAGTTCGGCTGGAAGAAGAACGATTTCAATTTATTATCCGCCGGCACGATTGCAGGCCATATTCTCGAATGCGGGGCCCAGTCGTCGGGCGGCAATTTCCTGGGCGACTGGCAGTCCGTCCCCGACATGGCGGGAATAGGTTTCCCTATTGCAGAAGCCTTTCCGGACGGGGAAGTGATCATTACTAAGCACGAAGGCACGGGAGGCAGGGTAAGCTTCGAAACCGTTGCCGAACAGTTGGTTTATGAAATAGGAGATCCGCGATCGTATATTACGCCGGATTGCGTCGCTGATTTTTCCTCTATTAAACTGGAAGACCTCGGGAGCGACCGAGTAAGGGTGTTCGATATTAAAGGAAAGAAGGAAACGGAATTCTACAAAGTATCTTGTTCTTATTCGCACGGATATTCGTCATCGGCAACTTTAACTTACTCCTGGCCCCAGGCTTTGACTAAAGCCAAAGAAGCAGACAGAATATTAAGACAAAGACTGAAGAATCTGAATCTTACGTTCGAAGAGATCAGGAGCGAATATGTGGGGTATAATTCCTGCCACGGCCCGCTTTCGGTTGAAATAGATGAAGATAAAATAAACGAAATTATGCTGAGGGTAGCCGTAAGATCTCCGGATTATAATTCGGTAGAGAGATTCGGAAAGGAAATAGCGCCTTTAATATTAACCGGACCGCCGGCGGTAACGGGCTTTGCCGGGGGGAGGCCTAAACCGAGCGAAGTGGTTGCGTACTGGCCGGCTTTAATCCCCAAAAAGCTTGTCGTACCGGAAGTTAAAATCATAGAGGTCTGAAATGAAAGTAAAATTAAGAGATATTGCCCACGGCAGGAGCGGCGATAAAGGCGATGCCGCCAACATCGGAATTATAGCTTACAACGATAACGGTTACGAAATTATAAAAAAGTATTTAACCGCGGAGCGGGTAAAAAAACATTTCGAGGGAATTTGTCTGGGAAAAGTAGAACGCTTTGAATTGCCGAATCTCCGGGCTTTGAATTTTCTGCTCCGCGATACTCTGGGCGGCGGAGGCACGGTTTCGTTAAAGCACGACGCGCAGGGAAAGACCCTGGCGGCCGCTTTATTGCGGATGGAATTTGACATAAAATAAATATACTTCATTGGGATTTTATTATTTTTATAAATGATTTTTGAAATCGGTATATTCTATTACGAAAAAGGAGACATTTTATGTACGAGGAGGAATTAAAAGAGCTTAAAAACTATAAAGCGCGGATTAATAAATTACGAGGCTATCTTTGACATCGCCAACAAAGATTTAAAGATAAAAGACCTTCAGCATAGAACGACCGAATCCTCTTTCTGGGACGACCAGATGTCGGCGCAAAAAATTCTCCAGGAAATCAAGATACTTGAATCTTGGGTAAAATTGTGGCAGGACGTAGATTTAAAAGCTCGGAACCTTGAAGAAATAATACAACTGGCACAATCCGAAGATGAAGAATCTTTGGGCGAGGAAATTTTAACAGAGATGTGCTCTCTTCGGGAGGCCGTTGAAAAAGCCGAATTAAAAAATATGCTAAGCGGCAAGGACGACGGCAAGAATTGTATTCTGACCATTCATTCCGGAGCCGGCGGAACGGAGGCCCAGGACTGGGCTGATATGATTCTAAGGATGTATCTGCGGTGGGGAGAACAGAACGGCTTCAAGATGACCATCGTTGATATGCTCGAGGGCGACGGCGCAGGGATAAAGAGCGCTACAGTTGAAGTTGAGGGCGAATTTGCCTACGGATACCTCAAGGCGGAAAACGGTGTTCACAGGCTTGTAAGGATATCGCCTTTCGACGCGAATAAAAGAAGACATACATCCTTTGCTTCCGTTTTTGTAATTCCAGAAGTGGACGAAACTATAGAAATCGATATAAACCCCGCGGATTTGCGGGTCGATACGTACCGTTCGGGCGGCAAAGGCGGGCAGAACGTAAATAAAGTGGAGACCGCCGTCCGCATAACGCATATTCCTACGGGAACGGTAGCGGCATGTCAGAGCGAAAGATCCCAGCTGCAGAACCGTACCAATGCAATGAAACTCCTGAGATCGAAGCTTTATCAGATAGAAAAAGAAAAACAGGAAGCCGAGCTTGATGAAGTAGAGAAGAGCAAAATGAAAATCGAATGGGGCAGCCAGATCCGTTCCTACGTCTTCCATCCATATAACATGGTAAAAGACCACAGAACAGACGAGGAAACTTCCGATGTTCAGGGAGTAATGGACGGCGATCTGAATAAATTTATTAAAGCTTACCTGTTAAAATTCAGTCAGAATTAATTATGAAAAAGGTCGGTAAGAAAAGATCGGCAGGGGACCGGAATAGAGATTTCTTCGACCGCGTATACAAAGTAGTAGCAAAGATCCCGTACGGCAGAGTAGCCACTTACGGCGATATTGCGGAGGTTTGCGGGATTAGGTCGGCCGCTAGAACGGTAGGCTGGGCGCTGAACGGCGCGAAAGATTCCGGGCTGCCTTGCCATAGGGTAGTTAACCGTTTCGGAGCATTGACCGGGAAACTTCATTTCGGAGATCCGAATTTAATGGAAGAACTATTGCGTTCGGAAGGCGTAGAGTTCGACGGGGACCATTGCGTGAGGCTTGATAAATATCTCTGGAAACCTAAACCGGAGAAAAATAAATCGAAAAAGAAAAGGTAAGATCCAGGACAATTTACCGGAATTTTCTACCTAATATATCCTTTATAACCGAGATCAATATAAATTCTCTCCCTTTACATAAACCGGAGTAATAGATAAAATGCATCCGTAAATTCATGTTTCAGTTCACTGATGAATCGATACGGGCATCTTTACGAAGATAAAGCAGTCAACAATTACATTTCTATCAGCTTCCCGTTTTGTCTGATACCGTAATGAGATTTAACGCTTGTGTTGCCTATGTTGAATTTATTCATCAGCTGTTCAAGGTTGTCCGTCATTCTGTTGAGATCTTCTAAGCGCGTATTTATAGAAATGAACGAATCGGATTCGGAGTCTGTTTCGTGCGGCAAATTATAAAAGAATTAATTGATAACTATCCGTTCACGGTATGAAATTTTGCAGCCGGCAATTACATCTTATGAATTGAAGTTTTCGAAATGAATATAGGTTATTTTCTATTAGTCTTGAAGATTTAAAAATTAATCTGAAATTTTGCTCACGACAAAATTAAAGTCGGAACGTTTGTTCATATTGAAGAACATGTCTTTTTTATAAAAGGGAAGAAGCCCGGCGTCTATTATTTCCGCGCCTGCGATATCTATTAAGCCAAGTACCCTGCATTTGCGGTCGTTCTGCCCGTCGCTTCTTGATTCCGGGCCCTCGCCGTTCTTCAGAATTTCTTCTGCGTAGCGCAGACAGGATTTATCGTACACTCCGCAAAGCTGCTGAATAAAACCGTCCGCTTTAGCGACCGTAACAGGTCTATCCGTTTTATATTTTACAAGATAATCGATCATCTGCCGGGTCATGAACGGCAAATCGCATGAGATGACAAAATTTTTCTCGGTTAAAGAATAAGTTAGACCCGAATGAATGCCTGCCAGCGGTCCCATGCCGGGAAAAATATCTTCATACAAATCAAGCCCTAGAAATTCATATTCGTCCGGGTCGTTGGTTATCAAAATAACTTTGGAAAATATTTCCCCCGTCAGTTCTTTAACATGTTCGATGACCGTTTTATTTCCTAATTTAAGCAGAGATTTGTTTTCGCCCATCCTGCTGCTTTTTCCGCCGGATAAAATAATACCCGTTAAATCATCATACATTCCGCAATTTCTCCTTTCTGCGGACTCATTCTGTTCTCTTCGACAATAATCAGACAATTTGCCTTTCCCATCTCCGCGAGGTTCCCGGAAGATTGCGATCCCATTTTTTTTACATAAAACTTGCCGTCATCAGAGTATCTGAATACTCCTCTCATAAAATGGCGTTTCGTGTCCTCCTTAGTCAAATCGTCCTCGAGGATTGCGTTGAACTTTTGGCTTGAAGGTATACCGAAAAGCAGAAGGATATTCTGCTGGACAAAAAGGAAAAAGTTAACCAGGCTTGAGACGGGATTGCCCGGTAAGCCGAAAACAAGCGTTGTCGTCTCGTTGCGTTTATAAGTACCGAAGAAAACCGGCTTGCCGGGTTTTATTTTTACCTGCCAGAATTTGGTTTCAACACCCAGCTCCCCGAAAGCTTCTTTTACATAATCGAACTTGCCGAATGAAACGCCGCCTGTAGTAATTATTATATCCAGTCCGCTTTCGAGCGCCCATTTCAGGCGGTCGCGGATAAGCTGTTTGTTGTCCTTAGCAATCCCGAAATTTACGGAATGCATGTTTAAATTCCTGACGGCGGAAATCATGGAATATAGATTTGAACACCGGATCTTATCTTCGGAGGGTGTTTCGTGAATATCCACCAGCTCGTCCCCGGTTGCAAGAACACCTATTCTAATTCGTTTATAAATTTTAAGCGTGGACCGTCCGCATGAAGCTGCTACGGCAATATGATGCGGTTTTAACAAGGTGTAATTCAGCAGTGCCGGTTTATCCTTCATTAAATCTTCGCCTTGTTTTCTGACGTTGATACCTTTGGAAAACGGAGCTCCGGTTTTAAGAGAAATAATATCGCCGTTAATCTCTACATCTTCAATGGGAATGACGGTATCGCATTCATCGGGTAATTTACTGCCGGTCATTATACTTACTGCGGAAGCGGTGTCTATTTTAATATTGCTGAAATTACCTGCCGGTATCTCGCCTATTACCTTCCATTCCGCTTCGCCCGGACTGAATTTAACCGCGAACCCGTCCATTGCGGAATTATCGAACGGCGGCAGATTTATATCCGAATAAACATCTTCGGCCAGAATCCTGTTGGTGGAATTTACGAGGTCTATCTGTTCGGTCTGCAATTTTAAAGAATCGAACTCGGCCCGAATTATTTTTTGCGCCTCGTTGTAAGTTATCATTGAATTCTTCTCCCTTTTAGGATTGATTATGATCATAAATTACAACAATATCGTCGCCTTCGAAAATCCTGCCCGGTTTAATTACCTTTGCAAATATTCCTTCCTTAGGCATAACGCAATCGCCGATCTTTGCGTATATGGCGCATTTAGAATGGCATTCTTTCCCGATCTGGGTAATTTCCATTTCGGCGTCTTTACCTATCCTGATTACGGAACCTATTTTAAGTCGGGGTATATCTATAAACTCGGTAGTTATGTTTTCCGCAAAAGCGCCGGGTCTAAGCTTAGGTAACCCGGCTTTTCTCATTTTATCTATGCTTTCCAGAGCCAAAAAGCTTACCTGTCTATGCCAGCTGCCCGCATGGATATCTCCATCGATTCCGTAGTTCTCAATAAGATCTGCGGAAGGCACGTTAGTTTTAGGAATTCCCTTCTTTTTACTTACTGAAATAGCGATCACGCGTCCGCGTGCCGCCGTCGTTTCTTTATCTAAAACTTCTATGTTATTAGTTAATTTTGTTTCCATGGTCCGGGTGAAGGTTTAGGGTATAAGGTATAGGGTATACGTCATTAAAAATTCCATGTTTTATAATATTGTTTATTAAAATAAGTTCTCTTTGTCTGTAATCCGTTATCTTTTATTTAGATTCTTCATTCTTTTTCTTTACAAAATTGGTAATATTTTTTTATAAAAAAATAATTTTACTTCACGGCATTTTATCCAAGCTTCCAGTGTTGTAAAATCTCTCTTATTATTATAATATTCGCCGTCCTCTCCTAAAATCGATCTATTATTATCATTATTGAAATAGTAAAACTCATTTTCTTCTTCTTTCATTTCATCCCCCCCTTTTAAAAAACAAGTACTTTCAAATCCACCTATACCTTATACCCTTTGCCCCATACCTCACACCCCTGCCTTGTAGTCCCCGCTTTTCCCGCCGGTTTTTGACAGAAGTCTTATCCCGGTTATCTTTATAGATTTATCCAGTGCTTTGCACATATCGTACACAGTAAGCGCTGCTACGGAAGCGGCGGTTAAGGCTTCCATTTCAATACCTGTTTTTGCCTCTGTTTTGGCGAAGGCCGATATTTGCACGGATTTGTTGGTCTCGTTTAATTTTAGTTCGACGCTTATTTTCGAGATGGGTATATTATGACATAGAGGAATAAGTTCGGAAGTTTTTTTGGCGGCCTGTATGCCCGAGAACTCAGCTATTGAAAGGACGTCGCCTTTCGCTATTTCATTCTTCTTTATTGAATTAAAAACTTCTTCGGAAACAAGTACCGAAGCTTCCGCGGACGCAGTCCTTAACGTATCTTTTTTCGAAGATATATCGACCATTTCGGCTTTACCGCGGGAATTCACATGTGTAAGTCCTTTCATTTAACCGCCTACGCTTAACATGTTGTTTTCTTGGAGTTTCATTAATTCATCAACTCCGGGATGTGATTTTTCTTTGCCGTATATAGAGTAAGATATTTTATTGCAGATGTCTTCGTCCGATAAATAAGGATCATTTAACAATTCTTTAAAATTTAATTCGTTCTCCCCGGAAGAGAAAAGACATAATTTCATTTTACCTTGAGCGTCGATCCTCAGCCTGTTGCAAGTTCCGCAGAAATGATCCGAAATTGCACTGATAAAGCTGACTTTCCCCGGATGCCCGGCGATAGTATAATCTTTGGCTACGCGATTCATCCGTTCTGAAATTTCCTTAAGCTGATATTTGGTTTCCACAATATCTTTTATTTCTCCGGAACTTATAAAGAATTCGCGGTTCCAGCGGTTGTTGCCGAAAGGCATAAACTCTATAAATCTAACGTTTATTTCCGTGTCTTTAATAAATTCAACAAAATCAAGAATTTCATCGTCGTTTACATTTTTCAAAACAACCACGTTTATTTTTAACGGACTAAAGCCGAGTTCGACGGCCTTACGGATCGATTTGATCACGTCGTCAAGTTTATCTTTACCGGTTATATATTTGAAGCGTTCGCGCTTCAGCGAATCGAGACTGATATTCAGTTTGTCAAATCCGGAATTTTTTAACTGCGGAAGCTTATCTTCAAGCAGCGTTCCGTTGGTGGTTAAACCTGTTTCAAAACCGTGTTTGAGCTTTAACGCGCGGAGCGACTTAAAGAATTCGGGGATGCCTTTTCTCGCCAGCGGTTCTCCGCCGGTAAATCTTATCTTTTTAAAACCCAGTCTCCCGGTAAATAAATTTATCAGTCGTATAAGCTCATCGAAAGTAAGTATCTCGTTCTTTTTTAGTTTATGGACTTTGTAGTCCGCCGGATTGCAATATAAGCAATTAAGATTACACTTATCAGTTAAAGAAATTCTTAGGTAATCGTGAACCCTGTTGTAACCGTCGGTTAATACCCGCATTACTTTTCTTTCTCCACGACGTCATCGATCCAGCTTAAGGCGGCCATGGTCGAAGGCAGACCTATTGTAGGCATGGCCAGCAAAACGGCATGAACCATTTCTTCCTTGGTTACCCCGGCATTAAGGGCTTTCCTTACATGGGAATGAAACCCGCCTTCCAGCCTGGCTCCGGCGGAAATCCCTAACTTAATTAATGCTCTTGTCTTTTCGTTCAACGGACCTGCTCCGTGAACCGCATTGCCGAGCGATTCGTATGCCGAGGCTATCTCTGGAAAGTCTTCTTTGAACTTATTGTATCTTTTGGGGATTGCCATTGTTATTCCCTCCCAATTTTTGTTGCTGTCCGCATTTTTTCATGTGTATAAATAAAAGGAAAAAAATTATCTAAAATTTGATATTTATAAATATCAAGTATTTTGCCAAGCTAAATTCGGTTAAAACTCTTGGTAATTGATATATAATAACAGCTTTTATTCTCAACTGTAAGAATAAGTTCTTCTCTTTTCAAGAAATAGAACACGGACAACACGGACTATACGGATTATCACGGTTTATTTCAGATCTAACGAAATAGCTATGTTTGTTTCTGTTTTAGGAATAAAATCCTTTAATTTTTGATAATTGATCTAATGAAATTTTCTGTCGTTTGTAAAAATTTTTCTTTTGCATCCTGACTTTTTACCGAAATTTAATAATAGACATACCTCAATTTTTGTAGCTCTTAAATAATTAATCAATTGTATTTCATGTCCCTCTTGTAAAGATTCAACAGCTTTTAATTCTATAATAACAGAATCATTCACTATTAAATCGGCATAATAATCGCCGACTTCACATCCATCGTAAAATACTTTTATATTTTTTTGTTTCTCTACTTTTAATCCCATTCTTTTTAATTCAATAAACATTGAATTTTCATAGACTTTTTCAAGAAATCCGAAGCCGAGTGTATCATTCACTTTATAAAAAGCTTTTAAAATTTTTGAAGTTAAATTTTCAAGTAACATATTAAACCTCCCCTATTTTCATTGAATTTATTTATCTAATAAATTGCAACTCAAATTATTATAATTCAATATATTTAAAAATTATTACCGTGAAAATCACTGATTGGATCAAGCAATGTTGTCAGTGTTGTCCGTGTTCCAACATTTTCGAATAATTCTTCACTCCCAAATAGGAAGTAAGCACCTGGAGCTAGGCGCCGGCATTTTACCGTTATCAAGGTAAAGTTTCATTACCTTCGAATCCGGCTGGTGGCAGGTAAGGCATGCGCCGACTGTAAGTATGTTTTTCTGTTCATCGACGTTAAAGGGTCTTACGTTTGTCCGGGTAGCATAGTAGCTTTCCCTTGTCCCGAGGAAAGGGATCCACGCATCGAGCGGCAGACCGTCGTATTTGCTCAGGGGATATTGCGGGGTAAAAATCCATTTGCCGAATTTGCCGTTCTTAACGAATTCCAGCCTGCCTCTCCCGTACCCTAGAGCAACCGGGTCACTATGACAGGATTTGCATGAACGGCTTTGTTTTGTTATGGTATGGGAAAATGCCGGTGCAAACATTCTTCTAAATATAATGCCCGTGTTTTTTAAGGACCCGGGATTTATATTATTCTTTTGAATTGTCAATATCATGCCCGGTATAAACGTCTCTACCGTTTTCGAAATATTACCGTTCCGGTCTTTTGTAATTCTAATTCCCAATGCAGGCGGTCCGGCAAGGTATCCGGATGGAGTCTCATCCCATCTGCCTTCGGTTGCTTTCCCGTCGAGCAGATCATTTCCTTTTTCATCGGGGTTATACTGAGTATGGCAGCCGATGCATTGAGGCGACCATGAGGTATGGCAGCTCCCGCACGAAAGATCTTTATGCCCCAGGCCTTCCGTGCAAACAGCAGCCGGAGGTTTCAAAGGTAATATTTTGCCGGTATTCTTTGTAACAAGCTGCGGCTCGCCTTTTTTATTTAAATAAGTGTTAATCAGAGGAGAACCCGATTTATGGATAACCAAAAACCTGCGGTCTTTTGCGTCGTATTTCCTTATTGCTATTATCCGCTGCGATTCCGCGTC
>JBJKOY010000345.1:0-2196 GCA_046706945.1 Ignavibacteriaceae bacterium | reverse complement strand
GGTATATATCCTTCTACTTCCGGTAATTGTCCGGAATTATTTTGTGTATGTTTGTTATCCGGATTTTACCGGAATTTTAATTCCTAACTTCCGGGGATCGGTGCGACAGGTACGCTCTCCGTACCGTTGTCGCCGGCGGCTGCCAGTCCGAATATATAATCGTCTTTCGATAAACTCTTTAAATTATATTGCATCACCGCATCCTTTGATCCGTCAACATTAATAAAGCCCGACCAGAACGGCTCATATGTTTTCCTGTAATATATTTTCCAGCATTCAATTCCTTTCCCCGAACCGGGATTATCCCATTTGAACCTTGTCCCGTATTCAAGCTCATCGACCAGCATCTCGGCATGCCGGGGTGGCGCTGGGGCATCGGCCAGCAGCGCGGCGCTTAATGTGTTAACTTTGCAGACCTTGGTTAGGTATTCGCCGTTTACGAATTCCGGCAGATCTCCGTACTTAACCTGGATTTCCTTTCCGTTAACATTCTCCGTCGCAGTTCTTACGTTCTGATGCTGATGATCGTAATCTTCGTTAGGTTCGGTAAAACGGATTCCCGCATAACCGTATTTATTGAAGGATGATTGGTCTCCCCCGCGTAAAAACCTGTCGAGACGGAAAACCAATTCGATATTGAATCCCGGCAGGAAATATTTTGTCATGTCGTGAATATACCTTGCCAGTTCCCTGGAGGGACTGTCGTTTTCGTATCCGATTGCGCCTGCGTTTATTTCCCTGTTTCCTATTTTCACGGAACCGTAGTATTCCGAAAATAACCTCACAGCATTATTGCGGATTATACCGTTGCCTCCTTTAATGGATCCGACTATGTCGTTGTTCAGATCGGCAATTATATTCATATTAATTTTCCGCGCATTTTCGGCAAAGTGCAGACTGCCGTAAAGCCCCTGTTCTTCGCCGTCGAAGCACATAAAAATAATGTTCGCCTCGGGTTTAAAATGCGGGGAAGTAAGTACGCGGGCGGCTTCAAGCGTCAGCGCAATACCGCTGCCGTCGTCGTCGGCTCCGGGTGCGTCCGAGGTATAGTCCGTAACGTCGGTGCATCTTGAGTCGTAATGTCCGGAGATAACAACATACCTTCCGGCCGGTCCTTCTTTGCCGTACAGAATTGCGTATACGTTGACAAGTTCGGTCGGTTTTGAAATCCGGTTTGCTTTGTCGATTGTAAATCTGTCTTCGTAAACCTTAAAGTCGGGATTGTTTTTACCGAACGATCCGAATTTTTCCGCAATCCATCTTCGCGCAGCGCCGATGCCTCTTGTACTGCTGACTGTATCCGACATAGTATGTCTTGTTCCGAAAGAGGCTAGGGTGTTGTCGTATGATTTTAATGAATCGACCGAGATATTATTAAGTATCTCTTTTATCCCGTCATAAGTTGCTGCTTTGTTATTGCCCGGCATACTTCCGCAGAAAGTTAAGCCGCAGAAAGATATGAGGATTGCTGCTGTTGTTTTAAGAGAAAAATTCATTATTGTTAATCCCTTTTAAATTATAGTTATAAGGTATAGGGTATATGTTATAAGTTCTTATATTAAGGCTTCCCCGGAGTTTCAACTTAATCTAACGATTGTTAATAGTCAAGTAATGCAGTGCATTGTAAGGATTTGTTAAAGTTCAACCCCTCCGGGGTTGTGTATTGCTGAAAAATATGTCCTAAAGTTGAATAAAATTAAAAATTACAAATTAAAAATTAAAAAATTATGTATAGGATTCCCGTTAGGGAATCAATGTCTGTAACTGGCGATGGCTCCCAGCATATTGCAACCCCGTCAGGGGTTGAACGAGTAGTAAAAAAATTATCGTCTTCCATAAAAGTTCAGCCTCTTGCCGGAAAGGTATCGCTTTTAAAATTCGATAGCGGATATTCCCGAACAAACCGTGACAAACCGGAAAATTTAGTCCTATCAAAAAAAATAAATCCTTGCCCTTGTTTTTTAATATACTTAAATTAAATCAAATGACTTGGGAAACGGATTTCTTAATTCATTCCTCCCCCAAAATTTTCTCTTAACAAAAAATAATTTTCAGATTTTAATTTCGAGACTTTGCGGATTTAAGGTCTCATTTAATCGCGATTTACTTCCTAATATTTCCCGGTCTGTTATCGATGCATTATTAAAAAGAAGAAAATAGATTAAATATTTAGAGAAGGTAAATTATGTTAAGAAT
>JBJKOY010000344.1:0-3494 GCA_046706945.1 Ignavibacteriaceae bacterium | reverse complement strand
CGACGATGCGTTAAAATATTATCAAGACTACGACGGAGGCATTAATATTTACAAGGCCGCGGCATTGGCCGGCGAAGCCGGAATTTATGCTTATAAGGGCGATTTTGAAAAAGCTGCCCGTCTTTACAGGGAAGCTTCCCGGGTATCCGATACGGATGCGCTTAATCCGAATTACCTTCTTCATGCAGGCATAAACTATTTAAGCGCCGGTAAAACCGCCGAAGCTAAGGAAGTTTTTAACCGCTTGAAAAAAGATTATCAAAACTCCAATGCCTACAGAGAAGCTAACCCTTACCTGGCTCAGGTGGAATGAAAATCCCTTCGGATAAAGGTTTTAAAAGTGAAACTTTTAAATTTGATTGTTAAACTTTAACAGCAGTAAAATTTTAAGAGTTTCACTTTTTCTTTTTAAATCTTTCCTTACCGCTTCTATTTTAATCTGCCGATTATTCCTAACAGTAATCTTAATCTTAATCTTTCTCTTACTCTTTCTCCTTCTAATAAATTGAATAGAGAGATAAGAAGATTAAGTTCAAGTTTAAGTTCAAGATTAAGATTAGGATTAAGATTATGATTAAGAGCAGGTGCAAGGAAAAGAGCAGGATTAAGAACGCAGTTAAGTTTAAAATTTCGAATTGATTTTGCTGTTGTGGATAATGAAAAATTCTTGAATTAGCGTGATTTATAACACGAATTTATTATGAATTTAATTAGTGTTTACATTAAGGCATAACCATATTTATAATAGAAACTAAAGAGGGAGTTGTTTTGAATTCCGGGTGTATTTTGATATAAACGGCTCAAAATTGCATGAATTTTACGGAAAATCGCTAAAAAATCCTCAGATTTTGAAAAAAGGTTTTCTTGACTTTCAAGCCTTATATATCTATTTTTTTGGTCTATTTATTAACAAACAATTATTAATATTTTATGGCAGATACTTCGGATTTCAGAACAGGACTAATAATAAAATTTAAAAACGACCTTTATTCGCTTGTTGATTTTCAACATGTTAAACCGGGTAAAGGGGGTGCTTTTGTTAGAAGCACACTGAAGAATTTAAAAACCGGAAGGGTCTTGGATAATACATTCAGGGCCGGAGAAAGCATTGAGGTTGTAAGGGTAGAAAGAAAAAAATACCAGTATCTTTACCGGGATGCCGATTTCCTGGTTTGTATGGACAACGAAACTTACGAGCAAATAAACGTACCGGTTGAATATTTCGGAAACGGCGTGGATTATTTGAAGGAAAGCGTTGAAATAGATATACTTTTTAACGGATCGGAAATTATAAACGTAGAAATTCCTATATTTGTCCAGCTAAAGGTTGTAGATACCGAACCCGGGTTCAGGGGGGATACTGCAACAGGCGCTACGAAGCCCGCAAAATTGGAAACCGGGGCGACTATAAACGTTCCGTTGTTTATTAATGTAGATGATCTTTTGAAGGTCGATACCAGAACAGGGGATTATGTGGAAAGAGTAAAATCTTAATTATAGGATTAATAAATGGATTTAAACCTAATTAAAAAACTGGTTAAAATAGTAGATACCAGTGAAATTACCGATCTGGAAGTCGAAGAAAACGGCTTAAGAGTAAAAGTTGCGAAAAAGATCAGAACTTTTAAAAGCTTCGAGCAGCCTCAGGTAATTCTTAGCCAAACCTCACATTCAACCGATAATTCTCCGGTCCAAACAAAGCCGGAAGAAAAAAATATTCCCGTTCAGGAAGAGACGGCAGACTTTCACGAAGTCAAGTCCCCGATTGTAGGTACATTTTACCGTGCACCCGCACCGGATGCCGATCCGTACGTTCAGGTGGGAGATACCGTTACGGCCGGCTCGGTCCTGTGTAAAATAGAGGCGATGAAACTTATGAATGAAATAGAATCGGATGTGAGCGGAAAGATAGTAAAGATATTAATTGATAACGGAAAGCCAGTTGAATATAACCAACCCCTTTTCTTAATTCAAAAAAGCTGACTCTCAGCCAGTAGTTAGAGGAAAATTTGTTTAACAAAATTCTAATAGCCAATCGCGGCGAAATTGCATTAAGAATTATAAGAACTTGTAAAGAACTCGGTATAAAAACAGTCGCAATCTATTCGGAAGCGGATAAGGACTCTCTTCATGTAACATTTGCCGACGAAGCCGTCTGCATCGGACCCGCGGCCAGCCGCGACAGTTACCTGAAAATTCCTTTGATAATTTCCGCTGCAAATATCACCGGCGCCGATGCAATTCATCCCGGCTACGGCTTTCTTGCCGAAAATGCCAACTTTTCGGAGATCTGTTCCGAAAGCGAGATAAAATTCATAGGTCCGTCCCCGGAAATGATAAATGCAATGGGCGACAAAGCATTTGCAAAAACTACAATGCAGGAAAACGGGGTCCCGGTAGTCCCGGGCAGCAACGGTATAGTAGCGGACGAAAAAAGCGGTAGGATGCTTGCCGCGGAAATAGGCTACCCGGTTATTATTAAAGCTTCCGCCGGAGGCGGCGGAAAAGGCATGCGGATCGTGTGGGAAGAAAAGGATTTCGATTCTTCTTTTCAAACGGCCCGCTCGGAAGCGGAATCTTCATTCGGCAATCCTGCTGTATATATAGAAAGATTCGTTGAAAATCCTCGTCATGTGGAGATTCAGGTAATCGGCGATACTTTCGGCAATGTCCTTCACTACGGCGAAAGAGATTGTTCCGTACAGAGAAGGCATCAGAAACTTATAGAAGAATCGCCTTCTCCGGCGCTGGACCCCGAACTGAGGGAAAAAATGGGGCAAGCCGCAATCCTCGGAGCAAAAGCAGTAAATTACGAGGGCGCGGGAACGGTCGAATTCCTTCTGGATAAAAATAAAAATTTTTATTTCATGGAGATGAATACCCGTATTCAGGTGGAACACCCGGTAACGGAATTTGTATACGGCGTCGACATTGTAAGGCAGCAAATACTTGTTGCCGCCGGTGAGAACATCGAAACACTGCCCGGAAAGCCTAAAGGACACAGCATCGAGTTCAGGATAAACGCGGAGGACCCGGAGCATAATTTCAGGCCCTCGCCTGGTAAAATCCAGTCGGTTCACTTTCCCGGAGGTTTCGGCGTCAGAGTAGATTCGCATATATACCAGTCCTATTCGATTCCGCCTAATTACGATTCGCTTATAGCAAAATTAATTGTATGGGGCGAAAACAGGGAACATGCGCTTTTAAGAGGCAAAAGAGCACTGGAAGAATTTATCGTTGAAGGAATTCATACGACTATCCCTTTTCATTTAAAAGTACTTGAAGACAACAGGTTTTTATCCGGAAATTTCGATACCGGATTCCTTGATAAATTTATATTTACATAAGAGATTTTTTCCCGGAAAATTTACGACGGGAAACAACGTGGACCTTCCCGCAGGCTCCTAAATATCTAACTTTTAACCGAGGTGAAAATGAGCTTCCCGGAAAACTTAAAGTACACAAAAGATCATGAATGGGTTCTGGTTGAAGGC
>JBJKOY010000343.1:0-1406 GCA_046706945.1 Ignavibacteriaceae bacterium | reverse complement strand
GAATTTAAAATAATCGGGAAATCGTATACAAGGCGCGACGCGCATAAAAAAGTAACGGGGGAGGCGGTCTATACCGCCGATGTTCAGCTGCCCGGTATGCTGTACGCTAAAATTTTACGTCCGCCCGCCCACGGTGCAAAATTATCGGAAGTCGACGTATCCGAAGCGGAAAAAATAGAAGGCGTGCAGATCGTTCACGAAGGCGATTTTATAGCGGCACTGCATAAGTACCCGGATGTCGCGGACGCCGCCGTTTCAAAAATAAAAGCAAAGTACGAAAAACCGAATACCGGAATAGACAATAAAAATATCTTCGATCATCTGCTGAAGGTTGCAGGCGAGGGCGAAAGCATTGCAGGCGGGGGCGATCTTGCAAAAGGAGAAAAGGAATCTTCCGAGGTTTTCGACGTAACTTATACCGACGGATATAAAGCGCATGCACCTATGGAACCCCACACGGCAGTAGTAAAAATAGAAGGAAAAAAAGTTACCGTATGGGCTTCGACCCAGGCGCCATTCAGGGCTAAAGACGAAGTGGCAAAAGAACTCGGCGTACCTCCGGAGAATGTTCATGTAATCCCCCCTTTCGTGGGCGGCGGATTCGGAGGAAAGACCAGGCACGTGCAGGTTCTGGAAGCGGCGCGGCTGGCGAAAATAACGGGAAAGCCCGTACAGGTGGCTTGGACGCGCGAAGACGAGTTCTTCGAAGATTCGTTCAGGCCGGCCGCGGTTGTAAAAATAAAATCGGGAATAAATAAGAACGGCTTAATGAGCTTCTGGGACTATCATGTTTATTATGCCGGCGAGAGAGGAGCCCGCCAGTTTTACGATATCCCCAACCACAGTACCTTCACTCACGGCAGCGCATGGAGCGAGAGCAGGGAAGCCCATCCGTTTGCCACCGGTGCGTGGAGAGCCCCCGGGAACAACACGAATACTTTTGCCAGGGAATCTCAAATAGATATAATGGCGGCCAAAGCAGGGGTAGATCCCGTTGAGTTCAGGCTGCGGCAGCTGAAAGACAAAAAAATGATCGATGTCGTCAAAACCGTCGCCGAAAAATTCGGATGGAAGCCGGGTAAAGCGCCGAGCGGTAGAGGATTCGGCATTGCCTGCGGAATCGATGCGGGAACAACGGTAGCAGCGGCGGCAGAGGTCGAAGTAAATAAAAACAACGGAAGGATCCGCGTCAAAAGGGTAGTATGCGCGCAGGATATGGGACTTGCAATAAATCCGGAAGGCGCAAAAATCCAAATGGAAGGATGCATAACTATGGGGCTGGGTTATGCGCTGAGAGAAGAAATTCATTTCAAGAACGGAGAGATCTTCGATTTGAATTTCGATACTTACGATATACCCAGGTTCTCCTGGCTGCCGAAGATAGAAACATATATCCTCGACAGGAA